>JAKZRQ010000316.1:0-3348 GCA_047518105.1 Pseudomonadales bacterium | reverse complement strand
GAGTACCGACGGTGGATTGGCTTGAAGCGTCGAGACATGGCCGATCTCAACGAGGAGAGGCGGAACACTGCCGACGAACTGCTCCGTCGCGCCGGGCATGCTGCGGATCGAATGGAACGCGGCATTGCGGCTCTCGTGGTGGATGAAGACGCGCTCGATGCCTTCCGCGTGGCGAACCGGGCCGTTGCGCGTGCGCTGTGCCAACGCCTGTCCGACGAGTTCGGTGGCGAGGGTCCTCGTTGGCGGACCTTCCAGCTCGCGTTCGTCCTCCTGAACTTGCCGGGAGTCGTGGATCCGCACGATCCCGAGCGCGAGATCGTTGACCTGTTGTTCTTCCCCACCGGTGGCGGCAAGACCGAGGACCTACCTTGGATTAGCTGCCTTCGTGATGGTGTTGCGAAGGTTACGAACCCGTGGGGCGGGCGACGACGGTCCCCACGCGGCCGGTGTCGCGGTGATCATGCGCTACACCCTCCGCCTCCTCACGCTGGATCAACTCGCTCGCGCCTCTGGCCTCGTTTGCGCATTGGAACTCGAACGAGAGGCGGATCCGGGACGCTACGGCGAATGGCCGTTCGAGATTGGGCTGTGGGTGGGCAAGGCGGCAACCCCGAATTTCATGGGCAGGCGCGGCGACAACCGCTCGGACTCCGCCCGTGCCAAGACGAGGCGTTTCAAGTCCAACCCGCAGGGACGACCGTCGCCCATTCCACTGGAGAACTGTCCTTGGTGTGGCGCGCGGTTCGAGGCGGCCTCCTTCAACCTGCTGCCCAACGACGACGAGCCGAGCGAACTGCGTGTTGTCTGCACCAACTTCGATTGCGACTTCACGGGCGACCGACCGCTGCCGATAGTGGCCGTGGACGAGTCCATCTATCGTCGCCTACCGGCGTTCCTCATTGCGACGGTCGACAAGTTCGCGTCGCTGCCTTGGCGCGCGGAAACGGGTGCGCTGCTCGGCGGTGCGGATCGCTACGACGAAACGGGTTTCTACAACGCTGCCGAACCAAGATCGGGCAATAGGCTGGCTCGTCCGCTGGCGCCACCCGACTTGGTGATCCAAGACGAACTGCACCTGATTTCAGGGCCGCTGGGAACCATGGTGGGGCTCTACGAGACCACGATAGAAGCACTGTGTCTGCGCAGCGTCTCCGGAGACGGCGCGGAGCCTCCTGTGCGTCCCAAGATCGTCGCCTCCACGGCCACGGCCCGCCAGGCCGCCAACCAGATCCAGGCGCTCTTCGCGAGGTCGATCACCGAAGTCTTCCCGCCTCCGGGACCGAGTCGGCAGGACTCTTTCTTTGCCCGTACGGCACCCGCGTCGGAAACACCCGGTCGGCTATACCTCGGCGTTGCGGCGCCAGGTCGCAATCCCAAGGTCGTCATGCGCAGGACTTGGCTGGCGTTGATGGGCGCGGCCGAACGCGCCTACCGCGATGCAGGCGGGCACGCCAACCACGCGAATCCCGCCGATCCGTATATGACCGTGCTCGGCTACTTCAACAGCCTGCGGGAACTGGGCGGGGCGCGCCGTATTCTCGAAGAGGAGGTCCGCAACACGATCAAGGAATACGGGGGTCGCAGGCGCGTTGGCGAAGCTCGTGGCCTGTTCAGGGATCGCCGGACATTTTCCGATGTGGTTGAACTCACCTCGCGCGTCTCGACGGACAAGGTGGCGCAGGCACGTCGGCTATTGGAGTCACGCTTCCACGAGAAGCAGCGGGTTGACTGTGCCATCGCGACCAACATGATCTCCGTCGGTCTGGACATTCCGCGCCTCGGCTTGATGGTGGTTCTCAACCAGCCGAAGACCCACGCGGAGTACATCCAGGCGACCAGCCGCGTTGGCCGGGACGAGAAGCGCCCGGGGTTGGTGGTCACGCTGCTCAACGTCCACAAGCCGCGCGACCGTTCGCACTACGAACGCTTCCGACACTATCACGAGACCTTCTACCGCTCGGTCGAGGTGTCAAGTGTGTGTGACGCCGTTCTCGGCCCGGGCCCTTGATCGTGGCTTCGCGGGCGCTCTCGTTGGTCTGGCTCGCCATGCCGAGGCCAGGTTGACGCCTCCGAGGGGCGTCGAGGAGCTTGAGAACGTGCGTGCGTCCATTGAACGTACGCTCATAGATTGCTTTCAGGAGCGCGTCAACCAGCAACCGATCGTTGACGATGCCGAACGTGACGAGAGGCTGCGCAGCGTGCAGAACCGGGTCGTGGACTTACTCGATTCATGGCTCGCCGTACTGAAGAGCTACCACGAAACGAACACCGACGTTCAATACCAGCGCTACGAGCGGAAGGGGCCTCGGCCGTTGTTGCGCGAAATGCTCGACAAGGACTTCGAGACCGACCACCACGCCAAGTTTCGGGCCAACCGGTCGTTGCGTGACGTCGAGCCGGAAGTGAACCTGTATCTGAGGGAGTTGACCGACCGTCGCAAAGGGGCCGAGGCATGAGAGACGGCCAACTTCGCCAGAGCCAGATCATCACGACCTACGGCCCGGGTGCGCTCATCGACCTTCCGCAACACGCCGCAATCATGGGGGGATTGGACGTGTGGCCGAATCCCGGCGACCTTGACGAGATCGTTGAGCCGCGCCTTACCCGAGCGTTGCGGAACCTGACAGGGGTTCCTTCACCGAGACTGTACGCGCCTCCACCGGCACCTGACGAGCCTTGGGCGCCCTCCAAGGGTATCGGCGCGTGGCGCTTCCCGGAGTGGTTCGTCGTCCAGGAAGGCGGGGGCGGCGAACGTGAACGCTCTCGGCGCCTCGTGCATCGCCGTTCGCTGGACGAGCGAGGTCGTTTCGACGGGCAGAGCGTTGTGCCCACACGTTTTGTCCGCGCCTGCCCGCGAGGCCATGTGGATGACCTCGACTGGCAGGGATTCGTGCATGGGCCGAACGGCAATTGTCGCCGGCAGTTGTGGCTGGATGAGCGGGGAACAACCGGAGACCTCGCAGAGCTCACAATACGCTGCGAGTGCGGCAAGCGTCGGTCCCTGTACGAAGCTGCCGAATTTGACCAGAACCCACTCGGGACTTGCCGCGGCACGCGACCGTGGCTCGGCCTCAACACGGAGGAGGACTGCAACCAGCCAAGTCGCCTTCTGATCCGTACCGCGTCCAACGCCTACTTCCCGCAGATTGTCGGCGTACTTTCCCTGCCGGACCGAGGGACGGCGGTCGATAGCGTGGTGGCCGAGCATTGGGACGACCTCCAGATCGTCGAAAGTGCCGCGAACCTTGGCTTCCTGAAGAAGAAACCCAATCTTGCCGCAGCGCTCGAACCGTTCGGTGACGAGGAAGTCCTAGAAGCCATCGCGCGGATCAAGGGCGGATCCGGTGT
>JAKZRQ010000315.1:0-35714 GCA_047518105.1 Pseudomonadales bacterium | reverse complement strand
GCCCGAGTTCCGCTACGACCATGCCCATGCGCCCGGCGACGTGACGCTCTGGGACCTGTTCATGACCATTCACGTGGCGCCGCCGATCAAGGAGAACATCCAATCGATAGACGACGCACGCCTGCTCTACCGCATCAGTTGCAAGGGCGAACCGACGTTGACGCTTCCCAGGCGCGATTCACCCGAGTGGATTGAGGAGCACATCTTCCTAGGATACACGATACCTCGGGAAGTCATCGAGGCTTGACGTTCCGCACCCGGCTGTGTCGGACGCGCCGCGCTTGACCCTTATGTGAACTAGAGTTTACAGTCCGCTCATGGTCGACGTGATCGAAAGCGCGACGTTCAAGCGCTGGATCCGCAGCTTGCGCGACCGTGCCGCAGTGGCACGGATCAACGCGCGTTTACGGAACGTTTCCTCGGTAACACGGGCGATGTGAGGAATTTGGGCGATGGTTTGTTCGAAATTCGCCTGCACCACGGGCCCGGCTATCGCCGCTACTGCCTGCGCGGCGGCGAGGTCGTCGTCGTGCTCTGCGGCGGCGACAAGGGTAGCCAGCAGCGGGACATCGAACGCGCTGGACGGCTTGCGACGGATTGGAGGCAGACATGACTGAGACGTTTTCCAAGTGGGACGCCGCCGAACACCTGAGAACGCGCGAGGACGCACGGCTCTACCTGCAGGCGTGTGCCGAAGAGGATCCGGGAGACGGCAGCCTGATCCGCGCGGCCTTGAACGACGTGGCGCGGGCCGGAAACATGGCCGGACTCGCTCGCGACGCAGGCATGAGCCGCGAGGGCCTCTACAAGGCGCTGTCCGAAGACGGCAACCCGACGTTCGCCACCGTGATGCGGATCACGCGGGCATTGGGTATGCAGCTGCGCATAACCTGACGGGCGTCAACTGGATGAGAACGCGTGCGCCGCAACGTCGTAGTCCATGCCAAGCATGTCACAGTTCCGCAACTGACCTTGGGAGGCCATCCGCCAACGCGGCAGTGCTCGATGACGGCGTCAACGTTGTCAGTTGCGAACCAGCGTCCGGGAGCTCGTAGCGAACCCCCTGATCCTCGACCTCGTCGAGAAGGATGCGTATCACTGGCTCGCCAGTCCCCGCCAACGTGACGCCGATGATATCCAGCAGGCATTGCTTGGTGACGGTGATCGTTTCCGTCGAGAGTTCTTCGAAACGCGTATTGACGACGCGCTCCGCGATGCGCGCGGTGGGGCCGCTTGATGTTGGTGGCATGTGTGCCGATTCCGGGGTGTCCCAAGGATTCCTTTGGGATACGAGAGTGCATGGGCCGTAGGAAGCTGCCGTCAGCGGAAAGGCGGGTGTTAGCTGTAAGTCAAACCACCGCCAGAAGCTTGAGCGCATGTGCGGGCTAAAGTACGCTGTATCGATGACCGACAAACCCAATATCGTATTCATCTTCACCGATCAGCAGCGCGCGGATACCTTCGGCTATGCGGGAGATCCGGTCGCGATCACTCCGCATGCCGATCGCCTGGCGGCTGAAGGTGTTGTTTTCCCGCGCTGTTGTGCAAGTGCGCCGGTTTGCATGACCACGCGGGCGAGCCTGATCTCCGGCAAGCCGGTCAATGAACACGGCGTCTGGTCGTTTGCCGACCCGGAACTGCGGCACGGGTCGAGTCACGTCCGCAATGTCCGGGATGCCGGCTACCACACGGCGGTTGTCGGCAAGACGCACCTGAGGCACGGCCAGCGTCACACAGGCGACCACTTGGGGGAGATGCACGACTGGGGATACGTCGAAGCCACGGAGATTACCGGCCCCGTGGAGTCGATGACCACGGATTCTCCGTATACGGATCACTTGGCGGAGAAGGGGCTTCTCGATGTCCATCGGGAGTACCTGCGCACCTACACTCGCGGTGAGCGAATGCGTGTTATGCAACCTTGGGAAACGCCGCCGTGCCTCTTGCCCACCGAAGATCATCTGGACATGTATATCGCCAGGACCGCAGCGCAGTGGGTCCGCGATTACGCGGGCGCGGAACCGTTCTACCTGCAGGTGTGTTTTGGCGGTCCGCACAACCCCTGGGACTCGCCTGCGGAATACCGTCATCGTTACGATGCAGACAGCATGCCGCTGTCCATCACGGAGAAACAAAAAGGTCCCGTGGCGCCGCTTGTGGACATGATGCTCACGGGCTCGGCCGCCAAGCTCGACCAGATGAGTGCCGCGCAGAATCGGGTCATGAAGACCTACTACTACGCCAAGGTAACCATGATCGATGACGGCATCGGCATGGTCATCGATGCCCTGCGGGAAAACGGGCAGATGGACAATACCTGGATTGTCTATTCGGCGGACCATGGCGAGATGCTCGGCGACCACGGTCTGATTGCGAAGAAAGTGTTTTACGAGGGCGCCGTCAAGGTGCCTTGCGTTGTGCGTCCGCCCGGTGGTGTCGACGGCTGGGTTAGCGCCGGACTGACCGGCCATCTCGATATCGCGGCAACACTGATGGACGCCGCCGGTGCCGAGGCGATAGAGGACAGTCCGGGTCGTTCCCTCGTGCCCCTGGTCAATGCCGGCGCAACGGACGCAAACGCACAACGTCACCGGACGGCGGTATTGAGCGAGTTCGCCGGGACGGACCCGTACTCCATGGTTCTCACCGACCGCTACAAGATGACCGTCGACACGCGCACGCGCGAGCCGCTGGATCTGTACGACATGGCTGAAGATCCTCACGAGTTGCACAACCGTGTCGACGACCCGGCGCTCGCCGGTGTTCGCGATGGGATTTGCGAGGAGCACCTGCCCAGGCTACTGGCACGTGTCAATTCGGCAAAACTGCCGTAGAACCGGGTGTCACGCAAGACGGGAGAGGGCCGCCGAACGGGCGCTGAGATCATCGTCGACCTGCTTGTCGAGGCGGGTGTCCGCCACGTCTTCGGCATCGTCAGCATCCACAACATGCCGATCGTCGATGCCATCAGCCGGGCCGATGGCATCGAGCTCTTCACCACCCGCCACGAGCAGGGCGCCGCCCACATGGCGGATGGCTACGCCCGGGCGACGGCTCGTCTCGGCGTCGCCCTCGGCAGCACGGGCCCCGGCACCACGAACATGATGACCGGCCTGTACGAGGCCGCCAACGGCTCTTCGCGGCTGCTCGTCATTACCGGGCAGACGGAAACGGCCTTCTACGGGAAGGGCAAGGGCTATGTCCACGAGGCCGAGAATCAGAAGCTGATGCTGGAAACCGTGGTCCGGTGGGTGGCATCGCCCCGGTACGTCCACGAGGTCGGCCCCATGCTGAAGACCATCATCGAGTCGATGTCGAGGGGGCGGTCGCAGCCGGGCGCCATCGAGGTTCCCATCGATCTTCAGTACGCCAGCACCGATGCCGCCACACCATCGCTTGGGCTAGCGGATCCCATAGCGCCGGATCCCGCAGCTCTCGCGGCTGCCGTCTCCCGGATCGGCGAGGCCGGCAAACGGGTGATTCTGGTCGGGGGTGGCATCGCCACCGAAGGCGCGCGCGACGCGCTCGTCGAATTCGCGGAACAAATCGATGCCCCGGTGATCACCACGCTGAACGGCAAGGGTTCGTTCCCGAGTGATCACCCGCTCCATATGGGCCCCGTACTCATGCACCCGCCGATGCGCGCCGCGGTGAACGAAGCCGATCTTCTCATCGCCATCGGTACGCGATTCCAGGCGGGCACCGGCGGCAACAAGATCAAGATCAAGCTGCCGCCACTGGTTCACATCGATGTGGATCCGAGAGTGATCAACCTGAACTTCACGGCTGCGGTGGGCGTGGTCGGCGATGCGGAACTCGTGCTCAAGGGCTTCATCGAGGCCGACCTCGACAAAGGCGATGTGCAGTACCGGGAAACAATGCAATCCGTGGCTGCCGAGACCAGAGCGCTGTACCGCGAGCGCATCGGGCCGGATCATGCCCGGGTGCTCGACAGCTTCGCAAAGCACATGGGCCGGGGCGTTATCTTCGTTCGCGACAGCACGATCCCCGGCTACAACTGGGACAACGGGCTGCTGCCCATCGACCATCCCCGGGGCTACGTCTGGCCCACGTCGGGGGCGATCGCCACCGGCCAGCGAATGATCATCGGTGAGCGTATCCCCTGATCATAGGGGAAGCGCTTTCCCCTGGGCATCGGCCCGTGATCGCTCCAGTGCACGACAATGGTGTTGTCAGCCAAGCCATCTTCTTCAAAGTGCGAGAGCAACTCTCCCATGACCTGGTCGCAAAAAGTGATATTGCGGTGTTCTTGGCAATACTCCTTCTGACCCTGGGCGTATCCGGAAAGTACGGCGGCACCTCGACAGAACCAGGATCGGTCGTTTCCTTCAGATTCGGCAGAACGTAATTGAATGGCCAGGCACGCTTCTCCTCCCACATACCCGACTCGTGGGTATATTCGGGGTTGAAGACAGCGAAAAAAGGCACCGATTGATCAGGCCGGTTTCTCCAGTGAGCGTTACTGGAACAATCATCCCAGGCCGCAAAAGGCGGTTCGAACTGATAGTCCGTCTTGACGTTGTTCGAACAGTAGTAGCCCTCTCTTCTGAAATACTCACCAAGGCATTTGACGTAGTGCGGAGCAGGTGCGTCGTAGGCCTCCCCCCCGACTCGTTCTCATATGATGAGCGCCGATACTGGTGGGGTACATTCCGGTGATCACCGCCGCCCGCGCCGGCGCGCAGATTGGGGCCGTCGAGAAAGCATTGGGATAAATGCACCCCTCCGATGCCAGCCGGTCAACCGCCGGTGTTCTCGCTATCTTGTCGCCATGGCAACCATAAAACGGCAAGCAGTCTTCAAAACTGATCCATAGAACGTTGAGTTTCCTGGTCACTGGCAACGACCTCGCATTCAGGGCGATTGGGACACCCACCTGGCGGGGGCAACGGGGAGGCGCGCTCACCCCGCCGGAGACTTGTTGCCCGTGCCTAACCGGGCCCAGTTCCAGGATCGCAAGCCAGGATCGCACGCCAGCATCGCAAGAAGGATGCGCTGCAGACAGGACTTGAGCGCCGCGGTCTTGATCCGGTTCCAGGTTTCCGGGGAGGCTCCATCCATGTAGGCGTCCTGGGCAATCTCCATCTGCAGGGCGTGCCTGCCGAGCTCCGGACGTCCGTGGTGGCGCGTAATGAAGCCGCCGATGAACCGGCCGTTCACTGCATAACGGTAGCCGCTCCCCGCCAGTTCCCGCACCACCGCCTCCTGGATCGCCGATGCGCAGCTAGAGCCGCCATTCGTACCTAGGTTTAGTGGCGCCAGGCGGCCCTCGAACAGTCGCGGCAGGACCGGAGCGATGGAATGGCAGTCGTACAGGATAGCGTGTCCGAAACGCTGACAGGCATTGGTCAACTCCGCCTCCAGCCGATCATGGTACGGCTGCCAGTAGGCAATGCAGCGCCGTTCGATCTCCTCGGCGTCGGGTTCGCAGCCGTTTCTGTAGATCGGTTCCCCGTCGAACCGCCGCGTTGGACACAACCCCGTCACCGTGCGACCGGGATACAACGAATCGCCGCCCGGCGGTCGATTGAGATCCACGACGCAGCGGCTGTAGTTCGCTGTCAGAACCGTTGCTCCCAAGCCTGCCGCGAAGTCGTAGAGCTCATCCACGCGCCAATCCGTATCGGGCAGGCGTTGCGCCGCCGGCGTCATGCAGCGTGCCACGTGCTCGGGCAACCGCAACCCCGAGTGCGGTATGGAAAGAACCAAGCCCGTCGTGCCGCGTTCGCAGGTGTAGAGGTCAGCGGGTGCCAATCGACTCACCGACGTGTCGTGTCGGCGCCTTGCCAGGCCAACTCGCTGGCGAATTCGGCCAGAACGCCGCTCTCGATCAGGGCACGTGCGCTGGCAATGTCCGGGGCGAACTCGCGGTCGGCCGTCCGCTCCGGCACCTGCGCGCGCAGCACGGCGTGAACACGCTCCAGGGTTTCGGAGGACCGCAGGGGACGGAGCAGATCCACGCCCGTGGCGGCGGCTAGCCACTCGATGGCGATGATGGCGGCGGTGTTCTCGTTCATCTGCGTCAGGCGGCGCGAGCCGTATGCCGACATGCTCACGTGGTCTTCCTGGTTGGCCGACGTGGGGATGCTGTCCACGCTGGCCGGCGTGGCGAGCTGCTTGTTCTCGCTGACCAAGGCCGCCGCCGTCACGTGGGCAAGCATGAAGCCCGAATTCAGGCCGGGATCGGGCGTCAGAAAAGGCGGCAGGCTGCTCAACTCGCCCGTCACCAAGGCGGCGGTGCGCCGCTCCGACAACGATCCGGTCTCGGCGATGGCCAGGGCCAGGATATCCGCCGCAAACGCCACCGCTTGACCGTGAAAGTTGCCGCCGGACACGATTTGGGCGTGTTCCTCGAACACCAGCGGGTTTTCGGTGATCGCATTGGCCTCAATCAGGAGCGTGCGCTGCGCATTGTCGATCAGGTCCAGGCAGGCGCCCATGACTTGGGGCTGGCAGCGAAACGAGTAGGGGTCCTGGACGCGGTCGCAGTTGAGGTGCGAGGCGCGAATCGGACTGCCTTTCAGCAATGCCCGCTCAACAGCCGCAACGACCACTTGTCCGGGGTGCGGTTTCAGGGCGTTCAGCCGCTCGTCCGCAAAGGCATCGGTCGCCAGGAACGCATCGCTTGCCAGCGCGCCCACAACCACCGCCGACTGCAGGTTGCGCCGGGCGTTGATCAGCCCCCGAAGGGCCTGGGCGACGGAGATCTGCGTGCCGTTGATCAGATCCAGCCCTTCCTTCGGTCCCAGCGTGAGCGGAGCAAGGCCAGCCGCTCGTAGCGCCTGTGCGCCGGGCAGTACGCGGCCTTGGAATCGGGCTTCGCCGCGTCCAATGAAGACTAGTGCCATGTGGGCCAGTGGGGCGAGATCGCCGGAGGCGCCCACCGAACCTTGGGAGGGAACTACCGGCAGCACGTCCTGGTCCAGACAACGGGCCAGCAAGGTCAGCAGTTCTCTCGATACCCCGGAATATCCCGCCGCCAGGCTGTTCAGCTTGAGCAGGATGGCTAGCCGGATCACGCCATCCGGTATCGGCGCCCCGACTCCTGCGGCGTGGGACCGCACCAGGTTGAACTGCAAGGTGCGCAAATCCTCCGAGGGGATCCGTTGCAACGCCAAGCGACCGAATCCGGTATTGGCGCCATAGACCGCGGCGCTCTGTTCCACGGTTTGAAGCAGGACGCTGTGGGCGGCCTCGACGCGCGCGATGGCCTTGGGGAGCAGTCGTATCCGTATCGGGCCGTCCAGGGCGGCGCCAATCGCGTTCAGGTCGAGAGGACCGCCTCCCAGGGTGAGCGAAACGGGCGTCTTCGTTGCCTTCACGACAGCATGGACTCCGCTGCGGCGCGGTAGCGGTCGACAATCGCCGATTCGTTGACGTGACGATGATCGCGCACGACCTGCCGACCGCCCACGAACACGTCGCGCACGCAAGCCGCGCCGCCCGAGAAGATCCACGAGTCCAGGACGTCGTCGCCGGTTCGGGCGATCAGGGACGGATGATCGTCATCCAGCACAACGATGTCTGCCCGCGCGCCCTCCGCCAGCAGGCCGGGTGGGTGTCCCATGCCTGAGGGTGGGTGTCCCATGCCGGAGGGTGGGTGTCCCTTGCCGCCGGGTGGGTGTCCCATGCTGCCGACGCCGCCCTGCAGCACGCACTCGAGCAGAAATCGGCCCACGGAGCCGCCGCCGGGGGCGGACAGCACCAAGCGGGATTCCGTGACGAGCCGTTGTACGTACTCGAGCAAGCGCAGTTCATCGGCGGGGCATCGGCCGACTTGGCTGTCGGAACCCACGGCGAACGCGCCGTTCAGTTCGAGCCATGCGCTCAGCGGGAACACACCGTCGCCCAGATTGGCCTCGGTTGAGGGGCACAGAACCACGGTGGCGCCGGTGGCGGCCAGCGCCCGGCGTTCGGCATCGTTGGCATGGGTCGCGTGGACCAGGTTCCAGCGGGCGTCGACGTCCACTCGATCCAACAGGCGCTGCACCGGACGGGCACCGCACCACGCCACGCAGGCATCGACTTCCGCGCGTTGCTCGGCCACGTGAATGTGCGCGGGTGCGTCGGGTTCGACTTGCAGAACCGCCGCCAAGACCTCTTCGATCAGGGTCTCGTCGACCGCCCGCAGGGAGTGGGGCGCGAAACCCATGTGTGTCGCCGGCAAGCCATCCGCAGCTTTGTGAAGGGTAGAGAAGATCTCCATGTACATCTCGGGATCGCAAGCGAAACGCTGCTGTTCGTGGTTGGCGGGGCGGGCGCCGAAGCCGCCGTGCACATACAGGACGGGCAAGAGGGTCATGGCGATTCCGACTTCCCGGGCCGCGGCGATGCAACGCAGCCCCATCTCCGCAGGCTGCGCATAGGGCGATCCGTCCGCGTCGTGGTGCAGGTAGTGGAACTCGGCCACCGAGGTGTAGCCGGCCTTCTGCATCTCCATGTAGGCGAGTGCCGCAACGGCCTCGAAAGTCTCCGGGTCGATCTGGCGGACCATTCGATACATCAGCTCGCGCCAGCGCATGAAGTCGCCACGGCCGCTTCCCGCTTCAGCCAAACCGGCCAGCAGGCGCTGATGCGCATGGGAGTGTGCATTGGGCACGCCCGGTACGGCAACGCCGCCTATTCGTGGCGCGTGCCCATCCGACGATCCGGTTTTCAGGCTTGCGATCATGCCGAGCGGGTCGACTTCCACCAGGACGTCCCGACACCAACCCTTGTCCGTGAGCATCTGTGAGAACAGCAACTTCTTCATAATCGAGTACGGAACTGTTCGCGGGGGGTATTTGAACAGATTCGCCCCCCGTGCATCATGAGGGATTGGGGCGCGAAGTCGACTCTTGCTCACGTTGATCTTGCGTGGAACGCGGCGCAACATCGCGATCATGGGTCCAAGCTGCAAGCCAAGCCGTATCGAGGCCAGTATGAATCTCCACCTCACCAACTGCCGGATCGCGACGCTTCGGGCCAATGGCGCACCCTATGGCTTGATTGACGATGGGGCCGTGCACGTCCGTGACGGTCGCATCGGGTGGGTGGGCGCGGCGGCCGACCACCACGCGAGGCCTGGCGAAGAACGCATGGATCTGCAGGGCCGGCTGGTCACGCCGGGCCTGATCGAGTGCCATACCCATCTGGTCTACGCGGGAAACCGGGCGGACGAATGGGCGCTTCGGCTAGCAGGCGCTTCGTACGAGGAAATTGCCCGCCAAGGTGGCGGAATCGCGTCCACCGTCCGCGCAACCCGTGGGGCAGACCATTCGCAACTGCTGACGACGGCTGCGGCGCGGCTGCGAACCCTGATGGCCGAGGGCGTGACCACGGTGGAAGTGAAGTCGGGCTACGGACTCGACCTTGAAACCGAACTGCGCATGTTGCGCGTGGCCCGGGAGCTCGGCAGGGCAGACGACGTCGACGTGATTGCCACCTTTCTTGGCGCCCACGCGATTCCGCCGGAATACAACGACCGGCGCGAAGACTATCTGCGCTTGGTGGTTGAGGAAATGCTCCCGGCTGTTTCGGCCCAGGGACTGGCGGACGCCGTGGACGCCTATTGCGAGGGCGTGGCGTTCAGCGCCGCCGAGGTGCGGGCGGTGTTCGAGCGCGCCCGGGCGTTGAACCTGCCACTGCGCCTGCACGCCGAGCAGCTTTCGAATTGCGGGGGTGCCGTGATGGCCGCAGGCATGGGGGCGTTGTCCTGCGATCACCTGGAGTACCTCGACGATGCCGGGGTCGAGGCGATGGCCTCGGCAGGTGTCGTGGCCGTGTTGGCGCCGGGTGCTTGGTACTACCTCCGCGAAACCCGCAAGCCGCCGGTCGAGGCGCTGCGGGCGGCGGGCGTGTCCATGGCCGTCAGCACAGACCACAATCCGGGTACCTCGCCCATGCTTTCGATTCTTGCGGCCATGAACATGGCCTGCGTGTCGTTCGGGCTGAGCCCGGAGGAAGCCTTGCGTGGCACCACGGCTAGCGCGGCCCGCGCTCTGGGCCTCGGTGACCGGGGCTCGATCGAACCGGGCAAGCTCGCGGACCTGACCGTCTGGGACGTGCAATCGCCGGCGGAACTCAGCTACGCCTTGGGCGACAACGCTTGCCACCAGGTGTTCAAGGCCGGTGTTCCGCGTGGCGGGGCAGGGAACTTGGGATCGCGGTCGTGACAGCCGGCCGGACTGTTCGGGCGCCTCGGGGCGCGACGCTTTCCTGCAAGTCCTGGCTCACCGAAGCCCCGATGCGCATGCTGATGAACAACCTGGACCCGGAGGTCGCGGAGAACCCGGCCGAATTGGTGGTGTACGGTGGCCGAGGCAAGGCCGCACGCAATTGGGAAGCCTTCGACCGGATCATCGCGGCGCTCAAGACACTGGATGGCGACGAGACGCTGCTCGTCCAGTCGGGCAAGCCGGTAGCGGTCCTGCGCACCTTTCCGGATGCGCCGAGAGTGCTGATCGCCAACTCCAATCTGGTCCCGCACTGGGCCACGCTGGAACACTTCAACGAGTTGGACCGCAAGGGCCTCATGATGTACGGGCAAATGACCGCAGGGTCGTGGATCTATATCGGCAGCCAGGGAATCGTGCAGGGCACCTACGAGACCTATGCGGAAATGGGCCGGCAGCACTTTGGCGGCGACCTCGCCGGAAAGTGGTTCCTCACCGCGGGGCTCGGTGGCATGGGTGGGGCGCAGCCGCTGGCCTGCACCATGGCCGGGGCCTCCATGCTGGCGGTGGAGTGTCGGCAGACGGCCATCGACTTCCGCCTGCGCACCCGCTACCTGGACAAGCAGGCGAGTGATCTGGCCGAAGCCGTATCGATGATCACCGAGGCAGGAGCGCGTGGGGAGGCGATCTCGGTCGGGCTGCTGGGCAACGCGGCGGAAGTCTTCCCCGAACTCGTCCGGTGCTCGGCAACGGACCAACGCTATGCGCCGGATGCGGTGTCCGACCAAACCTCCGCGCACGACCCGCTGAACGGCTACCTGCCGCTGGGCTGGACGATCGCGGAGCATGACCAACGCCGCCAAACCGATCCGAAGGGGACGGTGCGCGCAGCCAAGGACTCCATGGCGGTGCAGGTGCGAGCGATGCTCGAGTTCTGGGAACGCGGCATTCCCGTGGTGGACTACGGCAACAACATCAGGCAGATGGCGTTGGAGTCCGGTGTTGAGAATGCCTTTGACTTCCCCGGTTTCGTTCCCGCCTATATTCGACCGCTGTTTTGCCGCGGCAAGGGTCCGTTTCGCTGGGCCGCACTGTCCGGGGACCCGGAAGACATTGCCCGGACGGACGTCAAGGTCAAGGAACTCCTGCCCACCGACGCCGCGCTACACCGGTGGATGGATTTGGCGGCGGAGCGGATTCGCTTTCAGGGGCTGCCTGCGCGGATCTGCTGGGTGGGCTTGGGCGACCGACATCGGCTGGGTCTGGCGTTCAACGAGATGGTTCGCAACGGCGAACTGAAGGCGCCGGTGGTGATCGGGCGCGATCATCTGGACGCTGGCTCGGTGGCCAGCCCCAACCGCGAAACGGAGGCCATGAAGGACGGCTCCGACGCGGTGTCCGACTGGGCCTTTCTCAATGCGCTGGTGAACTGCGCCTCGGGCGCAACTTGGGTTTCGGTGCATCACGGCGGTGGCGTTGGTATCGGCTACTCGCAGCACGCCGGCATGGTGATCTGCTGCGATGGCAGCCGGGCGGCCGATGCGCGTATCGCCCGAGTGCTCTGGAACGACCCGGCCACGGGCGTGGTTCGCCACGCCGATGCCGGCTATGACGAGGCCTTGGAATGCGCCAAGTCCTTCGATCTCGACCTGCCGTCGGCGCTTCCTTGACCCGATCGTCGGGGTATCTTGTGTGGGCGTGTTGGAAGTTGGGCGTACCCCCGTGATCCCACAGGCGATTTTGCCTCCGACACGCGGTATGATTGGGCTGACAATCTGTTTGGACGGAGTCCGAGAATGTTGAGCAAACGCAGAGATCAAGAACCGGTGTCGGCGGCGGTCGAGAGTGAGCGGCGGCGCACACCGACCCGCGAGCCTGGGGCCACGAATCCGACACCTTCGGTAATCGGCGCCACCCTTTCGATCCAGGGTACCTTGACCGGGAACGAGGATGTCTTGGTGGAGGGTCGGTTCGGCGGCGAGATCAAGTTGCCGGAAAACGTGGTCGTCGTCGGAGGGTCGGGTGATGTCAACGCGAACATCAACGCCAAGGTCGTCACGATTCACGGTCGGACCGACGGCGATGTCCAAGCGATGGAGCAAGTCGAGATCTCCGCGACGGGATCGATGCGCGGTGACATCCTCAGCCCGCGGGTCATCCTGCACAACGGTGCGAAGTTCAAGGGACGCATCGACATGGAGCCCGACGGCATCGCCGAGGCGGCGAAGCCTTTCCTGGGCGCCCGGACCTCCAAGCCGCCGTCGAAGAGCGCCAAGGCACCCGATCGCGCCGACGAGGGCTTGGAAACCGGCGGGGCGGCCCCGGACACGCGCGCCGGCGGTTAGTTTCGCGGGGCACGGTAGAACCGTGCCGGCATGAGGACTTCACTCTCGCTCCTACCCCGGGCGTTCGAGAGTGTTCAGTCGGAACGCAAGTTCACGATTCTGGACTTGGGATCGCCTACGCCCGAGAGCGTCCGGTTCTTCAATCGCTTCCGCTGCAGCATCTACTTTGCCGACGTGCTGGGTCATGGGGACGACGACCCCGACAGCGAGCTCCCCGGCTTCGACTTCCCGAGTGATCTGCGATTCGACATCTGCCTGTTCTGGGATGTCCTGAACTACCTGGACGTGGCCACGCTCCACGACATGGTCCTGCGGCTCGACAGGCATGTCGACGGCAACACGCGCGGCCACGGATTTCTCGCTTTCTCCCGGGCCGTGTCGTTCTCCGGGAGCCGGTTCGGCATAGAGGAGTTCGACCGGGTCGTTGAGGAACCGGACCCGCAGCCGGTTCCGCACATCCACACCTGGAGGGATATTGAAGATGCCGTGTGGCCGTGGGTGCGTCGCACGACCAGCTTGATGCAAGGAAACCGTCAGGAAGTGCTCCTGACCAAGGAACTCACCTGACGTAGTTGAGGAACCGCGGTCCTTCCCTTGGAGCCAAGTTCTCGCATCCCGTAGTGAATCCGCCAGCATTCTTCGACGCGCCCGTCAGGCGCGCTCGATGACAATCTACGTGGAACCATGTCCCGCGCCACGCGCGCCACGGTAGATTGTTGACCAAAGCACCTTTGGGACACTCGTGGCAGGTGTATTGGCCGTTGCACGTCCGATCTTGAAGCGTTTCTTCGACGCGCTGCGCGATCTGGCGCCGATCATCCTCGTGATCGCGTTCTTCCAGGTCGTCGTGATCCAGCAGCCGTTTCCGAACCTGGCCGAAATCGCGGTGGGATTGGTGTGCGTGATCGCCGGCCTCGCGCTCTTCGTCCAAGGGCTCGAAAGCGGCCTGTTCCCGTTGGGCGAGAGCATCGCCCACGCCTTTGCCCAAAGAGGGAGCCTTGTGGCACTTCTCACGTTCGCCTTCTGCCTGGGATTCGGCACCACGGTCGCGGAACCCGCGCTGATCGCCGTCGCGGGAGAAGCGGCTCAAGTGGCGGCCGAAGCCGATGCCATCGCGGATACCGACGAGGCACGCGATAGCTACGCGTGGAATCTACGGATGGTGGTAGCGGTTTCAGTCGGGGCGGCGATCGTCCTGGGCGTGCTGCGCATTCTCAAGGGATGGCCCATTCACCGGTTGATCATTGGCGGCTACGTGCTGGTCACGGCATTGACGTTGTTCGCGCCGGCGGAGATCGTGGGCGTCGCCTACGACTCCGGGGGCGTCACCACGAGCACGATCACCGTGCCGTTGGTGACCGCGCTCGGCGTCGGCCTGGCGTCGTCGCTCAAGGGCCGCAACCCGATGGTGGACGGCTTCGGCCTGATCGCCTTCGCCAGTCTGACGCCCATGATCTTCGTGCTTGTCTACGGCATGGTGGCCTGAGGATGGAATTCGCCATGCGCTTGGCCGGCACCGCCGTCGGCACGGCGATGGACGTGGCGCCCATCCTCTTCGTGTTCGTGGTGTTCCAAGTGCTCGTGCTCCGTCGCAAACTTCCGAACTTGCGTCGGATTGCGGTGGGTTTCGTCTGCGTGCTGGCAGGACTGACGCTGTTTCTCGTGGGTTTGGAGGAGGCCCTGTTTCCCATCGGCGAGACCATGGCGCATCAACTCACCGCGCCGGCTGCGTCCACCGAGGCGGGCGTTCGTTGGGACGACTACCTGCTGGTGTACGCCTTCGCGGCTGCCATCGGTTTCGCGGCCACGGTGGCTGAGCCTTCGCTGATCGCCATCGCGCTGAAAGCCGAGGAAGTCTCTGGCGGTGCGTTGGGCGCCCAGGGCTTGCGCATCGCCGTGGCCGTCGGGGTCGCCATCGGGGTATCCCTGGGGTGCTTTTCGAATCGTTACGGGTACGCCGCTGCCTTGGTACATCATGGCGGCATACGCCGTGGTCATCGGTCAAACCTATCGGTCGAGCCGTGATCGTACCCTTGGCCTACGACAGCGGAGGTGTCACGACGTCCACGGTGACGGTGCCGGTTGTGGCCGCGCTCGGGCTCGGCGTGGCCGCCTCGGTGCCCGGTCGCAGCCCGCCGATCGACGGATTCGGACTCATTGCGTTCGCCAGCGTGTTTCCGATCATGTCGGTATTGGGCTATTCGATGCTGGTCTCATTGCGCCGACCCAAGGTCGCTGCAACGGAACCTTCGGCGGACAGGCGGTCAACGTCACCCGGGGAGTAAAGTCGTCGGTCTGTGCGCGCAGGTGGCAAGGTGGGCCGGTTGAGAAGGGCGGATTTGAGTAGGTTGAGATGGGTGAGATGGGTGAGATGGGCGAGATGGGCGAGATGGGTGAGATGGGCGAGATGGTTGACAAGGTTGGGAAGGTGACGAGGTTCGCATGAAGACGAAACTGATCGTCGCCATGGTGAGTGGCGAAAAAGCCGAAGCGATTATCGACGCGGCCCGTGAGGGCGGGGCAACCGGTGCTACCGTTGTCCACAGCGGACGGGGCGAAGGGCTCAAGCCCCAGAAGACGTTTCTTGGCTTGGATCTGTCTGCAACGCGCGACATTGTCATGTTCGTCGTCGCCCAGGGCCGGGCCAGGAACATCCTTGAACGGATTCGCGCCGCGGGGCGGTTCGACGACGAGCCGGGAACCGGGATCGCGTTGCAGGTCGATATCGAAGACGCCGTCGGGCTCGCCACGCAGCGACCGACCATTCTGGAAGAGGTGGAGGAGGACCTATGAACGAGAAAGTCCGCGTTAGGGACGTCATGGTCACCAAACTGCACACCATCGATGGGCTGGCGACCGTTCAGGACGCCATGACGATAATGCGGCGACACACCGTCAGTTCCCTGGTGGTGGAGCGTCGCGACGAGGACGATGAAAGTGGGTCTGGTCGAGGTGGCGGACATCGCCCGGGTGGTGGCGCTTGATCGAGCGCTCGATCGCGTCAGCGTCTACGAGGTGATGACCAAGCCGGTTGTCACGATACCGTCCGCCATGCTCGCCCGGTATGCGACTCGGTTGCTCGCCAGCCTGAACCGCTCCCGTGCGGTCGTCGTGGACGATGTGCGCAATGCCGTGGGCATGGTGACCTTGCGGGACCTGGTTCTAGGACACCTGGAGGTCTGACAGCGCAAGCCGCAGCCATCTCTGATGGTCGGGTGCGCTGCCGATCTTGGAGCGGGAAACGGGATTTGAACCCGCGACCCCAACCTTGGCAAGGTTGTGCTCTACCACTGAGCTATTCCCGCAAGAGTCCCGCAAGAGGCGCCATTTTGCCTGATCGCGCCATCGAAAACAAAGCGACCGGGCATTTGGCGTACCGGCAACGACGGGTTCGGGACGCACGCTGCCGCCCTCCATACCGTCCGGTCAGCCGGTGCCGTCCGGTCGCTGCTGGTCGTATTTCTTCAGGTAGCCGCGGAACTGGTGGTAGGTCAGCCCGAGGAGTTCCGCCGCCCGGCGTTGATTGAACCGGCCCGAAGCCATCGCCCGATTGACCAGGTCGATCTCCAAGTCCCGAACGGTCCCCTTGAGGTCGAGTGGCAGTTCCAGCCCGAGTGCGGACTCCGTCTCGTTGCCGCCCGGCCGATAGGGCGACTGGAACGGATCCAGCACGATCTCGCTCACCGCTTCCTCGGCATCCGTCCGGTACACGGCACGCTCGACCACGTTCTTGAGCTCGCGCAGGTTGCCGGGCCATCGGTGGGCGCCGAGCGCCTTGCGGGCGGCATCGGTGAAACCGGGGAAGTACTCGCGGCCCAGTTCGGATGCCATGTTGATGGCGAAGTACTCGGCCAGCAGGAGGATGTCGTCGGGGCGCTCTCGCAGCGGGGGCAGGGTGATGACGTCGAAGGCGAGGCGGTCGAGCAGATCCAGGCGGAACCCGCCCTGGGCGGCAAGGCGCGGCAGGTCTTCGTTCGTTGCCGCGATCAGCCGTACGTCCACCTGCAGCGTCTTGCTGCCTCCCACGCGCTCGAACTCGCCGTACTCGATGACCCGGAGCAGCTTCTCCTGAACCAGCCCCGATGTGTTGGCCAACTCGTCGAGGAACAGCGTGCCGCCGTTGGCACGTTCGAAACGGCCGTGATGGGTCCGGGCAGCGCCGGTGAACGAACCGGCTTCGTGGCCGAACAACTCGCTTTCGATCAGCGTGTCGCTGATGGCCGCGCAGTTCAGCTTCAGGAACTCCCGGTCCCAGCGGTTGGATAGGTAGTGCAAGCGCGAGACGACGAGTTCCTTGCCCGTGCCCCGTTCACCGACGACGAGCACCGGTTTCTCCAACGGGGCGACCTTGGAGACCGCCTCCAAGGCCAGCACGAAGGCGGTAGATTCGCCGACCAAGCGGTCCGGTTCCCGCGGGTTCGCCATCCAAGTCGTCTCCTGATTCGTTGCGGGAATCTACCAACAGTTGGCGTGATCCGCCACCGCAGCGTCATCCGTACTCTACGGAGGCGTTATCCATAACGCGCTTTTTCAATGACTTATCGCTGATTTGCTAGTTGGCACGAATCCTGAGTACCCAACGACGTGGAGACCGACAACGCGTACAGGCATCGGAGGTAAGTGACATGAGCGTGTTTTCCCGCATGACGGACATCGTGAACTCGAACATAAACGCCCTGCTCGACAAGGCGGAGGACCCGGAAAAGATGGTGCGCCTCATCATTCAGGAGATGGAAGAGACCTTGGTCGAGGTCAGGTCCACCTCCGCCCGGGCCATCGCGGACAAGAAGGAGTTGGCACGGCGGCATGGGCACCTGCGCGAGGAAGCCGATGCGTGGGAGAGTAAGGCGGAACTCGCCGTCTCCAAGGAACGCGACGACTTGGCCCGGGCCGCACTGGTGGAGAGGTCGAAGGCGGACGAGCTTGCGAGCGCTGCCGAAGCCGACATCGCCGTCCTCGACGATACCCTGACCAAGTTGAACGACGACGTCGGCGCCCTGCAAAAGAAGATCAAGGACGCCAAGACCCGCCAGAACTCGATCCTCATGCGCGGCCAGGCGGCCAAGGTGCGCCTCGGGGTGCGTCGGCAGCTCAGCGACCACAACATCGACGAAGCCATCTCGCGCTTCGAGCAGTACGAGCGCAAGATGGACGACCTCGAAGGCCAGATCGAGTCCTACGACATGGGCCAGAAGACGTTGTCGGACGAGATCGGGCAGCTCGAGGTGGACGAGGCGGTGGACGAGGAACTCGAACGGCTCAAGGCCCGTGTCCGTAGCGCGGAAGCTCCTTGAGGGGATGATCGGGCGCCAATGAAACAAATGCTTGTACGACCGCTGGGAGTCCGCCGCGCGACCCCGCCGGTCAGAAAAGGAGAAGAGGTCGCCAGATGCGAACAATCCTAGAGTTCCTGATGGTGCCTTCGGTCCTATTTCTGCTGTTCGTAGCGCCGCTCTGGATCATCATGCACTACCGCTCCAAACAGCGGACGTCGGCATCGTTGACCGAGGTTGAACGGTCCGACCTGGAGCGCTTGGCGAGTGCCGCGGAGGGCCTGTGCGAGCGGGTCGCGACGCTCGAGTCGATCCTGGACGCCGAAACGCCGGAGTGGCGTCAACGGGTCGAACCATGAGCACGGATCGGGACAACGAACGCCGGGCACGTTCGGGCCGGGTACGCCGGAACGAGGCCGAGGCCCGCCTGCGCGACGCAACCGAGCGCCTTGAGCAGGCGGCCGAGCAAATTGCGGCGTCCGCGAGCGACAGGGCCGCAATGGCTCTTGAAGGCGTAGCGAACCGCATCTCCAACCGGGCTGATCCGCGCCGGGATCCGCCGAGAACCGACCGGGTTCGCGCGCGAAGACTCCGTCGGGACAGGGAAAACGGAAAGATCTTCGGCATCTGCGCCGGCATCGCGAACTTCTACGGAATCGAAGCCTGGCTGGTCCGATGCATCGCCATCACCTGTCTGATCTTCCTGCCGTCGGTGACGATAATTGCCTACCTCGGCGCCGCGATCGTCATGGATGGCAAGCCGCGGAGAACCCTCCGAAGGTTATCCGGACCTGCCGATGACCCGGAGGTGACTTCGGGCACGCCGGCGCCGCGTGATCGACTGTATGGCGTTGGCGACACGTTCGACGAACTCGAGACGCGCCTGCGCCGAATGGAGAGCCACGTGACCTCCGGACAATACGAGTTGCAGCGCGAATTGGCGAAACTGGCCAGGTCCTGAACCCCCGTTCAGCCGCGTCGCCGTCACCTTCGTTGGGGACGTCGAACCCGGTCCGGGAAGTCGGTGAACACGCCGTCGACGCCTAGGGCTCGAAGCTCCCGCGCACGGACCGGATCGTTGACTGTGTAGACGAGGCATCGACATCCCCACGCCTTGACCTGTGCAACGCGAGAGGGCGTCGCGATCCGGTCCGCCAGGTTCACGGCCCACGCGCCGAACGCGTTGGCCATCGACTCGAGGCTGCCGGACCAATTCGCCGACAACGGTGCGCAAGCCACCGCCGGGCACCGTTCGTGAAAGCGCATCAACTCGTCGTGGTTGAACGACGACGCCAGCAAGCGTCCGACCTCGCGCGCATCGCCGGCACGGCCGTCGACGATTCGCGCCACCGGTTCGGCGGTATCCGAACCTTTCAGTTCAATGTTCACCAACACGTGCCGGGGGACGGCCTCGAGCACCTCGACCAGGGTGGGTATCCGCTCGCCATCGCCGGCGTCGAGCCGACGCAGTGGTGCAAACCCGAGTTCCGCGACCAAACCCCTGCCGTTTGTCGTACGGTCCACCGTCTTGTCGTGGATGACCACCACCTCGGTCCCGCTCATTCGCACGTCCAGCTCGATGCCGTCCACCCCGAGCGCAACTGCGAGCGCGAAGCTCGCCAGGGTGTTCTCGGGCGCCAAGCCGGCCGCGCCGCGATGGCCGATAATCAGAAAGCCGTCGGACGTTTGCGGTAACATCGCGCGATCATGAGCTATCTGGTGTTGGCACGGAAGTACAGGCCGCGCACGTTCGCCGATGTCGTAGGCCAGGAACATGTGGTCAAGGCCCTCGCGAACGCCCTCGACAACGAACGACTGCATCATGCCTACCTGTTCACGGGCACCCGCGGCGTCGGCAAGACCACGCTGGCGCGAATTCTCGCCGCCTGCTTCAACTGCGAGACCGGGATCACCTCGACGCCGTGCGGCCAGTGCACCGCCTGCACCGGAATCGCCGCAGGTCGATTCATGGATCTGATCGAGGTGGACGCCGCATCGCGTACCGGCGTGGACGATACCCGGGAGTTGCTGTCCAACACCCAGTACCTGCCGGCCCAAGGACGGCACAAGGTGTACCTCATCGACGAGGTCCACATGCTCACCGGGCACAGTTTCAACGCCCTCCTGAAGACCCTGGAGGAGCCGCCCGAACACGTCAAGTTCCTGCTCGCCACCACCGAGGCCAAGAAGATCCCGGTGACGGTGCTGTCCCGCTGTCTGCAGTTCAATCTGAAGAACATGCGCCCGGAGGTGATCGAACAGCAACTTGAAAAGATACTCGAAGCCGAGAGCGTTCCGGCGGACGGGCCCGCGCTGGCGGTCATCGCCCGCGCCGCCGCAGGCAGCATGCGCGATGCCCTGTCCATCGCCGACCAGGCCATCTCCCACGGGGGCGGCGCCATCGGCACCGAGAGCGTCAACGAGATGCTCGGCATTGCCGGCCGCGACGAAGTCGGCGCCTTGCTGGATGCCCTGGCGGAGCGCGACGGTACGCGACTGCTTGCCGCCGGGGATGAACTCAACGACCGTTCCCTGGATCTCGGCGGCGTGCTCGACGAAATGCAGCGTGCCTTCCACCAACTCGCGATGGCCGCGGAGCTTGGCGTTGCGCCCGAGGCACCCTACGAACGGTTCGAGGGCGCCTTCTCCACCGAGGACCTTCAGCTCTACTACCAGATCGCCCTGATGGGGGGGCGGGACCTGGAGTTCGCCCCCGACCCCAAGGTGGGTTTCGACATGACATTGATCCGGCTGGCGTCGTTCGAACCGGCGGGTCCTGGCCGAGTGGGGCGGGGCAGTCCGGATTCCCAGGTCGCCCAGGACGGGGGCGGGGACACGGCCTCGACCACAACCACGTCATGCGCACCTGCAGAGCGCTCGGACGGGGCGTCGGCGGACGGACGGGAACCCTCGCCCGAGTGGCACGAAATCGTCGCGGCCGTTGCTCCGGACGCGGGCGTGAACGCCATGATTCTCGGCAGTAGCAACCTGATCGAGGGCGTGGGCGCGCGTTGGTTGATCCGACTCGACGGGAGTCACAGCACGCTACTCAACGACAAGCGACACTCCGAGATCGTCAAGGCCCTTTCCGAGTACGCGGGCCACGAACTGCGCGTTGAGTTCGAGGTTGGCGAACTGGCCCGGGAGACGCCGCATGCGCGCAAATCCCGCTTGGCGACCGAGCGGCAGGCCCAGGCGGAAGCGGTGCTGACGCGCGACGACAACGTTCGGGAACTGTTGCGCGAGTTCAACGGCCAGTTGGAGTCCGCGCACTTGCTGGACGGCGAAACCGACACCGGAATGACGGGATAGGAATCTTGTGAATCTAGGGGATGTATTCAAGCAAGCACACGACGTGCAAGAGCAGCTCAACCGTGTCCAGGAAGTGCTGAAGACCGCCAGCGTGACCGGCGAAAGCGGTGCCGGACTGGTGCGGGTCACGTTGAACGGACGATTCGAAGCCCTGAGGGTGGAAATCGATCCTGCGGTTGCCGGGGAGGAACGCACGGTATTGGAGGACCTGGTGGCGGCGGCCATCAACGACGCGGTGCGGCGCGTCGAAGCCATGCAGAAGGAAAAGATGAACGACGTGGCGCAAGGGCTCGGCCTGCCGCCCGGGCTTCGATTGCCCGGTGGCTGGTCCTAGGGTGCCGCGTTGCTAGGGCCGTTGCTCGGCCCGCCCCCCGATGCGAATCAGTCCACTGATCGACCGTCTCATCGAGTCGCTCCAGGCCCAGCCTGGCGTCGGTCCGAAGACCGCGACGCGCACGGCGCTGCACCTCTTGCAGTTCAACCGGCCAGGCGCGCGCGCATTGGCCCATGCGCTGTCCGAAGCGACCGATCGGGTCACTAGGTGCCAGTCTTGCCGGACGCTCACCGAGAGCGATCTGTGCCCGATCTGCGCCAATCCGAAGCGCGACGGGAACCTGCTTTGCATCGTGGAGTCGCCTTCGGACATCGTCGCCATCGAAGAGGCCGGCGGCTTCAGCGGACGCTACTACGTTCTCCACGGCCGGCTGTCGCCCATCGATGGCATCGGCCCCGACGAACTCGGTCTGCCGGACCTTCCGAACCACGTCCGCACCAGCGGCGCGCGCGAGGTGATCCTGGCGACCAACCCGACGGTGGAAGGGGAGGCCACCGCCCACTACATCAAGGAGTCGTTGCAGGGTACGGACGCCGTAGTGACCCGTATCGCCCACGGCGTACCCTTGGGCGGCGAGTTGGAATACATCGACGGAGGTACCATCGCCCATGCCATGCAAGGCCGCCGGGCAGTCGACTGATCCCCGCGCCGACGACGGGGAGCATCCAAGTGCTGCGCTCATTGCCGACGACCGCACCTTGGACGCCTGCGTGGCCATGCTCGGGCGCGAGGTGGGCGTGGACACGGAGTTCATCCGCGAACGGACCTTCTTCCCGATCCCGGCCCTGTACCAGCTCGCCGGCGACAGCGGCGTTGCCTTGGTGGATGCGCAGGCTTCGGCAACATTCTCCGGCTTGCGCGACCTGCTGCTGGACGCGGCGCGCACCAAGGTCGTCCATGCGTGCTCGGAAGATCTCGAGGTCATCGCCCGTCACCTCGACCTGCGGCCCGTGAACCTGGTCGACACCCAGGTCGCGCACGGGTTTCTCGGCGAGGATTTCTCTCCGAGCTACGCCAAGCTGGTGGAACACTTTCTCGGGCTGAAGCTCGACAAGCACCAAACCCGCTCGGACTGGCTGCAACGGCCGCTGTCCAGGGAGCAAGTCGCCTATGCCCGCGAAGACGCGGCCTATCTCGTGCCCCTGTGGCATCGGCAACGCCGAACCCTGTCCGAGAAGGGCCGCCTCGACTGGTTTCTCGAGGATATGGCCCGCGTTCTCGACACCCCGGCGCAGACAGCGGACAACTGGTTTCACACCGTCAATGGCGCGTGGCGCCTCAAGAGTCGCGAACTGGCCGTGCTGCGCAGCTTGGTCGACTGGCGGGAGTCGGAAGCGCGCCACCGGGACGTGCCCAGGGCGTACACCGTTCGCGACGAACACCTCTTGGCCCTGGCGCGGCAGGACAGCCTCGACGTCGGCGCCGTGACCATGCTATTGCCCCGGCGCACCGCCCATCGCTACGCCCGAACGCTGATTTGGAAGCACCAGCAGGGTTTGGAGGATCCAAACCCGCCGCCCCGCATTCCGCCGCCGCTGACGCGTCGTGGGGGCGAAGTGGTCAAGGAACTGCGCGCGCTGGCTCAAGCCGAGGCCACCCGTCTCGGCATTGCGCCCGAAATTCTGGGCCGCAGGCGCGACTTGGAGGCGGACTATCGCCACTACCGCGCCCACGGCGCATTGCCGGCCCGCTACGACGGCTGGCGGGCGGGCGTGGTGCGCCAAGCGTTCGAAGGCATCCTGGCGATCCCGTGAGCGCCCAGCACAAGCCGTTCTGGGAGCGCAAGTCGCTGGCCGAGATGAACGAGGAGGAATGGGAGTCGCTGTGCGATGGCTGCGGTCGCTGCTGCGTCGTCAAGCTGGCCGACGCCGATACCGGCGAGGTTCGCCCGACCGCGGTCGTCTGCCGGTTGCTGGACCTGGAAAGTTGCCGCTGCACCCACTATCCCGACCGTCATCGGCTGGTGCCGGACTGCGTGCAATTGGACGCGGATTCCGCAGCCCGGTTCGACTGGCTACCGGACACCTGTGCCTATCGCCGGCTCGCCGCAGGCCACGAACTGGCTTGGTGGCACCCGTTGGTATCGGGCGACCCCCAAACGGTCGTCGACGCCGGCGTCAGCGTCTTCGGCAATGTCGTCCCTGAAGACTGGCTCCACCCGGACGAGTCGCTCGAGGAGCATGTGGTGCGCTGGGTGGATCCGAAAGAATGATCGGAACCGTGATCGCCTGGCTCGTGCTGGGCCTCTCGGCTTTCGCCATCGCAGGACTGGTCTTCGTCGCCACTCGCCGTTGGCGCGCTCAACGCTACCTGGTCGTCGGCCTCGTCCTGGCCTGGTCCCTGACACCGTTCAGCTTCGACGGCGAGCACTGGGCGCCCGCATTTGCAGTCGCCATCTTCCGACTGTTCCTTGAAGACGGTGCCGACCCACGACCACCACTGATCCTCCTCGCCTCGGCCACCGCCTTCGTCCTGGCCGCCTACCTGGCGACAGGACTCGTCGTCGGCTTGGCAAAAAGGATGCGGAACCGCTACAATGCGCGTCAGCTTGGGAGAGATGGATTTCCCCAACGGATGTCGTCACCGCTGACCGCCATCCCTATTCGCGAGATCGGCCTTGTGTCACTGCTGGCATTGGCCGCCTATGTGCTGCTCGCCATCGGCTCCTACTCGCCCCTTGATCCAGCCTGGACGTTTGCCGGTTCCGGCCTCACCGTGTCGAACCTGGTCGGCAGGTCCGGCGCGCTGACCGCCGACATCTTCCTGTTGACCTTTGGTTGGGCGGCCTACCTTCTGCCGCTCAGCCTGGCCGCCTGCGCCGCGATGCTGTTCAAGCCGCGCCGGGAGGCGTGGTCTTGGGCACCCTTGCTGGTTCGCTCAGGGGGCCTTGTCGCCGTCCTGGTTTCCACCTGCCTGCTGCTGCACTTGCACGTGACGACCGGGGACTACTTGCCGGCGGGCCCGGGGGGTGCGATTGGGGACGGCATTGCGCGGGTCGGCCTGCCGTCGCTCAACTGGGTGGGACTGACGCTTTGTGCCCTTGCCGTGCTCGCCACCGGTTCCCAAGCCGCGCTCGGCTACTCCTGGCTGGCTGTGCTGGAGAAGACCGGGCGGAGCGTGCATGCCGTGGCGACCGGTACGGTGGCGGCGTTACTCGGCGTCGTCTCGTTCCTCGGCCAGTGTGCGGCAGCGGTCGTGCGGGTAGCCACCTGGCGAGAGGCGCAGCCAATCGTCCAAGACGTGCGTTCGCCCCGGACCAAAGCCGCCGGGCGTCGAGCCGAACGGGCGATCAAAAAGCCGACCAAGCGCCCGCGGCCCACGGTAGAGGAACCGGCGAGTCCGGTGGAATCAGGCTTCCAACCGCGCATGTTCGACCTCAAGACGCCACTCGAACTACCCGATCTGGAGTTGCTGGAGGACTACGACGCGCACGCGAGCGGGGGATTCTCCAAAGAATCTCTCGATGCCATGGCGCAGCTCCTGGAGATCAAGCTGGCGGACTTCAATGTCGATGCCAAAGTCGTGTCGGTGCTTCCGGGGCCGGTGGTTACGCGCTTCGAGCTGCAACCGGCAGCGGGCGTCAAGGTAAGCAGGATCACCAGCTTGGTGAAGGATCTTGCGCGATCACTTTCGGTTATCAGCGTCCGCATCGTGGAGATCATTCCCGGCAAGTCGGTGGTGGGCATCGAGATTCCCAACGAACGCCGGGAGGTTGTGCGCTTGAAGGAAATCCTCAACTCCACGGAGTACCGCGAGACCAAGACGCCGCTCACGCTAGCCTTGGGCAAGGACATCGCCGGGGCACCGGTGATGGCGGATATCGGCAAGATGCCGCATCTGTTGGTCGCCGGCACCACGGGTTCAGGCAAGTCCGTGGGAATCAACGCCATGCTGCTGTCCATGCTGTACAAGGCGACGCCGGACGAATTGCGCCTGATCCTGGTCGATCCCAAGATGCTGGAACTGGCGATGTACGAAGGCATTCCACATCTCCTGACCCCGGTGGTTACCGACATGAAGGATGCCGCGCAGGCGCTCAATTGGTGCGTGGCGGAGATGGAACGGCGCTACCAGTTGATGGCTGCCCTCGGGGTGCGCAACATCGCCGGCTACAACCGGCGCATTGCGGAAGGGGAGAGTGTCGGTCAGCCGATTCTCGATCCGCTTTGGTCGGATGACGCATTGGAGGATGCCGAGGACGGCGAGCCTGGAGCGCCGCCGCTGACGCACCTGCCCTTCATCGTGGTCGTCATCGATGAGTTCGCCGACATGATGATGATCGTCGGCAAGAAGGTCGAGCAACTGATCGCGCGCATCGCCCAAAAGGCGAGGGCTGCGGGGATCCACTTGATTCTCGCCACGCAACGACCGTCCGTGGACGTCATCACGGGGCTGATCAAGGCCAACATTCCCGCGCGGATCTCCTTCCAGGTGTCGAGCAAGGTGGATTCGCGCACAATCCTCGACCAAGGAGGCGCCGAGCAGCTCCTGGGTCACGGCGACATGCTGTTCCTGCCCCCGGGAACCAGCATGCCGAGGCGCGTCCATGGGGCTTTCGTATCGGACGAGGAAGTCCTGGCGGTGGCGGCGGACTGGAAGGAACGCGACCAGCCAGACTATCTAAACGACGTTCTGCAGGGCAGTCCGGGACACGCGGTGCCAGGAACCGTCGATTTCGGTGGCAAGGACGAGGAGTCGGCCGAACCCCTCTACGACGAAGCCGTCGCGTTCGTGGTGGAATCTCGACGCCCCTCCATTTCGGCCGTGCAGCGCAAGCTGCGCATCGGCTACAACCGCGCCGCGCGCCTGATCGAAACGATGGAGGACGCCGGGGTCGTCTCGGCCATGAACAGCAACGGCAGTCGAGAGGTTCTCGTCCCCGCAGGCGCGATGGATCAACGTCTTTGAGACACCCAAATCCCTACCGTTGAGCCAAATCTCACGACCCCTGGCCGGGGGCCGGCCCTCTTGGGTTTGCTGATCATCGGTACGGCGCGGTGTGCCTGCGCTGCCGACGGCGCGTCTGAGGACGCGGCCGATCTCGAGCGCCTACTCAACGAGATGACGAGTTTCCGCGCGGAATTCGAACAAACCGTGGTGAGCCGCTTCGGCGAGGTCTTGCAGGAATCGACCGGAAGAATGCACCTGCTGCGCCCGGGACGGCTGCGTTGGGAAGTGGACGAGCCGTACCCGCAACTCGTGCTTTCGGATGGCGAGCGCGTCTGGGTCTACGACCCGGACTTGGAGCAGGTCACGGTGCAACCGCTGGCGGACACGGACGATGGGTCTCCGGCGGTCTTCCTGACGGGTGCGGTGGCCGAAGTCGACGCCCATTTTTCGGTACAGGTCGATGGTGCCGATGCCGATAGCAAGCGGTTCGTATTGACGCCTCGCGACGGGGCCTCGCCAAGCTCGTCTTCCTTGTTCCGCAACGTCGCGTTGACGTTTTCGAGTGCCGGATCGCTGACAAGCCTGGACGTCGTGGACCACTTGGACCAGACCACGCGGGTCGTCTTCGTCGCGGCGGAACACAACCCGGTGCTAGAATCGGAACTCTTCGACTTCGAGGTCCCGCAAGGGGTCGATGTCATCGGGAATGTCCCAGCCAACCCTGCCCCTGGATGAAGGACAGGTCGAACCGGAGGCGGTGACGGCGGCGCGGCCCCTTGCCGACCGCATGCGCCCGACGAGTCTCGACGAGTTCGTTGGCCAGGAACATCTTCTAGGACCCGGACGGCAGTTGCGGGAACTCGCCGAGAAGGGTGTCGTTCACTCGATGATCCTCTGGGGACCCCCGGGTACCGGCAAGACCACCTTGGCACGATTGCTGGCCGACGCCGGCGGTGCCCGATGGCGCAGCCTCTCGGCGGTGCTGGCGGGCGTCAAGGACGTGCGGGCCGTCATCGCCGAGGCACAGGCCTTCCCGGGGCGCCTGACGGTGCTGTTCATCGACGAGGTGCATCGTTTCAACAAGGCCCAGCAGGACGCCTTCCTGCCTCACGTCGAAAAGGGCACCGTGACGTTCATCGGGGCGACCACCGAAAATCCCTCGTTCGAGGTCAACTCCGCGCTGCTTTCGCGGTCTCGCGTCTACGTCCTGAAGCCCTTGGCGCCGGTCGATCTCGAACGGCTGCTGCAGCGCGCGGCCGGGCGCGACCTCGGGGTCGAAATCGCCGCCGATGGCATGGAAGAGTTGATCGCCCTCGCCGACGGCGATGCCCGGCGGGCCCTCAACACGCTGGAAATCGCCGTACAGCTTGCGACGGAGCGCATCGAAGCAGAGCACGTTCGCGAGGCAAGCGGTCAGGGCTACCGGCGCTTCGACAAGGGCGGCGACGCCTTCTACGACCAGATTTCGGCACTTCACAAGGCGGTTCGCGGCAGCGCTCCCGATGCGGCGTTGTATTGGCTGGCGCGAATGCTCGACGGCGGCTGCGATCCCCTCTACGTCGCCCGTCGACTGGTGCGCATGGCCAGCGAAGACGTGGGCAACGCCGATCCGCAGAGCCTTCAACTGACGGTGGACGCGTGGGACGCCTACCACCGATTGGGTTCTCCCGAGGGCGATTTGGCCTTGGCGCAGGCCGTGCTCTACCTCGCCAGCGCACCGAAGAGCAACGCGGTCGAGGCCGCCTTCGGCAAGGCGATGGCCTATGTTCGCGATCACCCCTCGCATCCGGTGCCATTGCGGTTCCGCAACGCGCCGACGCCATTGATGGACAAGCTCGGCCACGGCAAGGGCTATCGGTACGCGCATTCGGAGGAGGGCGCCTACGCCGCTGGCGAACGGTACTTCCCCGACGAAATGCCGGATTTGCGGTTCTACGAGCCCACGGACCGGGGACAGGAAGCGCGGATTGCCGAGCGCCTGGCGATGTTGCGCGATCGGGACCGGGACGAGCGGAGGCAGGACTGAACGTCCCATCGCTGGCCGGGAAACGTTAGACTTTCCGTTCGCGCGCGACCAAGACGGGACACAGTTCGACGTGAGATCGATCCTTTGGGTTGCCGCTGACGGTGCCTGCGGCGCGGTGTTACGTTTCGGCGTGCAGGCCATGACCGGCGCTTGGCCATCGTTCCCGTGGGGAACGTTCCTGGTCAATGTGGCAGGTTCCCTCGCGATTGGCATCGTCATCGGGGCGTTCGCCGGTGTCGCCTGGTTCGAGACCGGTGGCCGGGCGTTCCTGGTGGCCGGCGTGCTCGGTGCCTTCACCACGTTTTCGGCATTCTCGATGGACACGGTATTGCTGCTTGAGCAGGGCCGGCTCTCCACGGCGGCGGCCTATGTGATCGGCAGTGTGGCTGCTTGTCTCGCCGCAGCTTTGGCGGGCTATCGACTTGTGGAGATCCTGCAATGATCGACCCTCGAGTCCTGCGCCGGGACATCCATGCCATCGCAGGGCGGCTGCGGTTGCGCGGCTTCGACCTGGACGTGGCCGCCTTCGAACAACTGGAAAGCCGTCGCAGATCCGCCCAAGCCCGGGCGGAGCGGTTGCGCAACGAGCGGAACACGGTTTCGAAGCGGATCGGCGCCGCCAAGGCGGCAGGCGAGGACATTGCGCCCCTCGTCCAAGCCGTTGGCGACTTGGGCGACCGTTTGGCGAGCGCCAGCGAGGAGTTCGACGCCATCCGGCAGGAATTGGAAGCGTTCGCCATGGCGGTCCCGAATCCGCCGGACGACAGCGTGCCGGAGGGCCGGGACGAGACGGACAATGTCGAAATCCGGTGCTGGCGCGAACCGACCGCGTTCAACTTCGAGCCCCGGGACCACGTCCATCTGGCGTCCGGCTGGCTCGACCTGGAAGCTGCGGCAAGGATCGCGGGCTCGCGATTCTCCGTCCTTCGGGGTCCGCTGGCACGGCTCCACCGGGGCCTGACCCAGTTCATGATGGACGTCCACACGAATGAGCACGGCTACGAGGAAGTCTACGTTCCCTACCTGGTCCACCGAAGCGCCCTGGAGGGCACGGGCCAGTTGCCCAAGTTCGAGGCCGATCTGTTCGCCATCGACGACGGGGAGCGATTCTTGATCCCAACCGCCGAAGTCCCGGTCACGAACCTGATCCGGGACCGGATTCTCGACGCCGACGAGCTACCGCTCAGGTTTACCGCCCACACACCGTGTTTCCGCAGCGAGGCAGGCAACTACGGCAAGGACACGCACGGCATTTTCCGGCAGCACCAGTTCGAGAAGGTGGAGTTGGTGCAGATCGTCCACCCGGAGAAATCCTGGGTCGCCCTCGAAGAGTTGACCGGACACGCCGAGACGATCCTGCGCAGGCTGGAACTGCCTTACCGGGCAGTCTCACTTTGCGCGGGCGACTTGGGTTTTGCGGCGGCGAAGACCATCGATCTGGAGGTCTGGCTCCCCGGCGAGGGCAGATACCGCGAGATCTCGTCGTGCAGCAACTTCCTGGATTTCCAGGCCCGGCGGATGATGGCCCGCTATCGAAGTCAGGCCACGGGCCGGCCGGACTACGTCCACACCGTGAACGGGTCCGGCTTGGCGGTGGGCCGGACACTGATCGCGATCCTGGAGAACTACCAGGACGGCGCCGGGGCGATCCACGTCCCCGATGCGCTACGGCCCTACGTCGGCGGCGTCTCCCGTCTAGCGCCTCGACAAACCTAGCCCGCCCCGTCGGACTACAAGCACTTGTCCGGACGCGGCAACCCCGCAATCCTCGCCACGCGGGTTGCCGGACTGCCGGGGAACAGGCGCATCAGGGCGATGCTGGAGGCGAAATCGTCCCCCTCCCGTTCGCGCAGGAGCTTGACGAGCGGTCGCATGGATGGCGACACCCCGGTTTCCTGGTAGAAGCGGCGCACGGCGGCCACCACCCGCCAGTGGTCGGCGCCCAGTTCGACACCCTCTTCTTCGGCCAGCACCCGCGCGACCGCCTCCGACCAGGCGGTCGGGTCGGCCAGGTGCCGGTCCGCATCCAGCACTACGTCCACGTGACGCTCTTGTCGCAATCGACCACCCAGGCGACGAAGTCGGCGTAGGACAGAACCCGAATGTCTGGTGCCGGCTCGAGGCCTCGGGCCTGGGCATCGTTCCGGAGGACGCCCGTTTTCGCTGCCGGCACCTCGAGCGTCGGCAGTGCGAACACGCCGTCGCCCACCAGGAGGAGGGCGTCGCCATCGGCGAGGGCGGCGATGCAGGACGCAGATGCGTCCGGATTCGAGAGCAGGTGGAGAACCGCCACGATCAGTCCGTCAGCACCACGTCGTGGCGAGAAATCAGATGCCGAACCGACGCGCGGTCCGCGAGATGCACGTCCATGTGGATCCGATCGGTCGCGAGTCCCCGCGCCGACAAGCTGTCCGCTTCGACGTGGATGTCGGCGACGCCGTAGGTGGGCAGGGCCTTGACGGAAGATTGGCGCTGGTCCAGACCGACGAGCTGGTAGACGCCGTCGTCCATGAACAGCACCGTGGTCTGCTGCTCGAATACGCCGGAGACAAGCATCAGGTCGGTGGTTTCGTTCGCGAGCACCCCCGGCTGCCGACGGACGATGTAGAGCACGCGCTTCATCAGAAGGACACCAGCCGTTCGCTTTCCTCCATCGCCTCGACGAGCTGGCCTAGGCCGACGATGGCGAATCCGTCGGCGAGCGACTCTGCCACGATGCCTCGCCGTGCCGCTGCGGCGATGCAGATCGCCAACTCGAAGCCGTTGCTTGCTGCCAATTGCGTCCAGCCGTCGCGCACGCCGAGATCGTCCGACGCGAACCGATTGCCGATGGCGACGGCATCCTTGTAGAAGAACACGCGACCGATGCGATGGCCGGTGTCGAAAGCCGCGCGCGCAAAACCGAGCGCGCGGCAAGGTGCCCCGCTGGCAAGCGGGTCACCTTGGATCAAGAGGTCGATGCGCAATGGCGAAGGACGCGCCGTGCGGCGAAACCCGCCGAACGACCGTACCTACGGGTTTAGGTGGATCACCACGACCCGACGATTACGGTCCCAAGAGGACTTGCCCGAACCGGAAGCGACCGGACGGGACTCCCCGAAACTGACGACATCCATTCGGGAGGCTGCGACACCCTTGGAAGCCAGCCGCGCCTGTACCGCTTGCGCACGGCGTTCGCCGAGTTCGAGGTTGTATCCGTCGGATCCCCGCTCGTCGGCATGTCCCTCGATCCTAACTCGCCATTCGGGGTTTTCCACCAGGAAATCCGCATGTCGGTCAAGCGTCGTCAGGTCGCCCGACCGGACTACCGCTTCGTCGAAATCGAAGTGGACCACAAACTCCATGCTCGGTGGCATGGGCGGCGGTGGCGGTGGCGGTGGCGGTGGCGGAGGCGGAGGAGGTGGCGGGGGTGGCGGCTCAATTGCCGGAGCAGGCGGTGGCTCAGGGGGCGGTGTTGAACCAGGGCAGACGGCACAACTGGCGAGCAGACAGGCCGTTAGGGTGGCGGCGACATAGCGAACCGCAGCAGGTAGAGGGCGTCGAACTTGAGTCATTGCAGTGCGTTTCGTGTGGCTCGGGTCAAGCTGAATAGTAACGCACTCCGGCCCGTACTCAAGGTGTATGAACAACAATTCGTTCCCGGGCGCTGAAGGACGCCCGAGGAACCTCAATGCGAAACTGGTAGCATGTACAATTGATAGTGGTATTTGCTGGCGCGAATCAAATTTGCGCGATTGTGACGCACCGCCTAGACCTTTGAATGCAGGACTCCCAACATGCCACGATCAACGTTCCGCACGGTATCAACGGGAACGGCACTGCTTGCAGCACTTGTGCCATGCATCCAGATGCACGCTCAGGCCCAGGAAGGCGAGACATCTGCCGAGATCGAAGAGGTGGTCGTCATCGGGTCGCGTTTCCAAACGGCTCGATCGGCGTCCGAGGTCACCGCACCGATCGATGTCCTGTCCGCAGACGAACTCGGCAGCGTGGGCAACCACGCCGATCTCACCGATAGCCTACGGGCGCTGACGCCTTCGTACAACGCACCGACGGCGTCCGGCGATGGCGATACCTTCGTGCGCTCGACCTCCTTGCGCGGCCTCGCCCCGGATCAAACGCTGGTCATGGTGAACGGCAAGCGGCGGCACCGCGCGGCATTGATCGCCGAGTTCGTCCCGGCCGCAGGCAAGGGTTCCCACGCGCCGAACATCAGCATGATCCCAAGCATCGGATTGCGCAGCGTCGAAATACTTCGCGACGGCGCGGTCGCCCAGTACGGTGCGGATGCCATCGCAGGCGTCATCAACCTTCGGATGAAGGACGCTGCCGAGGGTGGGGAAGTGCGCGTGGACTACGGCCGCTTCTTGGAGGGTGAGCAAAGCATGAAGTTCGCGGCCAACGCGGGATTCCCAGTCCTGGTCGACGGATTCGCCAACATCAGCTTCGAATTCGTCGACAACGAGGCGTTGTCCCGGGGTCGGCAACGGTCCAACGGCCAGGCGCTGATCGATGCCGGCGTTGCCAATGTCGGCGCGGACTCTCCGTTCGACGATGCACCGTTCGTTCAGACCTGGGGCCGTCCGCAGACCACCGATACCCGACTTTTCGTGAACATGGGAATACCCGTCAGCGAGGATTCAGAGCTGTACCTGCACGGCAACTGGGCGTCCACCGAGGGGCGCTACCGGTTCTTCTACCGTTCCGGCGACAACCCGAACACCGAGGCCAACGAAGCCCACAGCACGATTAGGGCGCTGGGCATAGAGGATGTGCTGCCGCAGGGCTTCACGCCGTTCTTCGACGGCGACCACAACGACCACAGCGTCGTACTCGGCTACCGGGGTCTGTTCGGCAACGGAACGACGTTCGATCTGAGCTACGGCTACGGCGAGGACGAGCTCGACTTCTTCCTCAACAACACCATCAACCCCAGCATCGGGTTGGGTCGCAATGGCCTGCCGGTGCAGATGGGCTTCGACGTGGGCGCGCTCAAGCAGCAGGAGTTCAACCTGAACGCCGACTTCACCCGGCGCTTGAGCGGCACCGTGCAGTTCGCCTACGGCGCCGAGTGGCGCCAGGAGACCTTCACCGTGATAGCGGGAGAGCCGAATTCCTACAAGGGTGCGGGGTCGAGCGGCTTCAAGGGTCTGGAGCCGGTGAACTCGGGCGAGTTCTCGCGCGACAACATTGCCGTCTACGGCGAGATCGAACACGACATCTCGGAGCAGACGCTGGGTCAGTACGCCTTGCGCTACGAGCGCTTCTCCGACTTCGGCGGCACCTTGAACGGCAAACTCGCGTGGCGGCACGGCATCAACGACAGTTTCTCGGTTCGCGGATCGGTCAACACGGGCTTTCACGCGCCGACGCCGGGACAATCCAACCTGCAGAAGGTGACCACCACTTTCGACAACGACACGGGGCTCCAGGTCGAGTCCGGAACCGTTCGGCCCGATCACCCGTCAGCCATCGCTGCGGGCGGCGCGCGGCTCAAGGAGGAGACTTCCATCGATTACGGCCTCGGCCTCTGGTTGGGCTGGAACGAGGCCGAACTCACTGCCGACGTCTACTTCATAGCCATCGACGGACGCATCTACAAGACCCAGAACCTGCCGTTCACCCCACCCGGAACGGACATCGCGTCGAATGTGCAGTTCTTCACGAATGCCCTTAATCTCGAAGTTATGGGCTTCGACATCGTCTACACCAAGCACTTGGATTGGGGCATTGGCGATCTCGGCACCGAGGTGACCTTCGCCTTCAACCACAACGAAGTCGATGTGGTCGGCCAGTCGCGCGTGAATGGTCTTCAGCCGGTGAGCAACGCGGAGGTCGAGGACATCGAGGACAGCTATCCCATGGACCGGTTCACGCTGACCGGCAACACCTTGCTCGCGCCGAACGCGAATCTCATGGTTCGGGTCAACTACTACGGCGAACACTACGACGAGCGGGGACGGATCGACGGCGTGGACGGGGGCGCGCCAACCAAGAAACTGGGTTCGACGGTGTTCGTGGATGCGGAAGTCGCGTTCGACTTGAGCGACGCCCTCGAGTTGACGCTCGGGGCCAGCAACCTCTTCGACGAGTACATCGACGTGATCGATGCTCCCTACGCCAACCGGCTGAACGTCGGTCTGCCCTACGCCCGCCGTACGGCGGCGAACTTCGAGGGCGGTTCATGGTACCTGCGGACTTCGTACATCTGGTAGACCCTACCTCCGGTAGGACCGTTGACGCGCGGTTTGCCGCCGCGCCTCAACGTGGGTCCATGCGGAAGACGGCGAATCCAGGAGGGGGTTCCCTCGTATTCAAGACGGCTTGACGTTGTGATTCGTCGAGCCGTACCGCCCGGCGAAGGTAGATCGCTTCGCCGATCTTCACCCGCACCCGGTTGTCCCGAGCGACGTTCTTCGGCCACCTCTTGGTGGGGCAGTCCCGGCAACCCACGTACAGGGTACCGTCGTCCGCCCACGCAGACACGGTGATGGAGTGGGGAACCAGGTACCAAGTGCGGGTTTCCACCCACGCCCGGGTGCGGCCTTCGACAAAGGACCAGTGGGTGTCCTGGTCGGTGGCCAGGTCGCCGGTCAGGCGCGTGCCGGGGCGTCGCTCATCGGGATCGATCGGCAGGAAGAGGGCCACCAGGTAGAGGACGACGAGGGGTCCCACCACGATCAAGGCGATGCGTTTCATCAGTGGCTCCCACGGTGGCCGGATGCCCTAAGATACTGGGTTGCTGGGCTTGGCGTCGAACCAAATGGGCCGAATGGCTTCCTTCCTCGCCGAGGAATGGGCGAAGCGTCGGTGGTGGATGAACCTCGTCTTCCTGTTTTGCCTCTACATGACCTTCGTCTACCTCCCGTTTGACCTGTTCCTGAAACCAGTGGCCGATGACGAAGAGGTGTGGTTCGGTTTCACGCTCCATGGCTGGTGGGCCAAAGCGACCGAACCCCTGCACTGGCTGATCTACGCCGCCGGTGCGTACGGTTTCTGGAGGATGAAGCGTTGGATGTGGCCTTGGGCGGCGGTCTACCTGGCGCAGGTGGCTTGCGCGATGCTGGCCTGGAACGTGATCGACCCAGGCGGCGCCGGCTGGTTGGCCGGTTCGGTGGCCGGTGCGGTGTTCTTAGTGCCAACCATTGCACTGTGGCGCGCCCGGGAGGTGTTTCAACCGTCGTCCAGCACCGGCGAGGGGTAGTCGAAACGTCGTGCCCTAGCCCGCATTTCTCACCAGGCCGCTTGTCGGCGTCAAAAAGCTCTTGGGTTTCACTAGTTTGACCGCGATGTCGATGATCGTGCCGATGGCGGACTGCGCTGGCCGCGCCCGCCCGCGCTTCGCGCGGAGGCCCTCGC
>JAKZRQ010000314.1:0-3914 GCA_047518105.1 Pseudomonadales bacterium | reverse complement strand
GAGCAAACGGGCCACCCGCTGGCCGATGGTGTGCAACAGCTTCGTGAGCTCGGCGCGAGTCGGCCGCGGTGCCCGATGAAACGTCGGGCGGGATCCTTTGAAATCGTACGCCCCGTCGAGCAGGAGCATATGGAAGTGAATGTTGAGGTTCGGCGCCGAACCGAACCGCTGGATCAGGGTGACCGCACCGGTCTTGGCGCCGGAGGCGACGGTGAACCCCGTCTTTTTGATGAGGCAAGTCGAGATCGCACGGTAGACGACGCCCAGGACCTGGCTCAGTACCTGGGGCTGGGCGGCGAACAGGAAGCGTAACGGGTAGGGGAAGGTCAGCACCCACTGCCGCATGGGTTGCTCCGGCAGGACGTGATCGACGAGATGCGCGGCCGACTCCACCATCCGGCGTGCGCCGCGGGATGGACAAAAGCCGCGTCGCTTGCACGAAAAGGGCTGATTGCGAGGCAATCAGCTAAGCAGTTCGCTTTGCGAACTGCCGGCCACCCAGGTGCTCGTGACGGCGGGCGTCGCACTTGACGCGCACAAACCCGTGTTCGAGCAAGCCGCACTTCAGAGTAGTCGTCGAACTCCTGCTGGACGAAATGCGGCGGGGATGCGCCTTCGGCCTCCAGCCGGGCAAGAAACTTCGGGTAGCAGGTCTCGACGATGCGATGGAGCGGCGTCTCTTCCGGTCGGTGGCGTTCGTGGATGTCGCGGTCGGCACCGCCGGGTCGAAGCAATCCTCACAGCCCGCATCAGCCTGGGTCGATAAGGCTGGAAGACGCCGGACAACGTGTCTGTCGGCGTGGGCTGTCCCTGGATGGCGGCGTCGAGCGCGATTTGATGTGGGAATATTGCCAACGAGCCCCGGTGCCTACAAGCTCCCACTCTTCGAGGATTCGTTCCACCTGCTCCTGCACCGTGCGCACGGCTGCGTAGTCCCGAGTCACGTGGCAGCCCGCGGACAGACGAGTCTCGATGGTCAAGGTCGAGGCGGTGATACGTTTTGGAAGGGCAACGCACGCCCCATTGGCGCGACCCGTTCGCGTGACGTCAGCCGAGAAACCAGGGCAGCACGTCGAATCCCTTGATTTGAAACCGCGTCTTGCCGCCGTGGACGAGCAGTCCGCCGGTGGTCGGGTTGTCTGGAAGGCCCGTCCACCACTCCAGGTTCTGCACCGCGTCGGCGGGAACGGTCTCTCCGGATTTGACTTCGACGGAGACGAGCCTGCCGCCCAGATTGAACAACGATCTCGGCCAGTCGCGATACGTCGCGGGCGACGCGTTCACCATCGCCGACATCACTGCCTTGTGCGCTGTCGACTTCGCCTCCATGGCCGCCCGCGTTCCCGTGCCGGAATCCTGCGAGAATCTGCCGCGCTGGCATGGGGAGGTCTCGGCGCGGCCGAGCGCCAGGGCCTGATCGGAGGGCGACCGCGTCGCTGCGGTCGATAGACGCAGGCGACGAAGTCGAAGAGAATCTAATTCCTGTGGGCAGGGCGGCGGAGTCTTTGCGCTCCGGGCGTCAGGCTTCTCGCGGAGAGGTGCCGGAGCGGTCGAACGGGCCTGACTCGAAATCAGGTGTGCCCTTGCGGGCACCCAGAGTTCGACTCGAGCCGCCGACAGGGGGCGAACAATCCCTGCCTCTCCGCCACTCTAGAATCCTTGAGCATGCCGAATGTTGACACTTGGGTTGCATACGAACACCGGTGGGCAGCGCTCTTGAACGGCTCGTATTCCGAGACGCGATCGCGCAGCGAGACGCACTAGCCTTGTAAGCTGCGTCGTGCCGTCCGGCCAAGGCGAGAATAGCGTGGTGCGGCTACCGGCTGTGGAAGACGGGCGCCACGTACTCCGGGCGTTCGACGAGCATTGGGCGGTGGAGGCGCTCGTTCCTCGGCGACTAGCGCCATTCCCCGGTCTCTTTCAGACGGGCGGCGGGGGCGCTACGGGAGGGGAGGAGCGTGGCGAAGTGCGCCATATCGCGTGCCTGGGACGGGAATTCGCCGTCGGTCGCCGGGTGGACGACGGCAGCGCCCAGGTGGCGCGGGCCACACCCTACGCGCAGACGCCCTGATCGGGAACGGTCGGAGTCAACCCGTAACCTCGGCCAGCAGCGCGAAGTCGGAGTCGGCGGATTCAATGGCCGCGCCGTGGCGACCCGCGCAGGCGGCAATGACCACATCCGTTGCCGGTACGGTGACGCCCCTTGCCCGTACCTGCCGGGCGAGATCGTAGGATGCCTCCCAGGTCTGGTCGTCGATAGGCAGGTTGGGCAAGGCTTCCGCGAAGTCCCGAAGCACCTTCTGTTCCCGTTGGCCACGGGCACCGTTCCAGAGCTCGAGTTGGACCACCGGGCACCAGCAGGCCTGGCCGCCCGCCAGCGCGGCTTCGACGCGGGCACGGACGATTGGATCGCCATCCCGACGGAGTAAGTGAATCCATGACGAGGTGTCGACAAGGATCATGGTGCGTCACTCCTGCCGGCGCAGTCCCTGGAGTTCCTCCGGCGACATCAGGTCGGTGCATGTGCCCGCGTGGCGGGCGAGCGCGGCCATACGCATGCGACGGTTGTAGTTGGCCAGGGCGGTGACGACGGCTTCGCGCTTTGTTCGCGCATTCGTGAACTTCATGGCTTCTCGAAGCTCCGTCTCGGGAATATCAATTGTAGTTTTCATGGTAGTGATGTACGCGTTTTCGGATGCAATTCTACGACACTTTGGATGCGAGTTCCGTAATCGGATTGCATATTCATCTGGCGTTCGCGACAGGATGTACGATCTGTCGAGCGCGCTCCATGATCGCCATGGCTCTCGCCCGCGCAGCCTTCGACTGTTGATAGCAGACGGGTCAGGTCGTGAATCTACGGGAAGTCGATGCCCTGCAGAATCACTACCCCGGCGACTCACGCCGCACCACGCGGCCCCGGCCCTTGCCCTCCTGCTGAATCCTCGGACTGTGTCATGCGGTCGTCCCCGCCCCATTGAGCCTGCGCTTCCGGGATGGGCGCGATTCCGGCTTGACTTGTCTCTACATCCGAACCTACGATCAATCGATTGACCGGGGTAGAAGACATCAGCGGCACAAAAAATAACGGAAGATCAATAAGATAGATGAACAGCGCGTAGCCACTTTTTGCCTAATATGCGAGCCCATGTGTGGGGTGATGGCCACTATCGAGGATGGTCGCCTGACTGATATTGACTCTCATCCCGAGCACGTGTCTTCACAGGGACACTTCTGCAGGAAAGCCAGGGGCATGATCGACATTACCTACGATGCCGATCGCCTGCTCTACCCCATGAAACGCACCGGCGCTCCGGGAGAATTCGAGCGCATTTCATGGGGTCAGGCCCTTACCGAAATCTGCGACAGGCTCGAACACACCAGAGGAGAATACGGCAAAGACGCGCTTGCCCTGTACGTCGGCAACCCTCCCGCATTCGCCTATGCCACGGTGCTGGGAATGGGTTTCTTCAAAGAGCCATGGGCATCAGATGGCACTACGGTGTGATCGCAGAAGACACCGGCGCACTCATGGCCACCCACTCCGTTCTATACCGCTCGGCGGGCGTTCATCCAGCGCGGCGGGGAGCTCTGTGTTGAGCGGAGGTGCTCTCGGATTGGCAGTGGTGGCTGCCTCGCGAGCACGAACGTGCTCGAGGATCGTGGCGATGACATCCGGATTTTCGATGCAGGCGATGACGCGCAGCGTGCCACCGCACTTGGGGCAGGTCTCGATGTCGATGGCGAAGACGCGTTTCAGGCGCTGCATCCAAGTCATGGGGGCAAGGGGCCTATCCGGCTTTTCGTGGCGAGGTTTGCGTTTTGGCACGACGGACTCGCGATGCTTGCAATTCGGCGCGAACACGCCGTGGAACCGGGTGAGGTTCAATCGCGGACGCGGGACCAACGCCGCC
>JAKZRQ010000313.1:0-30074 GCA_047518105.1 Pseudomonadales bacterium | reverse complement strand
CACGGCCCGTGTATACACGGGGCCAAAAGACCCGCGAGGGCACGGCCAGCGCAGTCTGCAATCGGCATGATCGTTGGCATCGCGGTCAACTTCTTGAAACCATGAGCTCTTTTGACACCGAGAAGCGGCGTGGTGAGAAATGCGGGATAGCAGGTCAGAAGCCGGGCGGACACGGCTGCGCTCGGAGAGGACCGCGTGGAAGGTTGGCCTTTGCCGTGCGCCGCAACGGACGCCGCCGAGTCGGGGGGCTGGATTTGCCCTGCTCCCAGCCTTCGAGGGTGCAGGGAGCGGTCGGGCTCGGAGACGCTCTCCCCCGGCACGGCCGCATCGCCCACCGCTTCGCAAGGTCGCTGTCCGGGCCGCACCGGGCGCGTGCCGCCGCCAGTTCCGGCGCCGCGTAACTCGCCGCCTCCCGCATCGCCTCCTTCGCCGCCTCCGAGGCGCGCTTGCGTTCCTCGCGGGACTCGGCAACAGTCCTCGTCGCCATCGCGGACCTCCGCTTCCTCGGTTGTTGGCGCGTGCGTGCAAGTGCCCCGCGCGGTACCGGCATATAATCGGCCAGGCTCTATGGACATGGATCGGAGATGAGCGACCGGACGATTGACGACTCCAAGCCTCTGACCGGCGAGACGGCCCTCGCCCACTTCGAGCGGCTCGGTCGGGCGCTCGTCGAAACGCACACCCCCGAACCCGCGCCGGCAAGCTTCGGGGAGATCATCGAGCGGATGCTCGCCATGGATCCCCAGTGCGGCATGGGAACGGCGGACCCCTTAGGCGGCGACTGGCAGTCGCACTTGGCGTACATCCGCAATCGGCGGGCTCTCATGCAACGCGCCGGGGCAAAGCATGGCCCTTCGCGTTGAGCCGCTCGTCCCGGCGCTCCGCGACCTCTGCGAAGCACTTGCCGAGCTCGGCGTCGACTGGGCGGTGGCTGGTGCGGTCGCGGCCAACAACTACCGGGACGAAACGCGGACGACGACCGATCTCGACGTGCTGCTCGCACTCGCCGGGAGCGGCATCGCGGAGGTCGAAGCCGCCTTGCATCGGCGGGGATGGACGACGACCGCCCTCGTGCCGGAGGGGTGGCTGCTCCGCGTCCAGCATCCCCGCGGCGGAAGGATCGACGTGGTCGCGTCGATTACCGACTACGAAGCGCGCGCGCTCGCCAGAGCGCACTCCGCGACAGTGGACGACCTGCGCTTCAAGACGATGGCGGTCGAGGACGTCGTGATACTCAAGCTAATCGCCAACCGCTTCCGCGACATCGCCGATGTGGAGTCGATCCTGAGCGCCAAGCCCCGATTCGACTGGGCGTACATGGCCGGCTGGTTCGAGGAGTTCGACCTCGGCGAGCGGTATCGGCGCATCGAGGACGACGCCTTGGCGCAGGGTCTGATCTCGAACGCGGATACGCGTGCGGCCAGCGCGGAGGACGGACATCGGCCCGGGTCGAAGCCCGGCGATCTGCCGGACCACTGAATCCATTCTCGCGTGCGCCCACGCCGGACGTCTCGTTGACCGAACACAAGATGGCAAGATGGAAGGAATTGCGATCCCCTTAGCTCTCCCGGCAGTCTGGTGCACAGTGACCTCGGCGCCCGCGCATCGTGCCCGCGATACCTGCCCAGTGGTGTGACGGCGGGAGAGACCGCTTCAAGAAGGGTCGCCGCCAGGAGCGACCAAGCCGTCGGGTGCCCTAGGGACCCAAGCCTCCATAATCGGACCGCGATGAGCAAGACAACCATTTCGGCCAACGATCACGACCGGCTCGACGAGCTTCGGCGCCAGACGCACAGCGCCGTCGCCGCCGATCAGCGGGAGCGTCCGCGATGACGGAGCCGGTCAGGCTGCGTATCCATCCAGACCCGGAGAAGGCGGTGGGTGATGCTGTGGCTGTCCTGTCGAAGTGGATCAACATCGAGCACCTTCGGCTGGGAGGAGGCACCGCACCAGAAGCGAGGTGGCACCACCGAACCACCACCGACCTGGATTTCTTCGCGCTCGGCAGCAACACCGACGATTTGTTCTACGGCGGGTTCGAGAACATGCTCACGGATCTTCGTCGCTTCGCTGCGGACGGCGCTAGTTCAAAAGACGGCATACTCGTCACCGCGCGGAAGATCGTCCATTTCGTCATCCGCGACACGCCCGTATCCTTCGGACGCGTCGACCTATTCCACAACGACCCATGCGACGAAGCAGAACACACCACCGGCGTGATCCTCAGCGACACGAAGGACATCCTCGCCAAGAAGATGTTCGAGCCCTTTTCCATCAATCAGCTCGTGACCGAGCGCGACGCCTACGACTTCATTGTCGCCAGGACCGAGGATCCCGATGCGTTGGCTTACGCTTGGGGTACGTTGACCGACGATCTGCGTACCAACGCCAAACTGGCGTACCGAGAACGCGCCGAAGGGTTGGACGTGAGCCAATGCCCCGGACGGCCGGTGGAGAATCCCCGGTACGAACACATCGCGCGTGATCTGTGGGCGCACACGAGTCGGATGCTGGATTCCGACCTCGCACACGCGCCGGCGCTGCACCCGCGCGACGGGAACACCGCGCATGGGGGTGGTGGACATGGCCGATGACGATGTTGACATCCGCGTAGTCCAGTGCCCCGTCTACGACGTGTGCGCGGACGACACGTTCGACTCGCCCATCGCGAACCTGCGCTTGGGATACAGGATGCCGGAAGCGTTCGAGGAACGTATCAGGAGGCCGTTGGGCGTGGCTGGGGCGATTGGTGCCTACATGGCCGGAAGGCAGTGCCCGACGCCCGAGCGCGTCACCGAACTCGTACACGACGTGTCCGACATTCAGGACTGGGAACGGAGCGCGATCCACGAACTGTTCGCTCAACTGTCGCCCGCCGAGTGCGTCGAATTCACGGTGACGACCGATGGTTCCCCGCGCGAGGTCGCGCGCCTGATGCGGGAGTGCGGCGTCCGGCGCGGCTTGGTGGTCAACTGGATCAATCAGTATTCGAGCGACCCGGACTGGCGCGAGGACGAGATGCTGGCGATCCAGTACGGGGAGCTGTGGGTGAAAATCTACGATGTGATCGTGCCGCGACGTGAGGCTGCGGGAATCGTGGCGAACGTGGAGGCGGCGCGGGCGCGACGAAGGGCGTAGCGCCGAGGTCTTCTGGGGCCACCTCCGGTGGGTGTCCCCGCACGACGTACCAGCGGACTGGTGTACATGGTTCCGCGCGGCGGGCTCGACTTGTAGACCCAGGCGAGCTCGAGTTGGTGGACGTTGTCGCGGTTGATCTGCTTGAGTGTGGTGTAGTGCCGCCGGCCGGGATCGCCCAGGTAGACGGACCAGTCGGCATCCTGCTGATCGCCCTCTCGCCCGTCCATCAGAACATCGCCGCCGCTTTCCGAGTCGTCCGAGGCGCTTGCGGCGAGGACCAGGCAGGTGAGAGAGAGGTGGGCGAGAGATGGGCGAGTCGTCGGATCATCCCAGCCGCCGTCCCATGGAGCGCAGCCAGGTCCAGTAGCCCCACACCGCCATTGGAATGTAGACGAGGTACAAGAGCATGTAGGGCAGGATGTCCTGGGCGTGGTACACGCCCACAGAGGCGATGTTGACGACGACCCAGAACAGCCAGTTCTCGATTTTCTTGCGCGCGGTCAGCCACATGGCCGCGAGACTCATGAACAGGATGCCACTGTCCCAGTAGACGTAGGCCGCGTCGGTCTGCGTGGCCAGGTACCAGCCGAAACCGTAGGCGCCGGCCACCGACAGGACAGCGAGGACCGCTAGCCCGACCGCGCTCGCCCGGGTCACGGGCAGGTCGTCGCGGACCTCGGTGCCGAACAGCCAGTGGTACCAACCGTAGAGGTTGAGGGGCAGGAATCCGACCAGGTGCAGCACCAGGTTGGCGTAGAGCTGCGCATCGTAGAGCACGGTGATCGAGACCAGCACGTAGGCGACGCCGAGCGGCCACGCCCAGACCTTCTCGTAGATGAGGCACCCAACCACGAAAACGCCGAGCACGCCGCCGATCCATTCGTCCGCGACAAGCCAGTAGTCGACGACCCCGGACAGCAATTCCATGGGGCCATAGTGTAGGCGCGCTGCATGTGCAGCGCATCCTCCCGGCCTCGTTCGAAATGCGACCCAAGTGTCAACATTCGGAGCGTTCAAGGACTCTAGGCGCGCCGCATGTGGCGGCGGCGCCTCGCGGCGCGAGTCGATCGAGAGTGCCTACGCATTCTCTACGGGTGACCGGGTGACAATAGTTTGGCTCAACTGTAGGGGTGACGGCTTCTCAAGAACGCTAGCGACGTTCACCCGGGTGCGGTCAAGCGCGGTCCACACACCGCCTTGCAAACGGCATCCGCAAACCGACAAACTGCCCCTCCGCGACCAACAGAGGCAGGCCCAGATATGACGGACGCACCGGTGCCCGGCAGCATCTTGCCGGTGGTTCTGGCGGGCGGTTCGGGAACGCGTCTGTGGCCGCTGTCGCGGGAGTTGTACCCGAAGCAGTTCCTGCGCTTGTTCGGCGACAGCACCATGTTGCAGCACACCCTCGCCCGGCTCGAAGGTCTCCTTCACGACGACCCGGTCATCGTTTGCAACAACGACCATCGATTCGTCGTCGCCGAGCAATGCCGGGAGAACGGCGTCGAACCGGGGGCCATTCTGCTCGAGCCGGTGCCGCGCAACACCGCGCCGGCTGTTGCGCTGGCAGCCCTGCGCGCCACGCGCGACGACACGGACCCGGTGCTGCTGGTGTTGCCTGCCGACCAACACATCGAGCAGGTCGACGCCTTCGCGCAAGCAATCCGGCGAGCGGTTCCGTTCGCCGAGAACGGTGGTCTGGTCACGTTCGGCATCTCGCCCTCGCGCCCGGAGACCGGCTATGGCTACATCCAAGCGGGCGAGGCCCTGTCCGCGGACGGCGAGGTCGCGGTCGTCGCCGCATTTACCGAGAAGCCCGCCCGGATGGTCGCCGAGAAACATCTCGCCGACGGCGGCTGGTACTGGAACAGCGGAATGTTCCTGTTTCGAGCTAGCGCCTATCTCGAGGAACTCGCACTGCACCGGCCCGACATCCACCAGGCTTGCGCCGACGCGGTTGCCGCCGAACGCCGGGATCTGGACTTCCATCGACCGGGAGAGTCGTTCCGCGACTGTCCCTCGGAATCCGTCGACCGCGCCGTGATGGAGAGCACCCGGCGAGGCGTGCTCGTCCGAGCCGACATGGGATGGTCGGATGTGGGCACATGGGACGCGCTGGCCAGCGTGCTCCCGACGGACGTCGCCGGCAACACCACCGAAGGCGACGTGATCGCCATCGACAGCCGCGACTGCCACCTCTCCGGGAGGAACCGACTGGTCGTCGCGGTCGGTGTCGATGGTCTGGTCGTGGTCGAGTCGCCCGATGCCGTTCTCGTCGCGGAAAAGGGTCGTGCGCAGGACGTATCGAAGGCTGTCCTTGCGCTACGCGAGCGGTCGCGAAACGAACACCGGGTGCATACCACCGACTACCGGCCCTGGGGGCATGCGGAGACGCTGCAGGTCGGCGACGGCTTTCTGGTCAAGCGCATCACCGTCGCCCCCGGGATGGCGTTGTCGTTGCAGATGCACCATCACCGGTCCGAACATTGGGTCGTGGTCCGGGGGGAAGCGGAAGTCGTGCGCGGCGACGAACAGTTCACGCTCACCGCGGACGAATCCACCTACATCCCCGTCGGCACGCGCCATCGGTTGACCAATCGCGCCCCGGTGCCGCTGGAAGTGATCGAGGTGCAGACCGGCGAGCGTCTGTCCGAAGACGATATCGTGCGCTTCGAGGACCGGTATGCGCGCGACTGAACGCGATAGGATGCGCGCACGCACACCGGGCGCGCGTTCGAGTCGCGAGCACGATCGGGTTCGAGCGGGTAGGCTGTCGCGCCAAGCATCGCCTGACAGGAGAAAGGCATGGGCATCTTGAGTTGGATTCTGCTTGGGCTGATCGCAGGTGCCCTCGCCCGTTGGATCATGCCGGGCCAAGGTCCCAAGGGCGTCTTGATCACGTCGGTGATCGGCATTGCGGGCGCGTTCATCGGCGGCTTCGTCGGCGCCGGGCTCGGCTTGGGGTCTGTCCAGGGTTTCAACCTGACAAGCCTGTTCCTCGCCACCGTGGGTGCCGCGGTCTTGCTGCTGCTCTACCGCGCCCTGAGAGGGCGCGACGCCGACTGAACGCCACGCGTCCAGCGCAAGCGCTTTGCGTTCTTGAGCCCGGCCGAACTGAACAAACGAGCAAAAGAGCCGAGTCTTGGGACCGCAGAGAATGCGCCGGCATTCTCAAACGCCTCGTACGCGAGGCGCCCTCGTACGCGAGGCGCCCTCGGTACGCGGGGCGCCGTTGCACATCGCGACCGCATGAATCACAGTGGATGCCATAGCCGAGCGCGCGTGGGAGCGACATGAGGATTGGCATTCTCGCAGGCGTTGGCCGCGACTGGCGGGAGTCGATCGAGAAGGTCCACATCGCCGAGGCCCTCGGCTACGAACTCGTGGCCACGGGCGAGGCCTGGGGGCCGTCGACGGTGCCATGGATGACGCTGCTGGCGGCCCATACCCGCGGCATCCAGATCGGCACGTCGATCCTGAACGTCTACTCGCGCTCGCCCGGCGCCATCGCGCAGGAGTTCGCCATGCTGGAGACGCTTTCCGGCGGGCGCATGGTTTGCGGGCTCGGATCGTCGGGCCATCGGGTGATCGAACACTTCCACGGCGTTCCATTCGAGCGGCCCCTGCGCCGCATTCGCGAGACCGTGGAGATCATCAACCTGCTCATCAAGGGCGAGCGCCTCGACTACCAGGGCGAGATCTTCAACATGCAGCGCGGCTTTCGCCTCGACTACGACCGTCCTAGAGACCACGTGCCCATCTACATCGCCGCCATCACGCCCAAGTCCATTCGCCAGACCGGGGAGATCGCCGACGGCATCTTCCCGATCCACTGGCCGAAGAGCCAGTTCGCTTCGCTGCGCCAAGCGCTCGCCGATGCGTCCCAAGCCGCCGGCCGGCCAGCGGACTCGGTAACCATCGCGCCGTTCACCAACGTCCACGTGCTCGGCAGCGGGGAGGACGAGGCAGCTTGGCGCGCGGCGCGTGAGCCGCTCTTCCACTACATCAACCGGATGGGCGACTTCTACTGGAACATGCTGGCGGACAACGGTTTCGAGGCCGAAGTCATGGCGTCCCGAGCCGCCTGGCACAACCGCGACATGGACGCCGCCATGGACGCGATTTCCGAGAACATGGTGCGCGAGATCCAGGTGATCGGCCCGCTCGAATCGGTGGCCGAACAGCTTGCCGAACGCGAGGCGTCGGGCGCGGAACTGCAGTTGGTCCAGATGCCGGCCGGGTCGACCGCGACCGCCGGCAGGCGGCTCGAAGCCCTACTCGGATAGTCGCAAGCAAAAGCGCCCGTCTACACCCCGAGCAACCGTCTTTCGAATTCCTCGACCGTCACGCTGCCCGGCTCGAGGCCTTCGTTCACCAGCCGGTTGCCAACTTCCTGGACTGCGGCGTTGGCGGGCACAGGCACGCCGTGAAGGCGGCCGAGCAAGACGATCTCGCCATTCATGAAGTCCGTTTCGATATCCCCGGTGCCGCGCAGCATGCTCTGCAGCGACGAGCCGCCGTGGCGTTTGTGTCCCGGCACGTCGTGGCCTCGGATGTCCGCCCGGCGCCCGCGCATCTCCTCCGCAGTGGCGCAGCGGATGCCGGCGGCGCGGTAGCAGGCGAGCGCTTCTTCCCGAAGCCTGGCGGCGATGGTGCGCGAGCCGGACCCGGTCGCGGCCTGCACCGCGTTGTTGAGGTTGCCTAGGAGCTTGGCGTACTTCTGCCCCATGATCGCTGGATCCGGGGCCGCGCTGAAGCCGGCCTTCGTGAGCGCCCCGGTGACTTCCTCGATGAAGCTGTCCACGCCTGCCGGATAGCAGCCGGCGTCGAGGACGCCAGCGGTGTCTTGCGCGAAATTGACCACCACGCCCGGCTCCAAATGCTCCGCGGGCAATAGCACGACCATGCCGTAGGTTTGTGGGAAGCGGCGCAGCGCCAAGCGTTCGTTCTCCACCCCGTTCTGGCAGCAGACGACCCGCGCCCTACCCCCTGTCGAGGCGGACAAATCGCGCAGCGCCGCCTCGGTATGCTGGCCTTTCATGCACAGGAAGACGGCATCGTCGGCACCGATTTCCGCATCACCCGGATGCGCGGCGCAGGGGATGTCCAGGTAGACGTCCAAGGTGGGCGATACGAAGCGCAGGCCGTCCCGGGCGATGGCTTCGAAGTGCTTGCCGCGGGCGATGAGAACGACCTCGAACCCGGCCAGATGCAGCCGGGCGCCGATGGTGCCGCCGACGCCGCCGGCGCCGTAGATGACGAAACGCATCGTTCGAACCAGCCGAGACTATGCCGACCTGGGCGACTGCGCCCGCTCGTGGGTGACCACGCGGAACCGATCCACGAACGTCGGTACCGGTTCGTCCGGGTGCAAGCGTGACATGGCAACCATGATAGCCGCGTCCGGCCCGGATTCAATGCTCGCGCTGCGGGCCGTCGACCTCCCGGACTGCCAAGGTCCCGCCAACGGACAACGGGCAGCAACGGAAAAGTGAAGGAAGTATGGAATCGCAATCGTTAACCGATTGATGTCATTCGAGATTTCCAACGGCCCCTTCGCGGAGTCCGGAAACCCTCTAAAATTCGGTTTTTCGATCTGCTATATTGGCCTCCTCACTAGTCGGGTCTGTATATAGATACAGTGTAGTTCTCCTCGGCAGGGCGATCTCACTTTCATCGTGCAGCCCGGCTAGTGAGGCCACTCTCCAAAGCCCTGTCTTCAACGACAATCTAATTAATAATCAGTTGCTTACGGCATCTGATTACTCATCACGATGCAACCGCTGGCGGCAAACATGCCGCCCACGCCCAGGCAGAGCGAGATCTCGGCGCCGGACACTTGGGCAGGTGCCGTACCGCGCATTTGCCGCACACTCTCCTGCAGGCCTGCAAGGCGTACATGCCGTACATGCCGGAGTGCATGTACGACAGACCGCCGCCGTTGGTGTTGAGCGGCAGCTTGCCGCCGGGGCGGGTGTTGCCGTCCTCGATGAAGCCTGCCGCCTCCCCGCGCGCGCAAAAGCCAAGGTCCTCCAGTCCCCAGATCGGCAAGTGCGCGAAGGCGTCGTAGACCATCATGTGGTCCACGTCGGCGTGGCCGATTCCCGCCGACCGCATGGCATCGGTACCGGCAATGCGGAACGCCTGGGAACTGGTGAGGTCCTTCATCTGGCTGACCATCGGCGTCTCGACGCTCTCGCCGGATCCGAGGATGTAGACCGGCTTGGTCGGAAAATCCCGAGCCCGTTCCGCCGACGTGAGAATCAGTGCGCCGCCGCCATCGGTGACCAGGCAGCATTCCAACAGGTGGAAGGGATAGGCAATCATGCGCGAGTTCAAGACATCCTCCACGGTGATCGGATCCCCATAGGACGCACCACCGCCACCATCGCCAACTGCTCGTGGGTCATGCCGTAGCGCTTCATGTACCGCAGCACGCCCATGGTGAACATCGTGGTCGGGCCCATGGACCCGTAGGGACTCTCGAACTGTCCCGCCAACGACGCGCGTCCCCCGCTGCGGCCTTCGCGCCCGACGCCGGAACGGCCACTCTCGCCGTAGGTGACGAGCACGGTCCGGGCGTAGCCCGCCTCGATGGCGGCAACGGCGTGGCGGACGTGCAGCATGAACGAACAGCCGCCAACGGAACTGCCGTCCACCCAGCGCGGCGCGATGCCCAGGTAGTGGGCAATGTTGACGGGGGACTCGCCCGCGGTCGCGACGCCGTCGATGTCGCTAGCCTTGAGACCCGCGTCGGCAAGGGTGTTGAGGACGGCGTCGGCGTGGAGCTGAATCTGGCTCATGCCGGGTATCTTGCCGAGTTCGGTGGTTTCGGCGGCACCGACGATGGCGACGGTCATGACGGGTTCTCCGCAGGTCGGACCGGTCGGGCTGGTTGGAACAGCGGAACGGCGATATCGCCGTTGTCTTCGAAGGTCACCGTCAGCGGCATGTCGAGAACCAGGGCTTGCGGCGTCTGCTCGCAGTCGACGATGTTCGAGAGCATGGTCGGCCCCTCGTCGAGCTCGACCACGGCAATCGCGTAGGGCGTGTCGAAACTCGGGTGTCCACGGTGGTTGATGACGTAGCTCAAGAGCTTGCCGTTGCCGCTGGCGGCGAATGCCTCCACCGCGCGCGAACTGCATGCAGGGCAAAGCGGATGCAGGGCAAAGCGGGCGCGGCGGGAAGTAGACGTGCGCGCAGTCGCGGCAGCGCTGCAGGCGAAGCTCGCCTTGCCTAGTGCCGTCCCAGAAGTGCTGGGTCTCCGGCGTGGGTTGGGGCAGCGGCCGCGACCGTCTCGTTGGTGTATCCGGCATGGATCTACTCGGTCCGACAAAAGCTGGCGAGCATAGCGTGGGTCGTCCGGACGCGGTGGGCGTCTTGCTCGCGCCGTACTCGCCTCCTGGTGGCACCGCTCGGCGCAAGCGGCCGGGACATCGCTCAGGGCGGTGGCGGCAACCGGTCGTGCCAGGGGTATTCGGGGTCTCCCGAAGCGAAGAAGTCGGGATTCAGGAACGATTCCTTGGCGTTGTAGAGGATCGGGCCCCCGTCGAACCGGCGCACGGTCCCCCCTGCCGCCGACAAGACCGCGTGGGCGGCCGCGATATCCCACTCCGAAGTAGGACCCAGCCGCGGATACAGATCCGCACCACCTTCCGCCAACACGCAGAACTTCAACGAACTGCCGAGGTGGACGCGCCTCAGGTCGAAGGTCTCGGCCAGGGCCTTCAGATAGCCGTCGAGGCGGCGGACACCGTGCCGGCGGCTGGCCACTACGGTGATGGTCCCGGCGGACAAGGCACGCGTTCGCAACGGCGTCCTGCCGTGGTCATCCTCCCGCCAAGCGATGCCGCTGCGGCAATCGCCGACGTACAGGCATCCCTTCGCCGGAACCCCGACCACGCCGAAGACCGGTTCGCCGGCGTCGATCAGGGCGACATTGACCGTGAATTCACCGTTGCGGTCGACGAACTCCTTGGTGCCATCCAAGGGGTCCACCAACCAGTACTTCCGCCAGTGCCGTCGTTCGGCAAACGGCGGCGGTTCCGATTCCTCGGAGATCACCGGCACCTCGGGCGCGAGGGTTCGCAGTCCGTCCACGATGATGCGGTGGGCGCGACGGTCCGCCTGTGTCAGCGGGGAGTCGTCGGCCTTGATTTCGACTTCGAAATCGCCGGCGTAGACATCGAGGACGGCGTCGCCGGCGGCTTTGACGATGTCGATCAACGCGGACTCCATGGGCGTAGTATAGGGTCATGCCTTCCCGGACCGAGAACGGAGGAACAGCCCGGCTGCGCCTAGACAAGTGGCTTTGGGCAGCGCGCTTCTACAAGACCCGCAGCCTCGCCAAGAACGCCGTGGAAGGCGGCAAGGTGCACCTCAACGGCGCCCGCGCGAGACCGGCGAAGGAAGTCGTCGCCGGCGACACCCTCGAGGTGACGCGCGGCGAGGTCGAGCAGACGGTGGTCATCGCCGCCATCGCCTCGCAGCGGGGCAGCGCCAGCGTAGCCGCCACGCTGTACGAGGAAACCGCGGAATCCATCGACACGCGCGAGAGCCAGCGCGCCGAACGGCGCATGCTGGCCGCCGGCTTGACCCTGCCCAAGTCGCGGCCCAACAAGAAGCAGCGCCGAGCGCTCAAGGACTTGAAGGGCCGGGCTTGAGCCACCGTCGAAGAGCACGCACGCGAGCGCCGCTCGGTCGAACGGTCGTGTAGAATCCCGCGATCCAATCGAGCGACTTCCATGGCGCTGGACTTCGACACTACCCGCGATACCCGCACCCACTCTGACCTGTCTGGCGCCGCGCTCGCGGAGTTGGCCGTGCTTCGAGGCGAAGGCCGCTTCGCCGCCAACGGCGCCGTCGCAGTCGAGACCGGCGGACGCACCGGACGCTCGCCGACCGACCGGTTCATCGTCCGGGAACCGGGAACCCAGGCGTTCATCGACTGGGGAACGATCAACCTGCCCGTGGAAGCGCCGGTCTTCGACGCGCTGTGGCGCCGGGTCCAAGCCCATCTGGTCCAGAGGGAGACGTTCGTCTCGGCCCTGCACGTCGGCGCCGACCCGAACCACTACCTGCCCATTCACGTGACCACGGAGTACGCCTGGCACATGCTCTTCGCCCGGGCGCTGTTCATCACGCCGAAAGTCGTGAACCCCGGCCGCAAACCGCTATGGGAGGTCGTCAACGCGCCGGAATTCGTCTGTAACCCCGGGCGGGACGGTACCGCCTCCGACGCCACCGTGATGATCGACTTCGCTGGACGGCGGGTCCTGCTCGCGGGCTTGCGCTATGCCGGCGAAATGAAGAAGGCGCTGTTCGGTGTGCAGAACTTCCTGCTGCCGGCGAGCGACGTTCTCCCCATGCACTGCTCCGCCAACGCCGGCGCGGATGGCGACGTGACACTCTTTTTCGGTCTTTCGGGAACCGGCAAGACCACGCTGTCGGCCAATCCCGGGCGACTCCTCATTGGCGACGACGAGCACGGCTGGGGGGAAGGCGTGGTGTTCAACCTGGAAGGCGGCTGCTACGCGAAGTGCATCAACCTTTCACGCGCCAACGAGCCGGTGATCTTCGACGCCATCCGCTTCGGCGCCATCGTCGAGAACGTGATCCTCGACCCGGTGACCCGGGAGCCGGACTACGCCGACGCGTCTCTCACCGAGAACACGCGGGCTTGCTATCCACGCGCCAACATCGCTGCCAAGGTGACGGAGAACCGCGCCGGCGAACCCAACGCGGTGGTGTTTCTCACCTGCGACCTGAGCGGCGTGCTGCCACCGGTATCGCTGCTCTCGAACGAAGCCGCCGCCTATCACTTCCTGTCCGGCTACACCGCCTCCGTGGGATCGACGGTGGTCGGCTCGGCGGAACCGTATTCGGCGACCTTCTCCACCTGCTTCGGCGCGGCGTTCTTCCCCCGTCCGGCGGGGATCTATGCCGACCTCCTGAGAAAGCGCGTCGCGGCGTTCGACTCGGAGGTCTACCTGGTCAACACCGGTTGGACAGGCGGCGGCTACGGCGGCGGCAGGCGATTCGACATCGCCACCACGCGGGCGGTCATCGAAGCGATCCAATCGGGCAGTCTCGGAAACGCTCCGACACGCCATCTGGAGGGCCTCAATCTCGACATCCCGTTGACCGCGCCCGGTGTCGATCCCGCGCTTCTGGATCCCCGCAACACCTGGACGGACGGTGCGGCCTACGATCAGGCCCGGAAGACGCTGAGCGCCAAGTTCGCGGCCAACTTCGCCAAATTCGACGTCGATCCGTCCATCGCCAACGCCGGCCCCCGCACGGCCTGCTAGATTCCTCGGCCCCTTCATGGGTGACACTTGGATCGCGTTTCGAACGCCTGCGGCAGAACGCGTGGCATTCTCGACCCCCTCGTGGAGCGAGGCGCCCTCGTGTGGCGACGCGCCCTCGTGGAGCAAGGCGCGCTAGCGTGGACGGCTTGACCAAAGCTCTCGCGGGGGTTCGCGGACGCGCCGAACTCGGTGCGCTTCGACGGGGTATCGAGAAGGAGAGCCTACGAGTCACCACCACCGGCGAACTGGCGAAGACCCGGCACCCACCGGAACTCGGTTCGGCGCTGACGCACCCGCACATCACCATGGACTTCAGCGAAGCCCAACTGGAACTCATCACGGGCGTCCACGACAGCGCGGCCGCGGCACTCGACGAACTCACCGACATCCACCGCTTCGTCTACGCCAACATCGGCGACGAACTGCTCTGGGTATCGAGCATGCCGTGCATGCTGGGGCCCGACGGCGACATCCCCATCGCCCGTTTCGGCTCCTCCAACGCCGGCCGCTCCAAGACCGTCTACCGGCTCGGATTGAGCCACCGCTACGGTCGCCTGATGCAGACCATCAGCGGAATCCACTACAACTTCTCTGTGCCGGAGACACTCTGGCCCGCCATCGCCGCCGCCCGAGGCGAATCCCCAGACCGCGACTTCGTCACCCGCGCCTACTTCGGCCTGATCCGGAACTTCCGGCGCTACTCCTGGCTCCTCGTCTACCTCTTCGGCGCCTCCCCCGCCGTGTGCAAGTCGTTCCTTCGCGGCGCCACCTCCGGACTCGATCAGTTCGACGAAGGGACCCTTTACCTGCCGTACGCGACGTCGTTGCGCATGGGCCGGCTTGGCTATCAAAGCGAGGCCCAATCGTCGCTGCACATCTCCTACAACAGCCTGGCACAGTACGCCGCGACCATGCGCGAGGCGATGACCAAGTCCTATCCCGCCTACGAAGCCGTCGGCGTCAAGGTCGGCACCGCCTACCGACAGCTATCGACCACGCTTTTGCAGATCGAGAACGAGTTCTACGGGGCCATACGCCCGAAGCGGCGTACCGTGTCCGGGGAGCGGCCGTTGGAGGCGCTGCACGGTCGCGGCGTCGAGTACGTCGAGGTACGCTGCCTGGATCTCAATCCCTTCCTCGGCCTCGGCATCGACGCCCACGCGTGCCGCTTCCTGGACGTATTCCTGCTGCTGTGCCTGCTGAAGGACGGTCCCCCGGACAGCCGGTCCGAGACGCAAGAGATGGTCGCCAACCTGCTCGCCGTGGTCGAGCGAGGTCGCGAGCCCGATCTGGTGTTGATGCGCCAAGGCGCCCCCATCGCGTTCGCGGCATGGGCGGCGGAGTTGCTTGCCCAGTGCGCGGAGGTCGCCGCCGAGATCGATGCCGCCGGCGTCCGCGCCGACGACCACTTGACCACCGTCGATTGGCAACGACGCAAGGTCGAGCAACCGGAACTGACGCCATCGGCCCGGGTGTTGAACGCCCTGCGCCAGCAACGCGTCCCTTTCTTCCGCTTCGCCATGAACCAATCCGCCGCGCACCGGGGCTGGTTCGAGGAGCACCCGCTGACCGAGGACCGCTACGCGGCGCTCGACGCCATGAGCCACCAGTCCATCGCCGAGCAGGCATTGATGGAGGACGCGGACAACGTATCCTTCGACGAATATCTGGTCTCGTTCCTCAAGCTCGCACCGCCGTGAATTTCCTCGCCCACTGTCTGCTCGCCGACAATGCCGGCGTCCGGCGATTGCCGCAGCGCGAGTCGACGGCGCATGGCGATGGCTTTCTCGCGGGCGGCGTACTCGGCGACTTCGTCAAGGGGGAGATTCCCGACTCGCTGCCGACCCAACTGCGGGCCGGCATCCGTCTGCACCGTCGCATCGACTCCTACTCCAACCGGTTGCCGGAGATGAAGGCGAGCGTCGCCCGCTTCGGCCCGGCCATGCGACGCGTCGCCCCGGTCCTGCTCGACATCGTCGCGGACCACTGCCTTGCGCTGGCCTGGCCGCGTTTCGCCCACGATGCCGTCTCGACCTTCACGGCCCGGGTGTACGCGGCGCTCGGACGATTCGACGACTGCGTCCCCGAGCACGGCAGGCGCTTCGTCGACCGGATGATCGCAACCGACCTCTTGGCTCGCTACGCGGAGCGGGCGGTTGTCCATCGGGCCATGGAGCATGTGCTTGGGCGATTGCGCTCGACCCATCTTGGCGGTCGGCTCAATGGACTGCTCGACGACGGCCTGCCCGCGTTGGAGGCGGACTTCGGCGTCTACTTCCCGCTGCTGCAGGCGTTCGCATCCACCGAGCGCGCCATGGCGTCTCGTTGGGCGGTGGAGGATCGGGCTACTTGATGATCTTGATGTAGTCGCCCGCCCGCGGCTCGCCGTTGGGATGGCCGGCGTTCAAGAGCCGCAGCGTCTCCTCGGGATGGTCGTTGAGCGAGGTGTCCTGCGCGAGTTTGGCGTAGGTCTGCCCCGGCTCGGCCACGATCACTTCGACGCGTTGGCTGTTGGCGACCTTCAAGTCCGCCTGGGTCAGGGGCCGCAGGGCTTCCATGGTTGCGCGGAACTGTTCGCGAAACTTTTCGGCATCGCCCTTCGGGCCGCATTCGCCTTTGAACTGGAACACGTTGTAGCGGCTGTAGAGAATGCCGATCATCTGCAGTTGGACATTGGAACCACTGACATCGATCTCGCCGATGTAGGCCTCGGCACCGTTGATTTCAAGTTCCTCGCCGGTCGTCACATCGTCTCGCATCAACACTTCGGTGACGTACTTCGCCGGTGATTTCCGCCCGGCCGGCGCTTGCCGGAGAACCGCGATGGATGCGTCGGCGCTTCCTCCGGGGGCGATGCCCTTGACCTGGGACTGCGTCGATGTCACCGACCACCCCTTGGGAAACTCCATCGCCACCCGCAACGAACCGTGGTAGTAGGTGCTGTCCCGAACCACGCCGCGGGCAGCCTCGTCGCCGTAGACGAGACCGTCCACCAGCGCCCAGAAGTCCCCTACGGGTTCTCGGACTTCGTCCGACATGAGATGCTGGGACTGGGCGAGGGCATCGTGGAGCCGCTTGTCGTGCTTCGGATGCGAGGCGAACAGGCCGTGATAGCCCGACGGCCTGCCCACGACGTCGCGGAAGAACAAATCCTGGTCCTGAAGCGCCTGGAGCACGTCCAGGATGGCCATCGGATCGTAGCCGGCCCGGGCCATGAACTCGCCGCCCAACCGGTCCGCCTCGAGTTCGTGCTCGCGTCCGTAGCCGGAACCCAGTGCCGCGAAGCCGACGTTGGCCAAGTCCCAGAGTTCGCGGCGACCGGTCGCGTTCGCGGTCAACCAACCCAAGGACTTGCCCACCCAGTTCGCTGACCTGCTTCGTTGGGGGTGCCGGGCGAAGATGTGGGCGATCTCGTGTCCAACCACCGCCGCCAGTTCGTCTTCGGAGCGCAGGTAGGCGAACAAACCGCGCGAGAAGAAGAGGTATCCGCCGGGCATCGCCATCGCGTTGACGCTGGAGTCGTCGAGAACGTAGATATGGTATTCCTGGCCCCGCTCGGGCACGTGCTCGAGTATCCGCGCACCGATATCCCGAAGATAGCGTTGCCAACGCTCGTCGGCATAGAGCGCGTCCATCTCCTGAACCTGCTCGAGGTGCTTCTCGCCACCGCTTTTGGCGGCAGCGGGGTGAACCAAGGCGAATACCGCAACGGCCACCCCCAGGGCCCGCAGCCACCGCCTGGCGACGGCGTGGCCGCAACGGGTCGCCATCGATGATCGGGTCACCGGCTCGTTCCGCTCAAGCGCCGTGGCGGATGCAGACACGCCCAAAGATCCTCGTCGACGGCAAGGGAAGACTACCACCAAATTGGATCGCATCCATCGGCGGAAGTTCGCCGGTGCATGCGGGATCGGCTCCGACCGATCTCGTCAGGATTGCGAGGTGAAACTTGTTCAACGTTCTTGAGCACGGCTCGACTGAACAACCGAGCCAAGTTCCGGGACCGTGGAGAATGCGCAAACACTCTTCAAACCGCCCGTCAGGTGCGCGCGCAGTCGTTAGCCGGCGGCGGCGGAACGGTTGCCGAAGCGCCGATGGAATCGCTCCACGCGGCCCCCGGTGTCGATGATCTTCTGCTTGCCCGTGTAGAACGGATGGCAGGCGGAACAGACCTCGAGACGGATGTCCTTGCCCAGGGTGGAACGCGTCTTGATGACGTTGCCGCAACTGCAGGTCGCCGTGATTTCGCCGTATTCCGGATGTACGTCGGGTTTCATTGCCTAACTTGCCGCCTTGCCTTCCATCTGGTTTGAGCCTGCACGAGGCACCCCAGCCAAGGGCGCGCAGTCTATTGGCCGCCCAGGTGGAATACAAGCGCTCGGCGGTCGGTCAGGGTCGGTCAGCCGCCGCTGTGGGTCCCGGGCAGCCGCCGCTGTGGGTCCCGGTCAGCCGCCGCTGTGGTTCCCCGGCAGCCGTTCGCGTCAACCGCAGCGCGGCACGCTGGCAAACCCTGCGATGCCATTGACGGTCATCGATTCATTACACTGCGCCTACCCGTGCGGTCCCGATGCCCGCCTAGCGTTCTTGAGAAGCCGTCAACCTTGCAGTTGAGCCAAATTTTGATACCCGTTATCCCTAGAGAATGCGACCGCATTCTCAAACGCGCCCGGCAGGGCGTGCCGCTGCACATGCGGCGCACCTAGACGAACATGACCAAACACGACACAGTGATCCAAGTCGCCCTGCCGCGACCGCTTCGGCGCACGTTCGACTATGCGCCGCCGGAAGCAGGGCCGATGCCGGAGTCCGGCATGCGCGTACGGGTGCCGTTCGGTCGCGCGAGCGTCGTCGGGTTGGTCACCGGCCGCAGCGAGTCGTCGCCCCACGCGTTGAAGCCCGTGACGGAGGTGCTGGACGACGAACCCTTCCTGCCGGCCGATCTCGTCGACTTGACCGAGTGGTTGACCCGCTACTACCACCATCCGGTGGGCGACGTGGTTGCCACCTTGCTCCCGGTCAAGGGCCGGCGGGGGGCGAAGGCGACGCCAGCCGACGACGTCGTGTGGCGGCTGGCCGAGGACGCGACGAATGCGAACGCGGTGCTCGAACGTGCGCCGAAGCAACGGGAAGCGTTCGACAAGATGCGCCAGCTTCACCAGATCGCCGAATCCGAACTCGGGCGCCACGGCATTGCCCGCGCGCAACTCGCCGCGCTCCTCGGAAAGGGCCTGGTGGAACGAAGGGTTCTTCCGCCGCCCTACGCGACGACATCTTCGGAACTCGAGCCGACAGCGGCGCAGACCGCCGCGATCGACGCCATCGCCGCTTCGCTGGGAACCGCAGCCATCCACCTCCTCGACGGCGTCACCGGCAGCGGCAAGACCGAGGTCTACCTTCGCGTCATTGCCGAGGTGCTGCGTGCCGGCCGCCAAGCGCTGGTGCTCGTCCCCGAAATCGCCTTGACGCCCCAGACCACCGCGCGTTTCACGAGCCGTTTCGGTGCGTCCGCAACGCTCCATTCCGGCATGTCCGACCCACAGCGATTCGATACCTGGCTAAAGTGCCGAAGCGGCATCCACAAGGTGCTCATCGGAACCCGTTCGGCGGTGCTTACGCCGTTCGCGAACCTCGGTGTCATCGTCGTCGACGAGGAACACGACGGCTCCTTCAAGCAGCAGGAGGGACTGCGCTATTCCGCCCGCGACGTCGCAGTCAAACGCGGGGCGATGCTGTCGATTCCGGTAGTCCTCGGCAGCGCAACGCCCAGCTTCGAGAGCTTGGAGAACGTCCGCCGCGGCCGCTATCGGCGCCTGCCCCTGCCGGAACGCGCCGGCGGGGTTTCGATGCCGACCTACCGCGTGCTCGACATCCGGGGCGAACGTCTCCAAGGCGGCTTGAGTGCCCCCTTGCAACGTGCCGTCGATCGCCACCTTGCGGCCGGCAACCAGGTGCTGGCGTTCATCAACCGGCGCGGCTACGCACCGGTGCTGCTCTGTTCGACGTGCGCCTGGCAGGCGCGGTGCGACCACTGCGACGTGAAACTCACCTACCACCGCAGCCCGCGCCAACTGCACTGCCACCAATGCGACCGGCGGCGGCCGGTGCCCGGGAAGTGCCCGGACTGCGGCGGCGATGCCTTCGTGCTGGTCGGTACCGGCACCCAGCGCACGGAGGAAACGCTCGCCGGGCGCCATCCCGAGATCCCGCTGTACCGCATCGACCGCGATACCACGCGCAGCACGCGGCGACTCACCAGCGACCTCGCGGCCATCGCCGAGGGCAAGCCGGCGATCCTGGTCGGCACCCAGATGCTCGCCAAGGGCCACCACCTGCCGAACGTCACCCTGGTGGCGGTTCTGGACGCCGACAGCGGCTTCCTTTCGACCGACTTTCGCGCCCCGGAACGGACCGCGCAGCTCATCGTGCAGGTCGCCGGACGGGCGGGGCGCGGTGACCGGCCGGGGGAGGTCTGGATCCAGACCTACGACCCCGACAATCCCAATCTGCGTGCGTTGATCGACGCCGGCTACCACGGCTTCGCCGAGACCGAACGACAACGGCGCCATGCGGCGTCCATGCCGCCCTTCGCCTCGCTGGCCGTGGTTCGCGCGGAGAGCGTTCGTGAAAATGCCGCGTTGGAATTCCTGTCCAAGACAGCCGACGCCCTGCAGGGTGCCGGCGTCGAATTGCTTGGCCCCGCTCCGGCACCCATCGCGCGCCGGGCGGACCGCTACCGCAGTCAGCTCATGGTGCTCAGCCCCCGGCGGCGCGATCTGCACCTCGCCCTCGATCGCCTGGAACGCGCCGAGCCGAAGGCGCCCGACGTGCGCTGGTCCATCGACGTGGACCCTTCGGACACGTCCTGATCGCGTGCCTTCAGTCGTCACGCCGGGGCCATAGCCGCCGGTCGCAGCCCGTCAACGTTTGGCGCGCTCTCGCAGGCGATCCACGTCGGACGGAGGTCTGCCCTCTGTTTCCACCCAAGCATGCACAGCGTCCCAATCGACTTTCTGGCGTCTTGCGATCATGGTCGCCTGATCCCAACACTGGTTGTCGTTGAAGGAGTAGTAGGCGACCAAGCGATCCAAAATACTCAGCGTGGGCGTAATTATTCGCAAGGGTCCGAATGGTGTATTCAGGATGGGCAAATCCTCGTGCATCACGAACATGCCGCCGAATGCCAACGGCCCTGGTGGAAACTCGACAAACCAATGGATCTGCGGGTGCTCGAACTGACGTGGATTCTTGCTGCGACAGAAGCCCAGCGGTTCAACGGCCGCCGCCAGAGCCCTTTGCCCATCCGACGTCACGAAGTCCAAGTCGTCGCTTTCGTACTCGTTCATCGTGTAGAGGCAGACAGCACCACCTCCCGAGAGCGTCGCCTGGATACCGGCGGATTCCAAAGCTTGACTGACCAGTGCGGCCAATTCCTCCACCGACGTGTCCCGGTTGATTGCCATCACAGACGCTAAGGGATCACGCCCACTCTACCCATAGTGCTAAAAAAAGTGCAACCCCGCAAACTGCCGATCAGGAAACGTCAATTCGCCACACTCCGGGTACCTGCGGGCCCCGGTCCGCTTCGACGGGCTGGCCACCGAGGCTTTCTCACGAGCGAACGGCCAAAGACGCGAGTGGTCCGATGGCAGCTCGCAGCTCGGCCCGCGGATCGACTCTTCAACTTCCAGTGGACGGCATCGGCCCCTGCCAACCGCGCATCCGTGCGCGCATGCACACGCAAACCGTTTGAAAGGCGGCCGATATCCAAGGAACATAGGCGATTCTAGAGATTTCCAAGTTGGGCCGAGTCGGCTTGGTGGTGGCGAGGTTCAATGGCCGTAGCAAGATTGCTGGCATGCACGGGGGTGGTTGTGGCGTTGTCGAGCTGTTCGTCCGATGAGGATCCCAACCGTTGGCTGGAGGACGTGGGTGGCGAAGGGCCCCTGTCCTGGGTTGAGGAACGCAACCAGGCCACGCGCGATACGCTGGCGGGGAACCCGGAGTTCGAGAGGCTGCAAGCGCGTCTCGTCGAAATTCTCAATGCCGACGACCGCATTCCCTACGTCTACAAGGCGGGCGGGAAGTACTACAACTTCTGGCAGGACGAGGACAATCCGCGGGGGCTTTGGCGGCGCACCACGCTGGAGGAATACCGCAAGCCGGAACCCGTTTGGGAAGTCGTTCTCGACATCGATGCCCTGGGCCGGGAAGAGGGCGAGAACTGGGTGTATTCGGGCGCGTCGATCCTGGTGCCTACCTACGACCGGTGCCTGCTGCGACTGTCCCGCGGCGGTGCCGACGCGGTCGTCGTGCGCGAGTTCGACCTCGACGCCAAGGCGTTCGTCGAAGACGGCTTCGAACTCCCCGAGTCCAAGGGATCCGTCGGCTGGGCCGGGCCGGACGAGGTGTTCGTGGCCACGGACTTCGGCCCGGGGTCGATGACCGACTCGGGCTACCCCCGCATCGTCAAGCTCTGGCAGCGAGGCCAGCCCCTGGAAGACGCGACCCTGGTGTTAGAGGGCATGGCGTCGGATGTTTCCGTCGGCGCCTACGCCGACCTGACGCCGGGCTACGAAATGCAGGTCGTCTACCGCGGCAGGGACTTCTACAACAGCGACCGGTTCATCCGCCGCGACGGTGAGTTGATCCCGCTCGAGATTCCATCCGACGCGGGCTATTCGCCGCATCGCGGATGGCTCTTTCTGCTGTTGCGCAGCGATTGGGAAACCGGCGCCCGAACCTACTCGACGGGAAGCCTCCTGGCCCTGGAGATGGATCGGTTCCTGGCCGGCGGCCGCGACTTCGCCGTCCTGTTCGAACCCGCCGAGGGCACCGCGCTGGCCGACTACTCGCTGACCCGCAACCACGTCCTCATCAACATTCTCGACGACGTCAAGAACCGCATGGAGGTGGCGACGCCGGGACCGGACGGCTGGACGACGACCCCCTTGGAGGGCGTGGATGCCACCGGTTTCCAGACCATCGGCGCCAACGCCGTGGATCCCGATCACGACGACCGATACTTCCTGCAAACCACGGACTACTTGACGCCGCCAACGCTGTCGCTGGCCTCGATCGGCGAAAGTCCCGTCGTCCTGAAGCGCGCACCGGCGAAATTCGATACCGAAGGATTGACAATCGCCCAGCACTGGGCAACTTCCGCGGACGGCACCCGGATCCCCTATTTCGAGGTGTCGAACGCCGACGCGACCAACCTGCGGCCTACCCTGCTCTACGGCTACGGCGGCTTTCGAATCTCCCAACTACCCGGGTACTCCGCAGGGGTCGGCTCGGCGTGGCTGGAACGCGGCGGCGTCTACGTGGTCGCGAACATTCGCGGCGGCGGCGAGTTCGGCCCCGCCTGGCACCAGGCGGCGTTGAAGGCCGAACGCCCGCGCGCCTACGAGGATTTCATCGCCGTTGCCGAAGACCTGATCCGCCGGAAGGTCACCACGCCCAAGCAACTCGGCACCATGGGAGGCAGCAACGGCGGCCTGCTCATGGGCAACATGCTGACCAAGCGTCCGGACCTCTTCGGCGCCATCGTCGCCCAAGTGCCGTTGTTCGACATGCGCCGCTACCACGAACTGCTCGCGGGGGCCAGTTGGATGGCCGAGTACGGCGATCCCGACAATCCCGACGAGTGGGCGTTCATCCAAGGGTTCTCGCCTTATCACAACGTCTCCCGGGACGCGGACTATCCGCGCCTGCTGGTCACCACCTCCACCCGCGACGACCGCGTCCATCCCGGCCACGCCCGCAAGATGGTGGCGAAAATGCGGGCCATGGGCCACGACGTCCTCTACTACGAAAACGTGGAAGGCGGACATGCGGGCGCAGCGGACAACGCCCAACGGGCGTACATGTGGACGTTGGCGTATAGGTTCCTGTGGGAAACACTAGGCGCGCCGCATGTGGCAGCGGCGCGCCCTGACGGGCGCGATCGAGAAGGCTGACGCATTTCGAACGCGCCTGACGGCGCGCTATGAGGCGCGCGCTGGCGTCCATCCGCAAGTTGAGCGGATAATGCGCCGCTTTGCTGGCCGCTAAGGAGCGGGCGTGGACCAAGGCAAGGAAACGATCGCCATTCTCGGGGGGACCGGCGATCTGGGTACGGGCTTGGCGATTCGATGGTCGAAGGCCGGCCATCGGATCGTCATCGGTTCGCGGACCTTGGAAAAGGCCAGGAATGCCGTGGCCAATCTCGCCCGGATCAGTCCCGAGACGCCCGCCGACGCCATGGAGAACCCCGATGCCGCCGCCGCCGGCGACATTGTCGTGTTGACGGTTCCGGCCGAGCACCAAACCTCAACGCTCGCGAGTGTGCGAACCGGGCTCTCCGGCAAGATCCTCATCGACGTGACCGTGCCGCTGGTGCCGCCCAGGGTGGGCACGGTGCAGCTACCGGAAGCCGGCAGCGCCGGCAAGCGGGCGCAGGAGTTCCTCGGCGACGACGTGATGGTGGTCACCGCGTTCCAGAATGTCGCTGCGCACCTCCTGAAGGAGGACGTTGCCATCGAGTGCGACGTCCTGGTGGCCGGCAACAAGCGGGCCGCGCGCGAGACGGTGATCCGATTGGCCGAAGAGGCCGGAATGCGTGCCTGGCACGCCGGTCCCATCGAGAACTCGGCTGCCGCCGAGGCGCTCACCAGCATCCTCATCCAGATCAACCGGCGCCACGACATCGTCCATTCCGGCATCAAGATCGTCGGTCAAGCCGATCACTGACACAGCGTTGCGCGGACAAGGCGGCACCCGGATGCTTGACGGCATCGCCATCACGCCCATCGGCGGCATCAAGCTCGTCGAGCCGGGCGACGACCTGCCGAGGATCCTGCTCGACGGCATCCGGGCAAGCGGTCTCGCACTCGAAGACGGCGATATCGTCGCCGTGGCGCAGAAAGTCGTATCCAAGGCGGAGGGCCGGCAAGTGGACCTCGCGACCGTCGAAGCTTCCGCTGAAGCAGAACGACTGGCCGAGGCGACCGAAAAGGATCCGCGACTGGTGCAGCTCATCCTGGACGAATCCACCGAGGTCGTCCGTCACAAGCCCGGCGTGCTCATCATGCGTCACAAGCTCGGCCTGGTGGGTGCCCACGCCGGGGTCGACCAATCGAATATCGACCACGGTTCGGGCCAGGCTGCCTTGCTCCTGCCGAAGGATCCCGATGCCAGCGCGGCGCGCATCCGGCGCGCGCTCGAACACGCCACGGGTCGTTCCGTTGGCGTGCTCGTCACCGACAGCGCCAACCGGCCGTGGCGGCTCGGCACCGTCGGCATCGCCATCGGGGCTGCGGGGATCGCGGTGTTGGACGATCACCGTGGCGGCAACGACCTCTACGGACGGGAACTCAAAGTGACGCTGATCAACCGAGCGGACAGTCTCGCCGCCGCCGCTACGCTGGCGATGGGAGAGACCACCGGACGCACCCCGGCCGCCCTGATTCACGGCTATCCGCCGGACGACACCGAGCAGCCGGCGGCCGCGATCCCCCGGCCCTTGGAAGAAGACCTCTTCCGATGAGCCTGCTCGCCCTTACCGGCGGCGTCGGCGGCGCCAAGCTCGCCCTGGGACTCGCCAAGCTGCTTGGGCCCGACGAACTGGCTTTCGTGGTCAACACCGGCGATGACTTCGAGCATATGGGCCTGCACATTTCGCCGGATATGGACACGCTGACCTATACCTTGGCGGCGCTGGCGAATCCGACCACCGGATGGGGTCGAAAAGACGAGACCTGGCGCTTCATGGAAGCCCTCGAACGGCTGGGCGGCGAAACCTGGTTCCGGCTCGGCGATGCCGACCTCGCGTTGCACCTGCGCCGCCGCACGCTCCTGCAGGCGGGACTCGGCCTCTCGGCGGCCACCGCCGAGATCGCGCAGCGACTGGGTGTGGAGCATCCGATCCTGCCGATGTCGGACGATCCCGTCAGAACCCGCGTGCTCACGCCCGACGGGCCGCTGGCCTTCCAACACTACTTCGTGCGCGACCGCTGCGAACCGCAGGCCAGGGGTTTTGAATTCGCCGGCGCAACTTCGGCGCAGGTCAATGCGGCAATCCCGTTCGATGCGCTCGCCGCGGTGGTCATCTGCCCGTCCAATCCCTTCGTCTCCGTGGATCCGATTCTCGCGGTGGCCGGCATGAGAGAAGCCCTGCTTGCCGCCGATGTGCCCATCGCCGCGGTATCGCCCATCGTCGGCGGGCGGGCCATCAAGGGGCCGACGGCAAAGATGATGCGCGAACTCGGGATACCCGCCACCACGACCGAGGTCGCCAAGCACTACGCCGGGTTGGTCAGCCACTTCATCGTGGACGAGATCGATGCCAACGCCGCAGACGAAGTGGCCGCGCTGGGGATGGAAGCCCTGGTCGCGCATACCGTCATGACCACGCTCGAAGACCGCATCCGGCTTGCCCAAGCGGTGCTGGAGTTCGTCCGTTGACGATTGCCGGCGGCATCTGGGCCCTGGTCCCGTTCAAGGGCGCAACCGGCGCGAAACGCCGACTGGAGCCCGTACTGAACGAGACGGATCGGGAAACCCTCGTGTTCGCCATGGTACGCGATGTGCTCGACGTCTTGACGCGCTGTCGTTCGCTTGGCGGGGTCCTGCTGGTGTCCCGCGACAGCTCGGCTTTTCAACTGGCCGAGGAGTTCGGGATCGATGTCTTCGAAGACGCGGCCAGCGACCTGTCCGGCGCCGTGGTGCAGGCGAGCGACTACGCCGGGAACAAACGCGCCGCCGTCGGCACATTATTCGTTCCCGGCGACGTGCCCCTGATCCAACCGCAGGATGTGGACGCGGTTCTCGACGGTCACGAGCACGTGACGCTTGTTCCCGACGCCAACGACATCGGCACCAATGCCGCCGTCTCGTCGCCGCCCAACGCCTTCGAATACCTGTTCGACGGCAAGAGCTTCAAGCCGCACATCGCCGCCGCCCGACGCGCCGGCATCGAGCCCAGGATCGTCCGCCGCACGGCCTGGGGTCTGGATGTGGACACCGTCCACGAACTCGCCGCCGTCGCCGCACGCGCCGTCGGTACGCGGACCGGGTCGTTCCTCCGGTCGAGCGGCATCGCGGCGCGGCTGAACGTCTAACCCGCATTTCTCACCAGGGGCCGTGATGATCGCGGAGGATTTTGGCCCCGTTGTACACAACGGGCACGTGCGCGTGCTCGCGACCGAAAGCATAGCGGGGACTACGGTTGAGGGAGCACGTGCGCGCGCGTGCCCGTGTGTACACGGGGCCAAAAGACCCGCGAGGGCGCGGCCAGCGCAGTCCGCCATCGGCACGATCATCGACATCGCGGTCAAACTAGTGAAACCCAAGAGCTTTTTGACGCCGACAAGCGGCCTGGTGAGAAATGCGGGTAAGGGCACCGCATGTCCGGCTGCGCGCCCGAGCGCCCCGGGACCCGCCCCCGCTTCGCGTAGCGAAGCGCCTTCGCACAAAGCGCATTCGCCTACGCTGTGCGGTCACTCGATGGACTTCCTAGCAGATCGCCGCACATAATCGGGTGATCCCTACCCGTCGGAGAATCGCCATCGTCGCCCGACTTCGCACGTTCGCCATGTTCGCCATTGCAATGATCGTCGCCGCCGTCGTCGGCGTGACGGTCTCGCCGACCTGGACCGTCAAGCAGATCAGACTCGACGCCCTGACCGACGACCAAGGCACCTACTACGTGCTGGAGGGGGATCCGGTGTATTTCGAGGCCGTTCCCATGGCGGACTCGGAACTGGATCCGGCGCGGCTTGCCGAATCGGGACAGGCCCCGTCAGCGACGGAAGAGTTCGTCACCGTCGATGAAGGCACGGCGCAACCGGCCTACTTCCAGCATATCGCGCAACCGCACTGGGGCTGGTGGTCGTTGCTGCCGGCCGTCGTCGCGGTAATGCTGTGCTGGGTGACCAAGGAGCCGATCACCGCCTTGCTCGGCGGGATCATCGCGGGCGCCCTGGTCCTCGGCCAATACGACCTCACGGGCGAGGTGCTGATTCCGCAGTTGGGGACAACCAAGGCCGCCGGCATCCTGATCCTCTACCTATGGCTTCTTGGCGGACTCATGGGGGTCTGGTCGCGGACCGGCGCCGCCCAGGCGTTCGCCGAGTTGATGACCAGGCACGTGGTCCGCGGCCCCCGCACCGCCAAGCTGGTTGCCTGGTTTCTCGGCGTCATCTTCTTCCAGGGCGGCACGGTCAGCACGGTCTTGGTGGGCACCACCGTCAAGCCCCTCGCCGACAAGGAACAGGTGAGCCACGAAGAACTCGCCTACGTGGTGGACTCGACCGCCTCGCCCATCGCTTCGCAGATTGCGTTCAACGCGTGGCCCGCCTACGTGCAGGCATTCATCTTCGTCGCGGGCGTCAGCTTCCTGGCCACCGAAGCCGATCGCATCAGCTTCTTCTTCCAGAGCGTGCCGTTCTGCTTCTATGCGATCTTCGCGGTGCTTGGCACGTTGCTGCTCAGCGTCGAGAAATCGCCGTTCCTGGGCCGGCAAATGCGTGAGGCCATGGATCGCGCGCGTTCCACGGGCGAACTCGATGCGCCGGGCGCCGAACCGCTGAGCGCCAAGGAACTCCAGAGCGCCAACGTGCCGGAGGGCTACAAGCCCAACGTGCTGGAGTTCTTCCTGCCGTTGGGCACGCTCATCGGCATTGCCATCGGCACCTTCGTCATCTACGACTCGCCGAACGTCCAGTGGGCGTTCGGCGGCGCACTCATCCTGGCGTCCAGCATCGCGCTGGCCAAGGGAATGTCGCTCAAGGACCTCATTGCGGGCTACCACGATGGCATCAAGGGCGTGGTGCTCGGCTCCGTCATTCTGCTCCTGGCGGTCACCATCGGCGGCATCAGCCAGAAGACCGGCGGCGGCATCTTTCTGGTCGAGCAGCTCGGCGACACCCTGCCCTATTTCCTGCTGCCGGTGCTGTTCCAGGTGATGACTATGGTGATCGCGTTCTCCACCGGCACAAGCTGGGGCACCTACGCCGTCGCCTTCCCGTTGGCCATGCCGCTTGCCTGGGCGGTGGCCAACGCGCAGGGCTTGTCGCACCCCGAGCTGTTCATGACCCTGTGCTTTGCCGCCGTCATGGACGGCAGCGTCTACGGCGACCAGTGCTCGCCCATCTCCGACACCACCGTCCTGAGTTCCATGTGCACCGGCTGCGACCTGATGGACCACGTGAAGACGCAGATTCCCCAGGCCAGCATCGCCGCCGCCCTCGCTGCGGTATGCTGGACCGTCGTCGCCTTCTTCACAGCATAATTTCATGGTCACCATCTACCACCGCAAGGGCACCCGTGGCGTGCGCGTCATCTGGCTCTGCGAAGAACTGGGAATCCCCTACGAAATCACAGTCGTCGACGCCTCGCCCGCATTCCGCGACAGCGCCGGGTGGCGGCGCATAAGTCCCACCGGCAAGGTGCCGGCGATGACCGACGGCGCGTTGACGATGTTCGAATCCGGCGCGATCTGCGACCACCTGCTCGAACGCTACGGCGATGGCCGCCTGCTTCCCGAGCCGGGAACGAACGAGAGCACGCTTTGCCGCCAATGGTCCTGGTTCGCCGAGGCGACGTTCGCGCGTCCGCTCGGCGAGATCGCGAACCACAATCGCGTCGCGCCGGAAGGTGGTGTCGTGGACTTCGTGATCGAGGATTGCAGGGCTCGGGCAAGGACGTGCATCGCGGCGATCGAGGCCGCGGTGGCGGGGGCCGACTTTCTCGTGGGCAACACGTTCACCGTCGCCGACATCATGACGGGATACTCGCTGCTGCTGACGACGAACTTCGGCGTGCCGATCGTCGACTATCCGCACACCCAGGCCTACTACGGCCGACTGTCCGAACGTCCTGGGTTCCGAGTCGCACGAGACGCAGGTTGACCGACAGGTGAGGAGGGGTTCCGGTGGACGCCCAACTGGAGGAACAGCAGTACCTCTTTGACCTGAACGGCTACCTGGTCATCGAGAACGTCCTCGACACGGACCAGGTAGCACAACTCAACGCTTTGATCGACGCGCAGGATCTGGCGCCCCCGCCCGACAACTTCCCGCGTTTCGGCAGCGCGGCGGGCGCGATCCGCAAGAACGGTCCCGGCTTCCTGCAATGGGGCGAACCGTTCGTGCGGCTACTCGATCACCCGGCCTTGTTGCCGATCCTGCGGTTTCGCCTCGGCGAGTGCTTCCGTCTCGAACGCCTCTACGGCATCTACATGCGCAACGGATCACCCGCCGGCCGGCTGCACGCCGACTACGGCGCCAGCGCACCGACTTCAACGTCCGTTCCGGGCGAGTACTACCCGCTGCGCGACAACCGCATGCCGTCGGGTTTCGCAACCGGCGCATGGAACCTGCGCGATACCGGCCCCGGCGTCGGCGGTTTCTGTTGCATTCCCGGCAGCCACAAGAGCAGCTTCCGCATTCCGCAGCACATCCACGAAGCCCACCAAGACTCCTCTTGGGTCGAGATCCTCGCGGCGCCCGCCGGGAGCCTCACCCTCTTCACCGAAGCACTGACCCACGGCACGGCCCGTTGGGACGGCGACTACGAGCGACGGACCCTGCTCTACAAGTACTGCGTATCCAACATGAGTTGGGGCATGACCCGGGTGACGCCCCCGGACGG
>JAKZRQ010000312.1:0-5699 GCA_047518105.1 Pseudomonadales bacterium | reverse complement strand
CAACCTCTCAACGACGCTCCAGCATTCCTGCCAATCGCGCCTTGAAGATGCGACGAAAGCCTGCCGCCTACTCGACCGTCACCGACTTCGCCAGATTCCGAGGCTGATCGACATCGGTGCCCTTGAGCACGGCTGTGTGATAGGCGAGTAGCTGCAGCGGCACCGTGAACACGATGGGCGCCAGGAGTTCGTGTACCCGCGGCACCTCGATCACCGTCACCCCGTCGGCTTCGGCGATGCCGGCGTTGGCGTCCGCGAACACGTAGAGCCTGCCGCCCCGGGCGCGGACTTCCTGGAGATTCGAGCGCACCTTCTTGACGAGGTCGTTCCCAGGGGCAACGGCCACAACGGGCATGTCCTCGTCGACCAACGCCAGGGGGCCATGCTTCAACTCGCCGGCCGGATACCCCTCGGCGTGGATATAGGAGATTTCCTTGAGCTTGAGCGCCCCTTCAAGCGCCACCGGGTAGTGTGCGCCGCGACCCAGAAAGAGCGCGTGGTGCCGGTGCATGAACTCGGTCGCCAACTCGTCGATCCGCTGGTCCAGCTCCAGGGTTTCCGCGACCACATCCGGCAGCGCGCGCAGAGCCGCGACCAGTTCGCGTTCCTTGTCGCGGCCGAGACCGGCACGGCGGGCCAGCAGAATCGCCAGCATCATGAGCACGGTGAGCTGGGTGGTGAACGCCTTGGTGGACGCGACGCAGATCTCCACGCCGGCTTGGGTCAGCACGGCGAGATCGGATTCGCGTACCTGGGTGCTGGTGGGCACGTTGCACACCGTCAGGGTGTGCTCGAACCCCGCGGTCTTGGCGATGCGGTGCGCGGCTAGCGTGTCAGCCGTCTCGCCGGATTGGGAGATCGCCACGAACAGGCCGCCGGGAGGCGTCACGAATTTGCGGTAGCGGAACTCCGAGGCGATCTCCACGTTGCATGGGATGCCGGCCAGTTCCTCGATCCAATAGCGGGCGATGCAGCCGGCGTAGTAGGCCGTGCCGCAAGCCGCGATGGTCACCGCGCGGGTGTCGTCGAAAACCCGTTTGGCGTCGAGGCCGAATGCCGGCTCCAGGACCCTATCCCGACCCAGGCGTCCCTCCAGCGTGTCCCGGATCGCGGCGGGTTGCTCGTGGATCTCCTTTTCCATGTGGTGACGGTAGTGGCCCTTGTCGATCGCGTCGCCACTCGGTTCAACGCGCACGGTGGAACGCACCACAGCGCGGTCGTCGACGTTCCAGATGGAGATGCTGCGGGCCGTCAGGTCCACCAGATCGCCCTGTTCGAGATAGATGAAGCGGTCGGTTACCGGTCTGAGCGCCAGCGGATCGGAGGCGATGAAGTTCTCCCCGATGCCCACACCCACCACCAAGGGGCTGCCGACCCGGACGCCGATGATGCGGCCCGGGTCGTCCCGGAAGATCACCCCGAGCGCGTAGGCGCCGTCGAGACGCTTGACCGCCTTGCGGACGGCCTCCAGGAGATCCTCCTCATCGCCCGCGCAGCGATCGATCAGGTGGGCGATGACCTCGGAATCGGTACCGGATTCGAATTGGTAGCCGTCATCGAGGAGTTCGTCGCGCAATTCCTCGAAATTCTCCACGATGCCGTTGTGTACGAGACAGATGCGCCCCCCGGACATGTGCGGATGGGCGTTCTCCACCGATGGCGCGCCGTGGGTGGCCCAACGGGTGTGTGCGACGCCCGTGGTGCCCGTGAGCGGCTCGGACTCGAGACTTTCCGCGAGTTCCCTGACCCGGCCGATGGTGCGTCGGCGTGCGATGCCGCCATTGGCAACCCCGTTGCCGGCAACGGCGATGCCCGCCGAGTCGTAGCCCCGGTATTCCAGGCGCTGCAAACCTTCGAGCAGGATGGCCGGAACATCCCGGCCTGCAACCGCACCGACGATTCCGCACACGCCGAATCAGTCCTCGGTCCCGCCCTGGGGGCGTCGTCGCTTGGCAGGAGGCGTCCAGCCCTGGATGTTGCGCTGGCGAACGCGCCCGACGGCGAGATCCTCCCGGCCGACCCGGGTCGTAATGGTCGAACCGGCGCCGATGTAGGCCTCGTCTTCGATGGTGACCGGGGCGACGAGGGTGGCGTTGGTGCCTACGAACACGCGGGCGCCGATCTCGGTGCGGTGCTTGTCAACGCCATCGTAGTTGCAGGTGACCGCTCCCGCCCCGATGTTGCTGTCCGCACCCACCGTGGCATCTCCGAGATACGCCAAGTGGTTGGCCTTGGAACGTGCGCCGAGACTCGCCTTCTTGGTCTCGACGAAATTGCCGATGTGCACCGACTCGGCCAGTTCGGACCCCGGGCGCAAACGGGCGAAGGGTCCGATCCGGCATCCCGCGCCCACCGTTGCGCCATCGATCGAGCTCATGGCTTCCACCTGCACCCTGTCGCCGAGAGTTGAATCCCGGACGATGCAACCCGGACCGATGCGAACGCCGTCCCCCAAGGCGACCGTGCCTTCGAAGACCACGTTCACATCGATCACGCAGTCGCGGCCAGCCGACAAGGCACCGCGAATATCGATCCGTGCGGGATCCTTCAAGGTCACGCCGCCAGCCATCAACCGCGTCGCCTGGCGATGCTGGAAGAAGCGTTCGGCTTGCGCCAACTGGGCGCGATCGTTGACCCCAAGCGCTTCCTCCGGACTGGCGCGGAACCCGACCACGCCGATGTTGCGGGCCTTGGCCAAGCCCACCACGTCCGTCAGGTAGAACTCGCCTTGATCGTTGTCCGAGGTCAGCGACTCTACCAGGCTCGCAAGGACGGTCTTGGGCGCCGCCAGCACGCCGGTGTTGACCTCCGTGATCGCCTTCTCGGCGTCGGACGCGTCCAACTCTTCGACGATGCTCACGATCCGCCCCGCGTCGTCGCGCAGGATGCGACCGAAGCCCCGCGGATGCTCGAGATCGACCGTCACCAAGGCGATGCCGGAATCGGCTCGGCTGACGCAATCGGCGAGCGTGTGCGTTCGCATGAGCGGCACGTCGCCGAGCAGCACCAGCACCGTCGCGTCGTCGTCGATCCCCGGCAGCGCATGCGCCACAGCATCGCCCGATCCCCGGCGCGGCTCCTGCAATACCCAGGAAATATCCGAGCGCGAAGCGAAGCGAGCCTTCACTTCGTCGCTCTGCTCGCCGATCACGACATGCACTTTGCGCGGTTGCAGGCTAGCCGCCGAGTCGAGTACGTGGGCGAGCAACGGGCGACCAGCCAGCGGATGCAGAACCTTCGGCAACGCGGAGCGCATCCGTGTGCCGGCACCCGCAGCCAGCAGCACTACCTCCAGTACGTCCGAGGCCATCCTTATTCGCGTCCACCAACATGCAACCCGGCGATTATAGGAGCATCGACTCGCCAAAACGCATGGCGTCGGGTTTCGTTTTGATACAGAGTGTTCGCCAGCGACCGAATTCACGGAGACGAAACCATCGTGCCAGTCCCCTCCGACACGCCTATCACGAAAGCGGTCATTGCCGCCGCCGGCAGCGGTACCCGTTTCCTCCCGGCGACCAAGGCGATCCCGAAGGAGATGATCCCGTTGATCGACCGCCCGATCATCCAGTATCTGGTGGAGGAATTGGCCGCGAGCGGGATTCGCGACGTGATCTTCGTCAGCCGCTGGGACAAGAAGGTGCTGGAGGACCACTTCGACCAGCACCCGACCCTGGAGGACTCGCTGGCGCGGAGCGGCAAGGAACGCTTCCTGGAAGAGGCCCGCCGCCCCGGCGTACTCGTCAACGCCGCCTATATCCGCCAGCGCGGTCCCTACGGCAACGGCACGCCGGCATTGAATGCCGCGCCGCTGCTGGGCGACGAGCCGTTCGTCTACGCCTTCGGGGACGATCTCGTCAGCTCGACGGTCCCGTTCACCCGGCAACTGATCGAACAATACCGCAAGACCCCCGGCGTCATCCTGGGCGCGCAGGAAGTGGAGACCGCGGCCGTGCCCAACTTCGGCATGATCGAAGTGGACGACGATCGGCGCGTGACCAAGATCGTGGAGAAGCCCGACCCGGCCGAGGTCACGTCGAACCTGGTCGGTTTCGGGCGCTACATCCTGCCCAAGGAGGTGCCCCGGATTCTCGACGAGATTCCGCCCGGCAAGGACAACGAACTGTGGCTGATGGATGCCATCGAATCCTACATGCGCCAAGGCGGCGCCGTGTACGCCTGTCCCGTGGAAGGGGGCCGCTGGCTCACCACCGGCGATCCGGTGAACTACCTGGAAGCGCTCTTCCACTACGGGTTGCGGCGCGACGATCTGAAAGACCATCTGGCGCGGATGATTCGTCGGCTCGCCAAGGAGCTGTGACAACCCGGGTGCAAACGCCAGCCGGGTCGACGGGTTCGGCCGGTTCCGCCCGCGCCGTCTATCGCGACTGCAAGGGAATGTGTCATTCTCGCCGAATGCGAACGTTGGAGAACCGAAAGTGAGCAAACAAATTCTCATGGGCGTGGGTGCCCTGCTTGTACTTGTCCTGCTGTGGGGCAGCTTCGTTGTCGTCGAGAGCGGCTACGTCGGCGTCGTCCGGACCCTGGGCGCCGTGGAAGACGATGCCTTCGAGGAAGGTTTCCACATGAAGATTCCCTTGATGCAGGACGTCCGGCAGATCGACGTCCGTCTGCGCAAGTCGGAGCAGCGGGCGACGGCGGCGTCGAAGGACCTGCAGGTGGTTACCGCCCAAGTCGCGGTGCAGTACTCGTTGATCGGCACGGTGATGCCCAAGATCTTCCAGAAGATCGGCCCCCGGGCGGAGGTTGTTGACGTCAACGTGATCGACCCGGCCATCCTGGAGTCGGTCAAGGCCATTACCGCGCAATACACGGCGGAGGAACTGGTCACCCGGCGGGCCGAAGTCAAGATTCAGATCCAGCAGGAAATCGAGGGGTTCATCGGCACGACGCTGCGGCAGAAGGGCGTCGTTGGCGCGATCCACGTGGCCAACGTGGCCATTACCGATTTCGAGTTCTCCGCGGAGTTCAACCGCGCCATCGAAGAAAAGGTTCAGGCGGAACAGGAAGCCCTGAAGGCGGAGAACGAGAAGTTGAGGCGCGTCACCCAGGCGGAGGCCGCCGCCGCGGAACGCACCCTTGCCGCCGACGCCGAGGCGTACAAGCTCGAGGTGGAGTCGAAGGCGCGTGCCGAGGCGATCCGGCGCGAAGCCGAGGCGCTCAAGGACAACCCCGCCCTGATCCAGCTTCGGATCGCCGAGAAGTGGGACGGCAAGTTGCCGCAGGTCTCCGGCGGCGGCGTAATTCCGCTATTGAACATCGATTCCCTGAGGGGCCCGTGACCACACAGACGTAGCATCGCGAGGTAGTCCACCGACCTACTCGACACGAAGTTCGTGTTCACTAGTTTCGTGCCCTGAAGAACATCGCGGTCACATTGCCGGAGGACGTGGCGCATTGGGTAGGGGTCCAAGCTGCGGAGCATGATCGACGCGTATCCAAGTGGCTTGCTGATCCGCTTGACGGGATGCGGCACCGTGCCCGTGCCGCATATCTTCCGTGACGAGCGCCGATCCTTCGGCGGTGTTCGAGTAGTCGACCCTTTCGCCACGCCGCACCGCGATCCAGAAGAGATTCCCGCAGCCCTCGAGACCGACTAGGCGCGCCGCATGTGGCGGCGGCGCGCCCTGACGGGCGCGTTTGAGAATGCGCGCCCTGACGGGCGCGTTTGAGAATGC
>JAKZRQ010000311.1:0-36992 GCA_047518105.1 Pseudomonadales bacterium | reverse complement strand
CTAGACTTCGAAGGAAACGTCGCTCGCCCGGACCGCCCCGCCCAAGCGGCGGCGTCACTCCCGTCTCACGTCCGCGTTCTGGCCCCGGTCCCGGAGCAGGTGGTCCATGAGCACGAGCGCCACCATGGCTTCGGCAATGGGCGTGGCACGGATCCCGACGCAGGGGTCGTGGCGTCCCGTCGTGACCACGTCCACCTCGTTGCCGTCGACATCGAGGCTCTTTCCCGGCTTGGTGATGCTGGAGGTCGGCTTCAAGGCGATGCTGACGACGATATCCTGGCCCGAGGAGATGCCCCCTAGGACGCCGCCGGCGTCGTTGGAAAGGAACCCGGCCGCGTCGCGCTCGTCGCGATGCTCGCTGCCGCGCTGCACCACCGAGCGGAAGCCCGAGCCGAACTCCACCCCCTTGACCGCGTTGATGCCCATCAGCGCCTTGGCGAGATCGGCGTCGAGCTTGCCGAACACGGGCTCGCCCAATCCTGCCGGCATGTTCATCGCGACCACGGTCACCTTGGCGCCGATTGAATCGCCGTCCCGGCGCAGGGCGTCGATCAACGCCGCGATTTCGTCCACCGCCGACGGATCGGGACAGAAGAACGGGTTCGCGTCCACGGCATCGAAATCCACGGGCTCGAATTCGCGGTCCCCGATTTGCGCCAGAAAGCCCCGGATGGATATCCCGGCACGTTCCGCCAGGTACTTCCGGGCGATGCCGCCCGCCGCGACCCACATTGCCGTTTCCCGCGCCGACGCCCGCCCTCCCCCGCGGTAGTCCCTCTGGCCGTACTTCGCCTGGTAGGTGAAGTCCGCATGGGCTGGCCGGAACTGGTCTTTGATCTTGCCGTAGTCGCGCGAGCGCTGATCGACGTTCTCGATGGCGAGGCCAATGGGCGTGCCAGTGGTCACGCCTTCGAACACCCCTGAGAGGATGCGCACCTGGTCCGGCTCCCGGCGCTGGGTCGTGTACTTCGATTGTCCCGGCCGTCGTCGGTCGAGATCGCGTTGCAGATCGCTCTCGCCGAGGGGCAGGCCGGGTGGACAGCCATCCACCACGGCACCCAACGCCACGCCGTGGCTCTCCCCGAACGTGGTCAGGGTGAAGGCTTGTCCGAACGTATTGCCTGCCATGGAGGTAGGTTAACGCATTTGTCCTCGGGCGAGTCCCGCAGCCATCGAAACGAAGATGCCGAAGCCCCCGCCGGCTTGTGGTTCGGCGTGTTCCAGATCGAGCCAGATGGCGCCGAGCCCGGGAAATGTCTCGTCGAATTCCCGGCTCAAGTTCCCCACTTCACCGACGAGGACGCCGCCGGCTACCAGGTGATTGCCGATGCCTGCGATGATCCTACGCCAAACGGCCAGGCCGTCCGCCCCACCGTCCAAGCCGTGGCGAGGCTCGTGCTGGAACTCGCGAGGCGCGGCGTCGAGTTCCGCCGTCGGCGCGTAGGGCGGATTGCACAGCACGAGGTCGTAGCGTCGGCCAACGAGGTTGCCGAACAGGTCGGATTCGATGACCAGAAGACGATCCGATACCGCAGACGACAAGCCGCGAACGTTGCTTCTCGCCGCTTCGATCGCTGCGGCATCGTTGTCCACGAGGTCCACCGTCGCGTCCTCGAAAACATGGGCCGCCGTGATGCCGATGCACCCCGACCCGCAGCACAGGTCGAGGATGCGGGCGGGCTCTCCGGTGAGCCAGGGCTGAACGCGCTTGGCAACGACCTCGGCCATGGGCGAACGTGGGATCATCACACCCGGGGCAACGGACAGACGCAAACCGTGAAACCAGGCTTCGCCGGTCAGGTAGGGCACGGGCACACGGTCGACAATGCGTCGTTCGAGCAGCTTCTCGAGCCTGTTCCGCGCCGCCAGGGTCAGCTTCCGGTCACCCAGCGTCCCGGTCACCAGCCGCCAGGCCTCGTCTCGGGCATTGTCGGTGCCGTGGCCGAAGGTCACGTCCGCGGCATCGAGGCGGATGGCGAACTCCTCGATCAGCCGGTCGACAGCGGGGGTCAACGGGCTTTGGCGGCGCCGGGAATCACCAGTTCAAGGCGTTCCGCAGGCACGTCCTCGCGCGGGAGCATGGCACCGGCCCCGAATGCGGACACCTCGACACCGGCGGCACGCAGGCTTGCCGCCGCAGCATTGGCACACGCCTCGGCGCGTTCCAAGGCCCCTTCCGGGTCGGCTGCCCCCCCGAGGTGGCAAACCACGAAGACCGTCCCCTTGGCGAATGTCTCGAGTTCCCGGGCGATGGCCGCGAGCGCTTCCAAGTCGCCGGAGTCCAGGTTTCCCGACGAGTCGGGCGTGGCGCCCGTCACCACCGCGAACCCCCTGGAACGAAGGAGTCCGGCAATGTCCCCGTCCGCGTTTGCCGCCGACCCGGCCTTGGTCTCGGCGATGTCCACATGCGCGTACACGCGCCGATTGGGCCGCTGCACCACGTAGATCGAAACCAGCCTGGCCGGCTCTGCGCCGCTGCCGGCGGCAATGGTTGCGGCCACATAGAACTGGGCGGCATCGGGTGCCGCGAGTTCCCTCACCCCGAACACCTGGTTTGCCCAAAGCGTGCTGTGCCCGCAATCGGGTCCGGTGCAGGTGAAGGCCACCAGACCGCCCAATTCGCCAACGACGGCCTCGTAGTGGGCGATGACGTCGTCCAAGCGCGTGCCGTCCGGCGTGCGGTAGGTGACTCGCGCAAGGTCCGCAGGGACGCGTATGCTGTGTTCGATGCGCATCTCCCGACGGATCCTGGCCACTTTACCGGTGATGAACTCGTAGGACCGCAACGGGGTGCTTGGGGTGTAGTCGACGATCCAGGAACCCGGGAACCGTTCGAAGTCCTCCGGATCCCGGGAGCCTTCCAGGTCCGGCGCCGCCGCGACGGCCGACCCGAGTGCGCACGCGGCAAACAGAAAAGGTACGGCAGCTATTGAGCGTGAATTCATCGTTGGTGGCTCCAAGCGGTGGGGGCAACGAATTCCACATCCACCCGCTGTTCGCTGGTCATCAGGTCGGAGATGATACTCGCCAGATCCGCTCCGTCGAACAGCAATCGGTGAAGCCCGTCCGCCAACGGCATGTAGACGCCAAGCTCGGTGCTCTTGGCGTGTACCGCGCGGACGGTGTTGACGCCTTCAGCCAACTTTCCGAGTTCCTCCATGGCGTCCTCCAGCACGACGCCGCGTGCCAGCCGCATTCCGAGCTGAAAGTTGCGCGACAACGGTGAAGTACACGTGGCAAACAGATCACCGACTCCCGCAAGACCGAGGAAGGTGAACGGGTTGGCCCCGAGGGAGACGGCGAAACGGCCCATCTCCGCGAGACTGCGCGTGATCAGCATGGCCAATGCGTTCTGTCCCACTTCCAGCGCTGTTGCCATGCCGCAAACGATGGCATAGATGTTCTTCAATGCTCCTCCCAGTTCGACACCGTACACATCCGTGCTGGAGTAGACCCGGAATGTCGGGCTCGTCAGAATCTCGCGCACGAGCGCGCGCAGTTCCTCGTGCCGGCTGGCCACGACGGTGCCGGTATACCGACCGTCGGCCACTTCCTCGGCCAGGTTGGGACCGCTGATCACGCCGATCAGCGCCTCCGGCAGCGCATCTTCGAGGATCTGGCTCATGAGCCGGAAACCTTCGCCGATGCCTTTGGTGCCGCTGATCACGCAGGTTCCGGGGCTCGCGAGTCCCTCCAGTTCGCCGGTCACCTCCCCGAACGATGCACTCGGCACGGTAACGAACGCCACGTCGGTCCCGCGCAGCGCGTGCCCGAGGTCCGAGGTTGGTTCCACCCGCGTAGCAAGGGCGTGACCCGGCAGGTAGCGGCGATTCTCGCCCTCGGCGCGAATCTCCGCAAGCTGACGTTGATCGCGCATCCACAGGCGGACGTCGACGCCGTTGGACGCAACGATGTTGGCGATCGCGGTGCCGAAGTTGCCCGCGCCGACAATGGCGGCCTGCATCGTGGTCGTATGCCCCCTTGACGGCATTGAACCTCTCGGCGCGGAACTTAAGTCGCGCGGACGACATTGTCCACTGCCAGCCGTGTGTGCAACGCCAAACGAGCATGAAGCAAGGGGCCGAATCCAACGGCCTCTCGGAGCCCCTCAAGGTTCCGGGGACTTCAAAGAACCCGCCATGGGCAAGCCCGCCGCCCGGCTGGCTTGCCTGTTCAGGTTCTTCCTACACTTGGAAAACGCGGCGCCCGCAAACGCTGCAAGCGCGTTGCACGACCGGATTCGTCTCCTCAACCCATGAGATCGAGCAACAGTTTGTTGACCCGCTGCACGTAGGCACCGGGTTCGGCGACGGCATTGCCCTCCGCCAACGACGCCTGGTCGAAGAACACCCAGACGAGGTCGCGGAAGCGGTCTTCGTCCTGCTCGTCGTTCAGGCGTTGAACCAGGGGATGAGTCAAGTTGACCTCGAAGTGCGGCTTCGTCTCCGGGGCAGCCTGTCCCGTCGCCTCCATGATCCGGCGCATCTGCACGCCCAGATCGTGTTCGCCGAGCACCAGGCAGGCGGGCGAATCGGTCAGCCGCTTGGACTTGCGGACGCTCTCGACCCGGTCGCCCAGGATCCCGCCGATTCGCTTCAACAACGGGTCGTCGTCCTTGTCCTCGGCCGTGTCGTCGTCCTCGCCGCCGTCGAGATCGAGTTCGCCGCGGGTCACGTCCTGGAACGACTTGCCGTCGAATTCGTCCACGAAGGACATCCACCACTCGTCGATGCGGTCGGTCAACAGCAGGACCTCGATGCCACGCTCGCGGAAGGCTTCGAGATGCGGGCTTGATCGCGCCGCCGCATCGGAATCGGCAATCAGGTAGTAGACCTTGCCCTGGGCCTTGGGTTCGTTGGCGTTGCCGTCGTCGTCATTGCCGTCGTCCCCGGCATCGTCCGCTGCCTCCCCCTTGACCTCTGCCTCGGCTTCCTCGGCACCGCCGTTCATCCGGGAGATGCAGTCCTTCAACGAGGTCCGTTGCGCGGGCTCGGGATCGTGGGTGGAGGCGAAGCGCAAGAGGCCGAGCAGCTCGTCCTTGTTGGCGAAGTCCTCGCCGATGCCTTCCTTCAAGACCAAGCCGAACTCGTCCCAGACCAAGCTGTAGTCCTCCGGCGCCATCTTCGCGAGCATGTCGAGCACGCGCTTGGTGAGCGCATTGCGAATGGTTCGCGTACGGTCGTCCTGCTGCAGGATCTCGCGCGAGACGTTGAGCGGCAAATCGCTGGAATCGACGACGCCGCGCACGAACCGGAGATAGAGCGGCAGGAACTGATCGGCCTCGTCCATGATGAAGACCCGCTGCACGTAGAGCTTCAAGCCCCTCGGCAGTTCCCGGTTCCACAAGTCGAAAGGCGCACGCTTCGGGATGTACAGGAGGCTCGTGTACTCGAGCTTGCCCTCGACCTTGTTGTGACTCCAGGCGGCGGGATCTTCGAAGTTGTGGCCGATGTGCTTGTAGAATTCCTTGTACTCGTCCTCGGCAATGTCGTTGCGCGGTCGGGTCCACAACGCCTTGGCCGAGTTGACCGGTTCCAGTTCGCCCGCATCCTTGTCGTCGTCCCCGACGGCCTCCTTGGCCATCATCACCGGCACGCCGACGTGATCCGAGTACTTGCGTACCACGGACCGCAGCCGGAAGTTCTCCGCGAACTCGCTGGCATCGGGCTTCAAGGTGAGGGTCACCCGGGTTCCCCGGGGCACTCCGGGCGCGTCCTCGACGGTGAAATCCTCTTCCCCCGAAGACACCCACCGGGTCCCGGAATCGTCGCCGGCGCGCCGGGTCAGCACCTCGACTTCGCTGGCGACGATGAACGAGCTGTAGAAGCCTACGCCGAACTGGCCGATCAAGGCGCTGTCCTTCTTGTCGTCGCCGGTTAGCGCGCCGAAGAACTCCTCGGTGCCCGATTTGGCGATGGTGCCCAGATTCTCCACCGCCTCGTTCCGGGTCATGCCAACGCCGTTGTCGACCACCGCCAAGGTGCCGGCATCCTTGTCGCATTCGATGACGATCCGGAACTCAGGGTCGGCGGCGATCAGGGCCTCGTCCTTGAGGCTCTCGAAGCGCAACCGGTCGATGGCGTCGGTGGCATTCGAGATCAACTCGCGCAGGAAGATCTCCCGGTTGGAATAGAGGGAGTTGATCATCAGTTTGAGGAGTTTCCGCGCCTCGGTCTGGAAGCTGCGGGTTTCTACGGTGGCTTGTTCGGTCATGGCGTGTCCTATCAGGTTACGCGCGGGGATATGGGGGTCGCGTCCGGCTTTTCAAGCGATTGCGCGCCTGACGGCGCGTTTGAGAATGCTGCGCATTCTCTTGGACGGCGGGAGCGCGCCCGCGGCGCGCCTGGCGGCGTCGGCGGCGTCAGTCCCAGCCGGTGACTTCCGCGAGGGCGTTGCCTATCTCCGCCAAGCTCTTGACGGTCTTGACCCCTGCGGCGTCGAGCGCGCCGTACTTGTCCGCTGCCGTGCCCTTGCCACCGGCGATGATGGCGCCGGCATGGCCCATGCGCTTGCCCGGGGGAGCGGTAACGCCGGCGATATAGGCCACCACCGGCTTGGTGACGCTCTCGGCGATGAACGCCGCCGCCTCCTCTTCCGCAGTGCCGCCGATTTCGCCGACCAGGACGATGGCCTCGGTGGACGGATCCGCCTCGAACAGTTCAAGGACGTCGCAGAAATGGGTACCCGGAATGGGATCGCCGCCGATGCCAACACAGGTGGACTGGCCGTAGCCCTTGTCCGTGGTTTGCTTGACGGCTTCGTAGGTGAGCGTGCCGGAGCGCGACACGACACCGACCTTGCCGGGCAGGTGAATGTCGCCCGGCATGATGCCGATCTTGCATTCGCCCGGGGTGATCACGCCGGGGCAGTTGGGGCCGATCAGCCGGGTGCCGAGGGTGTCGAGCCGATCCTTGACGATCAGCAGGTCGAGGGTGGGGATGCCCTCGGTGATGCACACGATCAACTCGATGCCCGCGTCGATCGCCTCCAGGATCGAATCCTTGCAGAAACGCGCCGGCACGTAGATGACCGACACCGTGGCCTCGGTTTCGGCAACCGCGTCCGCCACCGTGTCGAATACCGGTCGCTCCAGGTGGGTCGAGCCGCCCTTCCCCGGCGTCACGCCGCCCACGAGCCGGGTACCGTAGGCGATGGCCTGTTCACTGTGCAGGGTTCCCTGGGCGCCCGTGAATCCCTGGCAGACGACCTTGGTTTCCCTGTCGATGAGGATGCTCATCGGTGACCTCCGGCAGCGGCGACCACCCCGGTCGCGGCATCCTCCAGGGAAGCCGCCGTGGCGATGGCGAGTCCACTCCGCTCGAGTGCGGCGAGGCCGGCGGCGGCGTTGTTGCCTTCGAAACGAACGATCACCGGGACTTCGACGCCCACCTGCCTGACTGCGGCGATGATGCCTTCGGCAATGATCTTGCACGACACGATGCCGCCGAAGATGTTGATGAGGACCGCCTTCACCGCATCGTCGGAGAGAATGATCTTGAACGCCTCCGCAACCGCTTCCTCGGTGGCGGCGCCGCCGACGTCGAGAAAGTTGGCCGGGTTGCCGCCGTGCAGCTTGACCAGGTCCATGGTGCCCATGGCGAGCCCGGCGCCGTTGACCATGCAGCCGATGTTGCCGTCGAGGGCGACGTAGTTGAGCCCGAACTCGTCCGCCTGGGCTTCGCGTTCGTCCTCCTGGGTGGGATCGCGCAAGGCCGCCACCGCCGGCTGCCGGTAGAGCGCGTTGTTGTCGATGTTGACCTTGGCGTCGAGGCAGTGCACGTCGCCATCGTCGGTCACCACCAGGGGGTTGACCTCCACCAGGGAACAGTCCAGATCGTGGAACAGTCGCGCAAGGTTGACGAAGATGTCGGCGAACTGATTGACCTGCTTGCCGGCGAGGCCGAGGGCGAACGCCATCGCCCGGCCTTGGAACGGCTGCGCGCCGGTCGCCGGATCGATGGCCGCCCGAAGGATCTTCTCCGGCGTTTCGGCGGCCACCTGCTCGATCTCCACCCCGCCTTCGGTGGAAGCCATCACCACCACGCGGCGGCTGGCGCGGTCCACCACGGCGCCGAGGTAGAGCTCGCGTTCGATGCTGACGGCCTGTTCCACGAAAATCGTCCCGACCGGCTGCCCGTCGGCATCGGTTTGCGCGGTGACCAGGCGTTGGCCAAGCCATTGTTCGGCGAAGTCGCGAACGCCGTCCGTGTGGTCGACCAGCTTGACGCCACCCGCCTTGCCGCGCCCGCCGGCGTGCACTTGCACTTTGCAAACCCACTTGTCGCCGGGAAGTTTCTGGGCAGCCGCCACGGCTTCCTCCGCGGTACCGGCAGCAAGGCCCCGGGACACGGGCAAGCCGTAGTCGCGAAACAGCGCCTTGGCCTGATATTCGTGCAGGTTCATCGGCCCGACCGTTGCGGCATCGGCACCGGGTCAAGGACGGGATGGGTCAACGCTTCCTCCTGTTGACCATGTGAATGGCGTTGCCGGCGATGCCGAGGGCCGCTTCGTGCACGGCCTCGGACAGCGTCGGATGGGCGAACATGGTCAGCCCGAGATCCTCCGCGCTGGCACCGAACTCCATGGCGATGACCGCCTGGGCGATCAATTCGCTGGCCTGGGGTCCGAGGATATGGACCCCCAGGATGCGACCGGTTTCGGCGTCGGCCAGAATCTTGACCAAGCCGACGCCCTCGTCGCCCGCCAGCGCCCGACCGGTCGCCGCGAACGAGAACGAACCCGCGCCGTAGGCGTCGCCGTCCGCCTTCAGTTCCTGTTCCGTCTTGCCGACCCAGGCGATCTCCGGGTGCGTGTAGATCACCGACGGCACGCAGTCGTAGTTCACCAGCGGCTTGTGGCCGGCGATGCGCTCGACCACCATGACGCCCTCATCCATGCCCTTGTGCGCCAGCATGGGACCGCGCACCACGTCGCCAATGGCATAGACCTCCGGAGCGTCGGTGGCGCAGAGATCGTTGACGTACAAGAAGCCGCGCTCGTCCAGGTTGACGCCGCTGTCGGGTGCCAGGAGGCGGTCGGTGTAAGGCACCCGGCCCACCGCGACGATCAGCTTGTCCACCGTCAACGTCTTCTCGCCTTCCTTGTCCTGGTAGCCAACCACGACGCTGCCGTCGGAGACCTCGGCGCCCACGACCCGGGTGCCGAGGCGGATGTCGAGCCCCTGTTTGCCGAACTCGCGCAAGGCGTCCCGGGCGATCCGCGGATCCGCCATGGGCAGGAAGTCTTCAAGTGCTTCCAGTACCACCACGTCCGAACCAAGCCGCCCCCACACGCTGCCCAGTTCGAGGCCGATCACGCCGGCGCCAATGACGCCGAGCCGCGGCGGCACGGTCTGGAATTCCAGGGCGCCGGTGGAGTCGACGATCAGGTCCTCCGTGAGCGGCGTCGGCGCGATCTCCACCGGAACCGAACCCGGGGCCAGCACGACGTGGTCGGCCTCCAGGGTCTGGGGCTCGCCCTCATGCGGCGTGAATTCCACCCGCCGCCCGGCGAGCAGCCGCCCGTGCCCGGACAACTGCGCTACCCCGTTGCCCTGGAACAAGCCGGCGATGCCCCCGGTCAGTTGGTCCACCACCGCGTCCTTGTGGGCGATCATGCGCGGCACGTCCACGGCGAGCCCTTCCACCTCGATGCCGATGCCCGCGAACTTCTCCTGCGCGTCGGCGTATTTGTGGGATGCATCGAGCAGGGCTTTGGACGGAATGCAGCCCCAGTTGAGGCAGGTGCCGCCCAAGCTCGGCAAGCCGTCCTTGCCGAGCGACTTGTCGATGCACGCCGTCTTCATGCCGAGCTGGGCCGCGCGGATCGCGGCCGCATAGCCCGACGGGCCGGCACCGATGACGATGACGTCGAACTTGTGCATGGGTTCTACAACTCCAAGAGAATGCGGGCCGGGTCTTCGATCAATTGCTTGACGGTCACGAGGAAGCTTACCGCCTCCCGACCATCGATCAGGCGATGATCGTACGACAACGCCAAGTACATCATCGGGCGCGCCTCGATCTTGCCATCCACCACCACGGGCCGGTCCTCGATCTTGTGCATGCCGAGGATTCCCGTCTGCGGCGGGTTGAGTATGGGCGTGGACAGCAACGAGCCGAATACGCCGCCGTTGGAGATCGTGAACGTGCCGCCCTGCATGTCGGCGAGGGAGAGCTTGCCTTCCTGGGCGCGGCTGCCGAAGTCGACGATGGCGTCCTCGATCTGGTGCATGCCCAGGGCGTCGGCATCGCGGATGACGGGGACCACGAGGCCCCGATCCGTGCTCACGGCAACCCCGATGTCGTAGAAGCCATGGTAGACGATGTCGTTGCCGTCGACGGACGCGTTGACCGCGGGAAGCCGCTTCAGCGCCTCCACCGACGCCCGTACGAAAAAGCTCATGAAGCCGAGCTTGGTGCCATTGTGCCGATCCCTGAACTCGTCGCCGTAACGGCGGCGCATCGTCATCACCGGCCCCATGTCCACCTCGTTGAAGGTGGTGAGCATCGCGGCGGTCTGCTGCGCTTCCACCAGACGTTTGGCGATGCTGGCTCGCAGGCGTGTCATGGGGACCCGGCGTTCCACCCGTTCGCCTGAGGGGATCACATCCTCTTCGAGCGCGGCAAGCGCCCCGGCGGGCGGTGTTGCCGCTTCCGCCGCCTGGCGTGCTTCGTCGGCCGTGCGTTGCACGTCTTCCTTGGTGATCCGACCGCTGCGGCCGCTGCCGGTGACCGCGCCGAGGGCGACGCCCTCCTCCGCCGCCAGCTTGCGGGCCGCCGGGGATGCCCCGACCTTCAGATCGGCGACTTCCGGGTCGGCGACCGCCGGCGGCGCCGTTCCCGCAGGCGCCGGCACCGCGTCGACTACGCCCTCCCGAAGGCGCCCGAGAAGGTCCTCGGATTCGACCACGTCGCCTTCCGCCTTGAGGATCTCCACGACCACGCCGGCGGTGGGCGCGAAGATTTCAATGACCACCTTGTCGGTCTCGATGTCGAGCAAGACGTCGTCCCGCTTGACGGGTTCGCCCACGACCTTGTGCCAAACGGCCACCGTGCCCTCGGAAATGGACTCCGCGAACGTCGGGGTTCGGATCTCGACAAGATCCGTGTCATTGGCCATGGGCGTCTCCAAATAGCGCGTCGTGGACCAGGCCACGCTGCAGTTCAATATGGCGCGCGGCGTAGCCGCCGGCAGGCGCCGCGAAGCCCTCCCGGCCTCGGTAGGTCAGCGTCACCGCCGGATCGTGCCGGCGCAGCACCCGGTGCATGTGGTGCTGGCTGGAATACCAGGCGCCCTGGTTCATCGGCTCCTCCTGGCACCAAACGACGCGCTTGAGCGCTTGGTAGGCTTGAATCGTTGCCCCGAGTTCATGCTCCGGGAATGGATAGAGCTGCTCCAAGCGTACCAGCGCCACGTTCGCCAAGCCCGCCTCGCGCCGCTCTTCCAGAAGTTCGTAGTAGACCTTGCCGCTGCACAGGACGACCCGGTCCACCGCTGCGGGATCGATGTCGTCGATCTCCCCGAGCACGGGATGGAAACTGCCTTGGGTGAGATCCTCCAACGTCGACACGGCCAACCGGTGTCGCAGCAGGCTCTTCGGCGTCAGCGCGACAAGCGGCTTGCGCAGGGGACGGATGACCTGGCGGCGCAGCATGTGGAAGATCTGGGCCGGCGTCGTCGGCAGGCAAACCTGGATGTTGTGCTCTGCCGACAGTTGCAGGTAGCGCTCCAGGCGCGCCGACGAGTGTTCCGGCCCCTGGCCTTCGTAGCCGTGGGGCAGCAGCAAGACCAGCCCGCACAGACGCGTCCATTTGGCTTCGCCGCTGACCACGAACTGGTCGATCACCACCTGCGCGCCGTTGGCGAAGTCGCCGAACTGGGCCTCCCAGATGACCAGGGTGCCAGGGGACGTGGTCCCATAGCCGTACTCGAAGGCCAGCACCGCTTCTTCCGAGAGCAGCGAGTCGTAGATGTCGAAGGTGGTGTCGTTGGCCAGGCGGTTGATCGGCACGATGCGCTTGCCGTCCTTCTGGTTGTAAAGCGAAGCGTGCCGGTGGGAGAAGGTGCCTACACCCACGTCCTGACCCGTCAGCCGGACGTCGTGGCCTTCGTCCACCAGGGTCGCGTAGGCCATGGTCTCGGCAAAGCCCCAGTTCACGAGCATGGCGCCTGCGGCCATGCGCCGCCGGTCGTCGAGAATCTTCTGCACCTGGCGGTGGAGCGCGAACCCGTCGGGCACGGTGGTGACCCGCTCCGTCAAGCTGCGCAGCCGGGCGAGCGGCACCCGGGTATCGCCCGGGGCATCCCAGTCGTGGCCGATATAGGGCGTCCAGTCCACGAACAGCGAACTGTCCGGTTCGTGCACCAGCGCCAGCGCAACATGCTCCCCGGCGGCCAGCGCGGTTCGGTAGTCCTCCACCATCCCGTCGATGGTCGCGCGGTCGACGATGCCTTCGCCCACGAGCCCGCCGGCATACAGTGCCCGGGTCGTCGGATGCATGTGGATCCGCCGGTACATCAACGGCTGGGTCTTCATCGGCTCCTCGGCCTCGTTGTGACCCCGGCGCCGATAGCAGACGAGGTCGATCACCACGTCCTTCTTGAACTGCATGCGGTAGTCCACGGCGAGCCGCACGGCGAACAGGCAGGCTTCCGGATCGTCGCCGTTGACGTGCAGAATGGGCGCCCGGACCATCTTCGCGACCTCCGAGCAGTATTCCGTGGAGCGCGCGTCGTCGAGCCGATGGGTGGTGAAGCCGATCTGGTTGTTGACGATGATGTGCACGGTGCCACCCACGTGGTAGCCCCGGGTCTGGGACATCTGGAAGGTCTCCATCACCACGCCCTGGCCGGCGAAGGCGGCATCGCCGTGGATGATGACCGGCACCACCAGATCGCCCTGGTAGTCCCGCCGTCGGTCCTGGCGGGCTCGCACCGAGCCGGTAACCACCGGGCCCACGATCTCCAGGTGGGATGGATTGAACATGAGCGCGAGGTGCATCTCGCCGCCCGGCGTCATGACGTTCGACGAAAAACCCTGGTGGTACTTGACGTCGCCCGTCTGGTCCGAGTCCGGGAGCACGCCTTCGAACTCGTCGAAGAGTTCGCTTGGATCCTTGCCGAGGATATTCACCAGGACGTTGAGCCGTCCGCGGTGGGCCATGCCGATCACCGCCTCGACGCAGCCGTGCGAGCCGAACTGCTGCAGCGCCTCGTGCAACATGGGAATCAGACTCTCGGCGCCCTCCAGGCCGAACCGCTTGGTGCCCGGATATTTCGCATGCAGATACTTCTCCAGCCCTTCCGCAGCCGTCAGGCGTTCCAGGATGGCGATCTTGGCGGCGTCGTCGAGGGCCAGCATGGCATGTCCCGACTCCAACCGTTGACGCACCCAGAGCTGCTCGCGCTCGTCCGTGATGTACATGTACTCCGCACCCACGGGACCGCAGTAGGTGGATTCCAAGGCGTGGACGATGTCGCGCAAGTTCGCCCGACCGCTCTCGAAGAACTGGGCGGACCCGGTGTTGAAAACGGTATCGAGATCGGCATCGGTGAGATGGTGGTAGCTCAACTCCAGCTCCGGCGCCGGGTCGCGCTGCCAGATGCCAAGCGGGTCCAGGATGGCCTTGCGGTGACCGCGGGTCCGGTAGGCGCCGATCAGTTCCAGCACGCGAATCTGCTTGAGTTCGTGTTCGGAGGCGACCTCGGTCGCCACCCGCTCCGGCTTCGCCTTCAGGCGGTTCCTGCCGAGCCGTTCGAAATGCGCGACGATCGTGCTGTGCGGCACGTCGGCGGCGATGCCGTCGACCATGGGCAGGCGCTCGAAGTCGCGCCGCCATTCCTCCGGAACCCCGTTCGGATCGTCGAGATAGGTCTCGTAGAGTTTCTCCACGTACGCGCCGTTGCCCCCAAAGAGGTGGGAGCTCTTGCGCATGCGTTGGACGAAGGTGTCAGCGGTGCTCATGGATCAGCCAGCTTCAAGGCACCGCGACGGCGGTCAAATCGCCTGGCTGAGCAGCATCGCGCGGATCTTGCCAATAGCCCGGGTCGGGTTGAGGCCCTTGGGGCAGACGCTGACGCAATTCATGATGCCCCGGCACCGGAACACGCTGAAGGGATCCTCCAGTTCCGCGAGCCGTTCCGCCGTCGCCGTGTCGCGGCTGTCGGCGAGAAACCGGTAGGCTTGCAACAGCCCCGCAGGACCGACGAACTTGTCCGGGTTCCACCAGAACGATGGACAGGCGGTGGAACAGCAGGCGCACAGGATGCACTCGTACAGCCCGTTGAGCCGCTCGCGGTCCTCCGGCGACTGCAGGCGCTCCCGGGCCGGGGGCACGGTGTCGTTCAGGAGCCACGGCTTGATCTTCTCGTACTGGCGGTAGAACTGGCTCAGGTCCACCACCAGGTCGCGGACGACCGGCAGGCCCGGTAGCGGCCGGAGCGTCAGCTTGCCGCGCGGGGCAGCCTCGGAGACCGGCGTGATGCACGCCAGACCATTCTTGCCGTTCATGTTGATGCCGTCGGAGCCGCACACGCCCTCGCGACAGGAGCGCCGGTAGGCGATGGACGGATCCTCGGCCTTCAGCAGTTCCAGTACGTCGAGCACCATGAGGTCCCGGCCCTCCGGGACGTCCAGTTCCCGGTCTTCCATACGGGCCGTCTCGTCCTGATCCGGATCAAAACGGTAGACACTAACTAGCATGGTGCTCGGCTCCAGGCGCGGCGATGGCGGACGATGCGGGTCGTGCTCACTCAATAGCTCCGTGCGGTCGGCTGAAAGGGTTCGACGGTCTCGGGCGCGAAGTTCACCGCGCGCTTGCCGACGCTGCGGTCGCCCGGGAAGTAGATCGAGTGACACAACCAGTTGTCGTCGTCGCGTTGGGTGTAGTCGTTGCGGGCGTGGGCGCCGCGGCTCTCGGTGCGCGCCTCGGCGACGACGGCGGTGGCTTCGGCGACTTCCAGCAGGTTGTCGAGTTCCAACGCCTCCAGGCGCGCCGTATTGAACACCCGGCTCTTGTCCGGCAAATACGCCTTCGCAATGCGCTCGCGCAGGTCGGCGAGGTCGCCGATGCTCTTGCGCATGTTGTCGCCGTTGCGGAAGACGTTGAAGTTGACCAGCATGATGCGCTGCAGTTCGCGCTTCAGATCCGCCACCGACTCGCCGTCGGCGGACTCGTTCCACCGCGTGAGCCGCGCCATGGCGCGGTCCACGTCGGCGGCGCGCGGGTCGCGCCGGGCAATGCCCTGGCGCATGGCTTCCTCGATATGGATGCCGGCCGCCCTTCCGAACACCACGAGATCGAGCAGCGAGTTGCCGCCCAGGCGGTTGGCACCGTGCACCGAAACGCAGGCCACTTCGCCAATGGCGTACAAACCGCCTACCACCGAATCGTTGCCGTCGGCATCCCGGGTCAGCGCCTGCCCATGGATGTTCGTGGGAATGCCGCCCATCATGTAGTGGCAGGTCGGCACCACCGGAATCGGCTCTCGCGTCGGATCGACGTGGGCGAAGGTCTTCGACAACTCGGTAATGCCCGGCAACCGCTTCCGCACCGTCTCCTCGCCCAAGTGGTCGAGTTTCAGGAGCACGTGATCGGCATCCGGTCCGACGCCCCGGCCTTCCATGATCTCCAGGATTATCGACCGCGCCACCACGTCGCGGCCGGCGAGATCCTTGGCGGTGGGCGCGTAGCGCTCCATGAAGCGTTCGCCGTCCTTGTTGACCAGGTAGCCGCCCTCGCCTCGGCAGCCTTCGGTGACCAGTACGCCCGCGCGGTGAATCCCGGTCGGGTGAAACTGCCACATCTCGATGTCCTGAACAGGGAAGCCGGCACGGAGCGCCATGCCGACGCCGTCGCCGGTGTTCATGAGCGCGTTCGTGGTCGTCGCGTAGATCCGCCCGGCCCCGCCCGTGGCCAGCACCGTCGCCTTCGACTTGATGAACACCACCTCGCCCGACTCGATCTCGATTGCGACCAGGCCGCTGACGGTGCCATCCTGGTTGACCACCAGATCGATGGCGAACCATTCGTTCAGAAAGGTGGTCCCGGCCTTCAAGTTGTTCTGGTGGAGGGTGTGCAGCAATGCGTGGCCGGTGCGGTCCTCGGCCGCGCAGGTCCGCGACGCCTGGCCGCCCTTGCCGTAGTTCTTGGACTGACCACCGAACGGCCGTTGGTATATGCGCCCGCTCTCGGTGCGCGTGAAGGGCAGGCCCATATGCTCGAGTTCGAACACCGCCTCCGGCCCGACGCTGCACATGTATTCGATCGCGTCTTGGTCGCCGATGTAGTCCGATCCCTTCACCGTATCGTACATATGCCAACGCCAGTCGTCGTCGGGATCGTCGCTGGCAATGGCGCAGGTGATGCCACCCTGGGCCGACACGGTGTGCGACCGGGTCGGGAAGACCTTCGACAGCACGGCGGTCTTGAGACCCGACTGTGCCAACTGCAGTCCGGCGCGCATGCCGGCACCGCCGCCGCCAACGATCACGCCATCGAATTCCATGGTGGGTAGACGGCTCATGGCAGGCTCCAGACCACGGACAACGGCCAGAGCACGTAGACGAAGATGATGCCGAGGCAGACGACCTGGTAGATGGCCAGGTAGACCGTGTGCCCGCGACCGAAGTGGCGTTGCCGGATGTAGTCCGTGCCCACCGTCCACATGCCGATCCAGGCGTGGCTGGCCAGTGCCGCCACGGCCAACGTGGTGAACGCCCGCATGGGCAACGATTCGAAGAAGTCGACCAGCCGGCCGTGATCCACGTTGGGTACCGACGCGAAGAACGCGATCAGGCACAGGCCGTAGATGCCGAGGATGACAGCGGACACCCGCTGCAGCACGAAATCCGCGAGTCCGCTGCGCCCGAAACTGGTGACGTTCGTTACCAAAGCCATATCGCCACCACTACCGCCGCCCCTCCAGCCAGGGCGATGCCGATCCAGGCGCCGATCCGCCCGCCGCGCAGGGTATCGCCGATGTGGAAATCCAGCAACAGATGCTTGACGCCTGCCGCCACGTGGTAGGCGAGGCTCGTCAGCGCCACCCAAAGCCCGAGCTTGCTCGCGGGCGCTTGGACGATGGCGGCGGCACGCTCGAAGCCGGCGTCGTCGGCCATGGCCAAGTCGAAGAGGTAGCAAAGAAAGAATGTGCCTGCGAACAGCGCGACGCCCGTGATACGGTGGAGGAACGAAGCCACGGCCGTCACGGGCATGGCAAGCGCCAAGCGGGGCAAAGACAGGTTGACCGGTCGGTCGGGGTTCATGCGTCGCAACTATCCATCTATCCATCGAACGGCGCGATGATAGCAAAGGCCGATTGGCTGGTGTCCAACCTCGAGGCGCCGGAGGAAGAGCGCGCGGTCGCGGTCCGTGGAGGCCATCCCGAATTGACCGGAAAGGCAGGTCTTTATAGGCTGACGACGCCGGGAAGAGCCTTTGGGGAGGAAGTCGTCTAATGGCAGAAACAACGCAAGGCGCGGCAGGAGGCGGCATTCGCACCGCCGAGCGAAGCCCGGACGAGCCAAAGCACGCCCGCTTGTTCGTCAACGGACTCGACAATCCCATCGAGCTACCCATTCTGAGACCGAGCCTCGGCCAGGACGTCATCGACATCGGCAGGCTCACGGGCGAAGGCTACTTCACCTACGACCCCGGATTCGTCTCCACCGCTGCCTGCGACTCCAACATCACCTATATCGACGGCGATGCGGGAACCCTGCTCCATCGCGGATACCCCATCGAGCAACTCGCCGAGCACTCCGACTTCCTGGAACTCTGTTTCCTGCTGCTCGCCGGCACCTTGCCGACGGCGGCCGAGAAGGCCACCTTCACCGCCCGGATCGCGGCCGAGCGCGACGTCCCCGTTGGCGTCCGGGACATGGTCGGACGATTCTCCCGCACAGCGCATCCCATGGGCATCATGACCGCGTTGACGGGCGCGCTCGCCGCCGAGTACCACGAAGGTCTCGACATCACCAACGAGGCGCATCGCCTGGAGACCGCGCAGCGCCTGATCGCCAAGATGCCGACCCTTGCGGCCCTGACCTACCGGCATGGTCAAGGCAAGGGCAACGTGGCCCCCCGGGACGATCTCGGCTACGCCGAGAACTTTCTCTACACCACCTTCGCCGACGACGAGGACTACGAGATCAATCCGGTGATCGCCCGGGCGATGGACCGGATCTTCATGCTTCATGCCGACCACGAGCAGAACGCATCCACGTCCACGGTGCGGCTCGCGGGTTCGACGGGAACCAACCCCTATTCCGCCATCGCCGCCGGCATCGCGGCGCTTTGGGGACCGTCCCATGGCGGCGCCAACGAGGCGGTGCTGACCATGCTGGCGGAGATCGGCTCGCCCGACAATATCGACGCCTACGTCAAGAAGGCCAAGGACAAGGACGACCCGTTCCGCATCATGGGTTTCGGCCACCGGGTCTACAAGAACTACGACCCCCGAGCCAAGGTCATGCAGCAGACGTGCCACGAGGTGCTCGCAGCACTCGGCGTGGGCAGCGACCCGATGCTTCAGATGGCGCAGCAACTCGAGAAGATCGCCCTGGAGGACGAGTACTTCATCGAGCGCCGGCTCTATCCCAACGTGGACTTCTACTCCGGCATCACGCTGAAGGCCGTCGGCATTCCCACCGAGATGTTCACCGTGATCTTCACCACCGGGCGCACGCCGGGGTGGATCGCCCATTGGCGGGAGATGGTCAGCGAGCCGTACAAGATCGGGCGACCGAGACAGCTCTACCTCGGCCAGAGGGCGCGCGACTACGTCCCAGTAGACGAACGCTGATTGGCCGATCTTCCTCTTGCCGGGCTCTCGCCGGGTAGGGCGCCCTACGAAGGCGTTGCGTCCGTCGGGTGGGATCGGCGCGACCGGGTCTACCGACCGCGCCGAGCGGTTGGCGTTACTCCCCGAAGGCGTAGCGTAGCGATGCGCCGAAAATTCGCGGTTCCGTCAGGAAGTAGTTGCGGAAGAAGCCCGACGTATCCGAGGTCAGGTACTTGCCCGTGACATTGTCGTCGTTGGCGATATTGCGCACCCACGCCTTCGCGGTCCAGCCGCCGCGCTCGAAGATGAGCGTCGCGTTGTGCTGCGTCCAACTATCGATGTCGTCGCCCGGCGTGTTGAACTCCCGCGCAAAGGACTCGCCTTGCCAATAGGCATCCCAACGCGCGGTCAACTCACCGGGGCCGACGTTCCAGGTGTACGACAATCCCAGGCGCAAGGTGTGTTCGGGCGCGTTCGGCAGCGAGTTGCCGTCGAGGTCCACGGGAATGCCCTCCCGCGTTTCGACACCAGCGCTATCGAGGAAGGCGCGCGAAAAGTAGGCGGGAATCGACACGCCGGCGGCGTTGGCCGGATAGGACACCGACTGCACCGTTTCGCCGTTGCGGACATCAAGAGCACGCCTGGCGCCCAAGGCCGCGGCAACCACCTCCGCAGTGATTTGCGACTGGTTGGCGACGTAGTTGACCCCGGTGGGCGAACCCGGATCGATATTGTTGAGCAGGATGTAGGCCGAGTTTCCGCCGGTTCTGTTGATCGGGTCGAGGGACCGAGACCCCTGGACCGAACTGTTGAGCCAGCCATAGGCGAAATCCACGCCCAACTTCGGAAGCGCCTCGGGACGCCACATGCCCTCGACTTCCAGCCCCACGATCCTGGCATCGATGTTTTCGTTGATCGACGTGTTGTTGCGGATCCGGGTCGCCTGCAGCCCACCGTAGTTGTAGAAGAACAGGGAGCTGTTCACCACCATCCGACCGTCCAGACGCGTGCTTTTCGCACCGACTTCGAACGCGTCCACCTGCTCGGCGTCGAACGTGAACGGGCTCGTATCCTGGAAAACCGGCGGTATCGCCGGGTTGAATCCGCCGGGTTTGTAGCCCCGGCTGTAGAACCCGTAGAGCAAGGTGTCGTCGTCCAGTCGGAAGTCGATGCCAAGACGTCCGCTGAACTCCTTCCAGGTCGAATCGGTGGGGCTGCCGGTGATGAAGCGCGTCTCGCCGAAGGCGGGCACGGGTCCGATGGCACCAGCCAACGCATTCAGCGCGGCGCCCGCTGCCTGGAGGCCGGCATCCTGGCCGATCACCCCCGAATCCTGCGACAACAGCGCGAGCACCGTATTCTGGAAGAGCACCGGTATCGGGAGCGAGGCCACAACCGCTGGAACAAACGCGGGCGGCAACTGCCCTGAAGCCACCAGCGCGCCGATCTGCCCGGCAGCCCCGAGAGCGACGAGGGCGCCGATGGCCAACGGCGCGTTGCTGGCGTAGACGGCTGCGGCGTCGTGGAATGCAAGCAGCCTCGTGCTGCCGGCGCTCAAGCCCGTCGTCTGCCCTCTCGCCTGGGCGACCAACTCCCCAAACAGACCATTGCGGAGCCAGATCGGGTCCGGTCCGAACAGTCCGCCGAGGGCCGTGTTGGCATCCAACGAGTTGAACAGCACGCTGCTGTCGCTCGTGCTTTTGTTGTCTTCGTTGAAGCGCAGTCCCGCAGTGAGCTTCATCCGGTCCGACAGGTCGTAGTAGATCTCGCCGAACGCCGCCCAGCCATCGGAGGTCGTGCCCTTCACTGGATCGTTGGCATTCATGAAGAAGTTCGGATAGAGCGGCGGCGCGCCCAAGACACTTGACCCGTAGCTACCCACGAGATCCAGCGTGTTTGCGAGCACGTAGTAGCCGCCGTAGTCGAAGTTGTCATAGGTGGTCGCGCCCGCCACGAAGCCGTAGGGCGCTTCATAGTTGGAATGGATCTTCCCTTCCACCGTCCAGTATTCGGAATGCGCATCGAGTTGATCGAATGCGAATGCCCGGTTCTGCGCGACGCCCAGGCGGCAACCGCCACGCAACCCGGCGGTGCCGTCCAACAGGTTGCAGTCGCCCGATTCCCACTCCGCTCCCGCGCCGCCGGCGGGCCGCGATGTGGGCCAGATTCCGGTCGGGTTCTCTAGGGTCGCGCCCAAGCTTGCCCCGACGTCCATCGCGTAGTCCTGCTGCGAGAGGTAGTCGTTTTCCCGACGCGCACCGATAATGCTGGCGGAATAGCAACTGAAGTCGAAGCCCACGCCGAAGGCCCAGAGCTCTTCCCGATTCTTGAACACGGGCTCGAAGTCGGTGTGCATCTGCCGGAAATTGCTGATCGCCGGGCGCGCGTAGTCGTAGCTGCCGTCGGTCGCGCCGAAGGGTAGCGCACCGGCCGCGCCGGCGAAGATGCCGGCCGTGGTCGCTCCGAGGTGGGGGCTGTCCCAACCGAATTCGTCGGCCAGGCAACCGGTCGTGGGTAGCGGGTTCTGTTTACAGACCTGGTTGGTGATGCGCGCCCGGTCGTCGTCCTCCTCGAACCGGCTGTAGAGTCCCCAGACCCTTGCCTGGTCGTTGATTTCCCACGCGATCGTTGTCCGGTAGGCGAGGATTCCGCGTCCATCCACGCTGGCATCTATTCCCGAAAGCCGCTCGCCGTCGCTGTTCGTCTGGCCATAGGCGAGATTCCTGGTGTAGCCGTCCCGGTCCAGCTTGAAACCCGCCAGTCGGATCGCCACCAAATCCCCCAAGGGGAGGTTGACCCCGAACTTGCCCCGGGCGTGGTCGTAGTTGCCGTATTCGAAGTCCACGAATCCGTTTACCTCGCCCATGTCGGGCTTGCGGGTCACGAAATTGATGACGCCGCCGGTGGCGTTGCGACCGTATAGCGTGCCCTGGGGTCCGCGCAGAACCTCGACCCGTTCCATGTCGAAGAATTCCAACGTGTTGAGGTTGGTGGACACCGCGATTTCGTTCAGGTGTTGGGACACGCCCGGCTCGCCGCTCCGGCCGATCACCAGGTTGCCGATGCCCCGAATGCTGAAGCTGGAGCCGCCGAAGTTCGTCGCCGTGAACGATACGTTCGAGGCATTGATCTGGAGATCGGAGGGGGTGATGACCTGCCGCTCCTCCAGTGCGTCGCCGGTGAGCGCGGTCACCGCGATGGGTACGTCCTGAATGCTCTCGGCGACCCGTTGGGCGGTGACCGTCACCTCCTCGATGATTCGCGAGTCCGCTTCCTCGGCCAACACGGTGTTCGAGGCGGTAAAGACCACGGCTGCAGCCATCGCGATACCGGACCTGACGACTGAAACTACCCTGTTACGGGCGATGATATCAACGGCAATCATGTTGATTTTCCCTAGATGTTCAACACGCGGACTATACTCCTTGTACGTGGGCGATTTCGATGCCTTTGGCTGCGGGTCAACACGCTTCGGCGAACCCGTGACCGCCAGCCGACACACCGCCCTACCAGTCTTCCTGGAACTCCCTGATCAGGTCGCCTACCGTCTGGGCGCGATCATTCGGATTTCGCCGCAGGCAGAGCATGCAAAGTTCCTCGAGGCGCTTCGGAATGGCGTCGCCCGACCGCGCCGTCGGCGGCGGAATGTCGGCGTGGAGCGTCTGGTCGAGGATGTCGTCGATGGTCTCGCCGCGCACCGGAGGTTGGCCGGAGAGTGCCTCGTAGAGCACCGCCCCCAGGCTGTAGATGTCCGTGCGGTAGTCGATGTCGCTGTCCATCCTGATCTGCTCGGGCGACATGTAGGAGACCGTCCCCTGGAGCCGCCCATGAAGGGTCAGCGACAGGTCGTCGACCGCCGCCGCCGCGCTCGAGGCGGGCGACTCGCTGGACCCGTCGGGATCCCAGACCTTGGCGAGCCCCCAGTCCAGCAGCAGCACCTCGCCGAACGGGCCCACGAGGACGTTCTCCGGCTTGACGTCCCGATGCGCCACGCCGTGGCCATGGGCGTACTCCAGGGCATAGGCGACCTGCGTGATCACCTCCATCAGCCGCGTCAGGTCGTATCGCTCGCGGTAGTCGAAGATTTCCCGCAGGGTGTAGCCACGAACCATCTTCATGGTGAAGTAGTAGCGCCCGTTCAGGTCGCGGCCGAGTTCGTAGGTCGGCACCGTGTTCGGGTGCTGCAGCATGGCCGAGACCCGCGCCTCGCGCAGAAAACGTTGCTGTTCCCCGGGGTCGTCCGCAAATTCCGCCTTCAGGGTCTTGTAGCAGACGATCCGCATCAGGTGCAGATCCTTGCAGGAGTAGATGGTGGACCGAACGCCGCCGGCGATCAGCTTGAAGTAGGCGTAGCGGGTATTCGGATTCACCTTCTGGGGCAACGGCTTGTCCGTGTCCGCCAGGTAGAGGACCGGATAGTCGTCGTCGGGCGGCGTCGAGAATCGGGTCATGCCGAAGGCGTTCCCGCGTCGCCATCCGATTCGACCCGACGCAGCCGCTCGATCAGACTGGAGGTGTCCCAGCGACCGCCCCCCATGGCTTGAACATCGGCGTAGAACTGGTCCACCAGGGCCGCCAACGGCATCCGGGCGCCCAGGCGCCGCGCCGCGGCGAGCGTCATGTCCAGGTCCTTGCGCATCCAGTTCACGGCGAACCCGAATTCGAACTCCCGCTTCGCCATGGTGGACGCCCGGTTGTCCATCTGCCAGGACTGCGCGGCGCCCTTGGAGATCACGTCCACGACCGCATCCACGTCGAGGCCAGCCTTCTCGGCGAAGTGCAATCCTTCGGACAAGCCCGCCAGCACGCCCGCGATGCAGACCTGATTGACCATCTTGGTGAGCTGTCCGGCACCGGCGCCGCCCATCAGTCTGACCGACTTGGCGTAGCAGTCGATCACCGGCGCGACGCCCTCGAAGACGGTCTCGGAACCACCGACCATCACGGTGAGCTGGCCGTTTTCCGCGCCCGCCTGGCCACCGCTCACGGGCGCGTCGAGAAAACCCACGCCCTTGGTCCGACCAACCGCTTCCAGTTCCCGCGCCAGATTGGCCGAAGCGGTGGTGTGGTCGACCACCACCGACCCCGCCTCCGCGCCCGCGAATACGCCGCCGTCGCCGAGGGCAACGCTTCTCACGTCGTCGTCGTTGCCGACGCACAGGAACACGATCTCGGCCCCCTGCGCCGCCTCGCCGGGGGTTTCCGCGATGTTTCCGCCGTGATCGCCCACCCATTGCTCGGCCCGGCTGCGGGTGCGGTTGTACACCCGAAGGCGGTGCCCGCGAGCGGCCAGATGCCCGGCCATGGGGTAGCCCATGACACCCAACCCAACGAAAGCGACATCTCTGCTCTCGACCACGGCGAACTCCGGTGCATGCGGAACAGCCACGCACCTTATCACGCCCTCCCCGCTCCACGACGCCAGGACGACGACCCGGTCGGAACGGTCCCGGGCTGGTGCGCGCCGCATGTGGCGGCGGCGCGATCGGGAATGTCTGCGCATTCCTAAACGCGCCCGATAGGGCGCGCATTCCTAAACGCGCCCGGTAGGGCGCGCATTCTCCTGGCTTCGTTCAAAATGCAGCTCAAGTGTCAACATTCCGCGTGCTCAGGGAATCTGGGTGTTTGGCCGGATGGTAAGCTTGGCCGGATGGTAAGCTCGCCTCATGTCGCGCCGTGAACTCCCCAGCGTCGATCGCGTGCTCAACGCCCCCTCGACCCGCACGTTGGCGGCGCGCTGGGGTCTGGGCACCGTCACCGCCGCGGTGCGCGCGCTGCAGTCGACGCTGCGCAAACAAGACCACGTCCCGGCGTGGGCAACGTCGGCCGAAGGCTACGGACCCGCGCTCGACGATTGGCTCGTAGGGGAGATCGGACGCGGCTACGAGACGGTCTTCAATCTCACCGGCACCCTCGTCCACACCAATCTCGGTCGCAGTCCGCTTGCTCCCGGCCTCGTCGCAGAGGCCTTGGCCGCGGCCACCCGCCCAATGGCGCTGGAATACGATCTCGAAGCCGGCACCCGCGGCGACCGCGAGGCCGTCGTCACGCACCGCTTGCGGCTCTTGACCACGGCCGAAGCGGCAACCGCGGTCAACAACAACGCCGCCGCAGTGCTGCTGGTCCTGAACACGCTCGCCCGTGACCGCGACGTGCCGGTGTCCCGCGGCGAGTTGATCGAGATCGGCGGCAGCTTCCGGCTGCCGGAAGTGATGGAGCGAGCCGGCTGCCGGCTGAAGGAAGTCGGCACCACCAACCGCACCCACGCCAGCGACTACGAGAACGCGATCGACGACAACACGGGCTTGCTGCTCAAGGTGCACCCGAGCAACTACCGCGTCGAAGGGTTCTCCCGGGGCGTCGACGTCGGCGAAGCCGCGGCAATCGCGCATCGGCACGGCTTGCCCCTGTGCGTGGACGCCGGCAGCGGTGCGCTGGTGGACCTCTCCCGCTACGGCCTGCCGCGCGAACCATTGCCCGCCGATCTTCTCGACGCCGGCGCCGACCTCGTGACCTTCTCCGGAGACAAGCTCTTGGGCGGCGCCCAGGCGGGCATCGTCGTCGGCAAACGCTCCCTGATCGACGAGATCAACGCCAATCCCATGAAACGCGCGCTGCGCTTGGACAAGATCGCGCTGGCGCTCCTCGACGCGACCCTCAAGGCCTACGAGGACGAGGCGACGGTTGCCGAGAAAATTCCCTTGCTCGGCATGATCGCCTTGCCCGTTGGCGAACTGGAGCGCCGGGGCCGAATCGTCGCCAAGGCTCTTGCCGGCGTCGCCGGCGCCAGGGTGTCGGTGGACGCGTGCCAGAGCCAACTCGGCAGCGGCGCGCTGCCCGGCGAACTTCTCGACAGCCGCGCCGTCACCGTGGCCTTTGCGAACAACAAGAAGCTGCTCGAATTCGAAGCCGCGCTGCGGCGGCTGCGACCGGCGATCGTGGGCCGGGTTGCCGATGGCCGGCTGTGGCTCGACATGCGCGGCGCCGAACCGCTCGATGAACTGACCGCCGTCCTCGGGGGACTCGGTTGATCGTCACCCTCGCCGGCCACGTGGACCATGGCAAGACCTCTCTTGTGCGCGCGCTCACGGGCATCGACACCGACCGCCTGGCCGAAGAAAAACGCCGTGGCCTGACCATCGATCTCGGCTTCGCCTATGCCGACATCGACGGCAATCGGATTGGCTTCGTGGACGTGCCGGGCCACCACCGCTTCGTGCACAACATGGTGGCCGGGGTCGCCGGAAGGCAATACGCGCTGCTCGTCGTCGCCGCCGACGACGGCGTCATGCCGCAGTCGCGCGAGCACGTGCAGATCCTTCGCCTGCTCGGCTTGACCGGTGGCGTCGTCGCCTTGACCAAGGCCGATCGGGTGTTCGCGAACCGAATCGACGAGGTTCGTCAACAAGTGCGTACGCTGGTCGGCGGGTCCTTCCTCGACAGTTCCGACATGCTCGTCGTGTCGTGCGAGACGGGCACCGGCATCGACGAACTTCGCCGACATCTCGGCAACGCGGCAAGCACGCGCACAGGCGCCGTCGACAACCGACCGTTTCGACTCGCCATCGACCGCGCCTTCACCGTCCGCGGCAGCGGCGTGGTGGTCACCGGAACGGTCGTTTCCGGCAAGGTGTCGTTGGATGGGAGACTCGTCCTGGCTTCAACCGGCGCGCCGGTTCGGGTACGCGCCCTGCATGTGCAGAACGAATCGGCGCCGACTGCGGTGGCGGGGGATCGGGCGGCGGTCAACCTGGCCGGGGCCAGCATCGAGCAGATCGGCCGCGGCGACTGGCTGCTCGAGGCCGCCGTACGCGAACCCGCAGCCCGTTTCGCGGTGCGCCTGGACGTGCTCGACGACTTTGGGCGCGCCGTGAAGCACAACGCACCGGTGCATGTCTATCACGCCACCAGCCATGCCCAGGCGCGCATCCTGCTGGTTGAAGGCGCCCCGATTCAACCTGGCGCGAGCGCCATCGCCGATGTGGTCTGCCAGACGCCGCTGCACGTCAAGGTCGGCGACCGCATCGTGGTCCGCGACCACGATCTCGAACGCACCCTCGGCGGCGGCCGGGTCATCGACCTCGACGTGCCCGAAGCCCGGCGCCGCGACCCGGCCCGGCGGGCGCGGCTTGCCGCCATCGGTCCCGAAGACCCGGCTGCCACCTTGGCGGTCCTGACCCGGCGCTCGCCCCAGCAGACCGCCGCCTTCGCACGCCACTGGAACCTGGTCTCGGGGGACGTCGATCATCTGTCCGCCGAACAGGGCCTGCATCGTCTCGGCGGCCACCTCCTGCATCCCGAGCTCCTCGCCGCCACGGTCCGATCCATCGATGCCAGGCTCGCCGAGCATCATCGCCAGCACCCGGACAGCCCCGGCCTCACCGCCGAAGAGATCTGCGTTGGAAACGCGTCGGAACGCGTAGCCCTGCGCCTCGTGCTCGCGGGCCGGGTGGAAGCCGGCGCCATACGGGTCGACAACGGCCGCTACGCCAGCGCATCGCATCGAGCGGCCGTTCCGGCCACGGTCGTGAGCCTGTTCGACGCCGTGCGAACGCCGCTGGACTCCATCCAGCCGCCGAGCCTCGGCGACATCGCCAAGCAACTGGGGCGACCGTTTCCAACCGTCGAACGCGAGATGCGCGCCCTGCACGTCCACGGTCTGGCCGTCCGCATCAGCGAGACGCGCTACTACCTCCCGGCCCGCCTTCTGGAACTGGCCGACGCCGCCGTCCAACTCGACACCCGCGGGCCGTTCACGGTGCGGGAGTTTCGCGACGCCACGGGAGTCGGCCGAAACATCGTCATCGATGTGCTGGAGCACTTCGACGCCAAGCGATTCACCCGCCGCGAAGGCGATATGCGCCGCGTGGTCGGCGACGCCTCGCTCGTCGCGACGGTGTGACGGCAGGGCCGGGCGCGCAAGTGGTGAAGCACCGGCGTTAGAATCGGCCTCGGAAGAGCATCGTCTCCGGTGGGGCGCGCGGCCTTCAAAGCCGTTGGGACGCTCGAAGCGTCCGGTGGGTTCGACTCCTACCTCTTCCGCCAGGTCCACCTAGGTTCGGAAGGTGTCACAGGGGCTCGCAACGGACCAAAATACAGCGAAAATAACGCGTTATCGAAATACCCACATCTTCTTCGAGACTGCACGGACTTGCGCGAGTCGCTACGAAAGTAGCGCATCTTGTGGATCCGGTCTCGAGATCGGGCCGTTCGCCGTTGCGCCGCTCGGCGATATCGAGACACGCTTCGAGCATCCGTTCGGCGAGGCCATTCGGGCTTGCGATCTCGGGCGGGATGACCGTGTAGCCGTGGGCGTCGAGATCCGCGATGTAGGTTTCCAATCCGAGATCACAAATCTCGTTCCACAGGCGATCCCGGTCGGATTCGAGCGTGGTTGCTGCTTCTGCCATGGTGCTCTCCTCTTTGCAGATCATCCGGGCCTACGCCCGGACGCGGGCGAACCTACCAATTCTCCGACCTGATTAGAAGCCGGGCAAGGCCACGTCGGATCAAATTCGCACGACAAGTGGTGGGACGAATGGGGGGACATCGGGACATCCGACCAATGTGAACAAAAAGGTACATATATAAAACAAATTGTTAACGAGTCTTCCCTCCTAGCCTCGTCCGCCACCAAAACCGCGCCATCAGACTCCGTCCGTGACCGATCGATCACCGGTCAAGCCAGTTCAGACGATCCCGTAGGCGAGCATCGCGTCGGCCACTTTCAGGAAACCGCCGATGTTTGCGCCTTTGACGTAGTTCACCTTGCCATTCTCCGAGCCATGCCGCACGCAGGTCTCGTGGATGTCGTGCATGATGGTCTGCAGGCGGGAGTCCACTTCATGGGCGCTCCAGGACAGGCGCAGGGCGTTCTGGCTCTGCTCCAGGCCCGAGACCGCCACGCCGCCGGCGTTGGCGGCCTTGGCCGGGCCATACAGGATTCCGGCGTCGACGAACGCGTGGGCGCCGTCCAGTTCCGTCGGCATGTTGGCACCCTCGCAGACGACGCGTACGCCGTTGTTCAACAGTGTCCGGGCTTCGTCACTGCTGATTTCGTTCTGTGTGGCGCAGGGCATGGCGATGTCCACCGGCACCGCCCAGGGCCGCTCGCCGGCATGGAAGCTGATATGACCGAACTGTTCCGCCACTTCCGAGATACGACCGCGCCTAACTTCCTTCAGTTCGCGGACGAACTCGAGCACGTCCCGGTCCAGGCCGCCGTCGATGTGGACGAACCCCGAGGAGTCCGACAGCGTCATCACCCTGGCCCCGAGCGTGATGGACTTCTGCGCCGCGTAGATCGCCACGTTGCCGGAACCGGAGATGGCGACGGACTTGCCCGCCATGCCGTCGCCGGCGCGGTTCAGCATGTTCTCGCAGAAATAGACACAGCCGTACCCGGTAGCCTCGGTGCGGATGAGGCTGCCCCCGAAATTCATGCCCTTGCCGGTCAGTATGCCCACATAGCGGTTTTCCAGTCGCAAGTACTGACCGAACAGCACACTGATTTCCCTGGCGCCGACGCCGATGTCGCCGGCGGGTACGTCGGTATCTTCGCCGATGTGCCGGTGCAACTCGATCATCAGCGACTGGCAGAACCGCTCCACCTCGCGGTCGCTCTTGCCCCGGGGATTGAAATTCGAACCGCCCTTGCCACCGCCCATGGGCAGACCGGTGAGGCTGTTCTTCAATACCTGTTCGAAGCCGAGGAACTTCAGGATGCTCAGGTTCACCGACGGATGGAAGCGCAGCCCACCCTTGTACGGCCCGATGCTGTTGTTGAACTGCACCCGCCACGCCCGGTTGACGCGCACGTTGTGCGCATCGTCTTCCCAACAGACCCGAAAGACGATGGCCCGGTCCGGCTCCGTCAGGCGCTCCAGGATTCGCGCATGCCGGTACTCCGGATGTTCCAGCACATAGGGCATCAGGTATTCGACCACCTCGCGGACCGCGTGGTGAAATTCCGGTTCATGCCGATTGCGCCGGATGAGTCCCCGCATGAATTTCTCGACTTCGGTGGTGGGTTCCGGCTGTTTTCCCGTCATGTTCAAGCTCCGTTTGAGACGCGCATCGTAAGGAGTAAACAAGACCGCCCTAGCCAGCAGCCTGTTGAAAAAGGCCGATTCCGCGATAGTAGCGCAACGCTTTGCCGAGTAGACAAACGAGAGGCGGGTCAGACGATACCGTGCCCATCGATCATTGGGAAATCGGCAAGCCGCGCTTTGTAGACCCGCACCGAGGCCGGGGGAGTCGGGTGGGTGGGCGCAGCCGTCCCGGTCGACCTCGGCTTTGCGGCCCCGGTGGCGCCTCGTCTTCCCGGTTCGCCTTCGGATCGACTCAGAGTGTCGCATTGCGATGCAATCCGTCCGTGAGGATCCGCCATAGAGCTTTACGGCGATTCTGGAAATCGGATGGGCGAACCCGGGCCGGCCTTGACGTTGCGATGCTCGCCAAATTGCGGCTTATGCTCACCGTTCTCGATCAGTCGCCTGGTCCCGAGGGCTTACGCGGCAACCCAGCGGCGTATATCGTTCGCGAGCGAGAACAACCCAGTCTCTCGGACCCAGTGGGACAGAAAGGAGCTCGGCCAGCCAGCATCCATCATCTGGGACACGTGCGCGCCGGCATCGCCTAGGCTCGCCTAGGCTCGGGAAGCACCGGCAGCCTGTATTAGGCCGTTGCGTGAGCCCACGACCTTGGCGATTTCGACAAGCTCCTTGGGATCGGCAAACGTGCCGGGAATCGAGCGGCCGTCAGGCAGCTTGTCGGCGGGTATCGATTTGTCGAGAACCCACGGCGCCCTTGTCGATGGAGGCAGCTACGACGTCGGCCATGGTCTTGAACTCGTCCTCGGTGGCTTGCTCCTCGACGGCGCGCTCGTCCATCACGTAGACACGGACGGCGCAATGACCGACCAGGCCGGCGACATTGATGCTGGGTCGGAGACGTTCGATCGCGTCCAGGCAGTCGCCGTAGTCTTCCCAGTCCCAGGGCAAGCCGGTCAGGATCGCGTTCTTCGGAATATCCTCGACGGTTTCCATCATGCCCGCGAGCAGCTCTTGGTCGGCGGGCTTGCAGGGGGCGAACGTGACGCCGCAATTACCACTTGGTACAGTGGTCACGCCGTGCCAGCGCACTGGGATGAGGGCTGGATCCCAGCCGACGAGGATCGCTGCTCAAATACGCGGACGTACGCAATCAGATCGGGATACGCGAAATCAATCCTCTCAGCTACGGCAATGGAGCGCCCCAAAGCCGGGCCGGTCGCGTCGGCAACGACGCGCCTTCGCTTGCGCTGTGCGCCGGAACGCGCCGCTCGCGGCGCGCCGCCTCCGGCCCAGCCACGCCCACCTGTCCATGAAACAAACGCCACGGTCGCAGGGTCCCCTTTGGCGTTTGTTTCATGGAAGGCTCGTTCAACATACGCACCCGAGGGTGCCGGATCGGGCTCGAGATCGCCTGGCGTCGTTGCGGCGTGCCTCGTCCTATGCGCTTTAGCGTGCTTCCTCGCGCCAGCCGCGTGGGCCGAGTCGCAACAACGCGATTACCGGCACGGCGTTTCGTTGCTTCAGGACCACGTCAAGTATCCCGCGGACTTCGAACACTTCGCGTATCTGAACCCCGAGGCGCCAAGGGGCGGGCGACTTGTGCTGGCCGCAACGTCCCCGGTCAGCAACTTTTCCGGCGCATACAGGAGTAACGTCCCGGACGCGCCCGGTATTGGAAGAACCCACGATCTGCTGCTGGTTCGCGCCAACGACGAACTGGGCAGCGTCTACGGGGGCCTCGCGGAAGGTATCGCCTTCTCGGCGGACGGAAGTTCACTCTTCCTTCGTCTGCGCGAACAGGCACGCTGGCACGACGGTGTGGCCATCACGGCAGCGGATGTGAAATTCACCTTCGACCACCTCATGTCGACCCTCTTCGGGCAAGTCGCCATCCCCTGGATCGAAGGGGTCGATGTGATCAACCCGCACGAGGTGGTGATTCATCATCGAGACCGATTCACCACCGGCGACCTACTTGCGCTGACGTTTCTACCCAGCATTCGACCCGCGCACTATTGGGGTGATCGGGATCCGGACGAGCGGACGCTGACGCCGCCGCTGGCAAGCGGCCCCTATCGCGTCCGTGAGTTCGGCAGCGACTACGTGATCTATGAGCGCGTCGAGGACTATTGGGGCCGGAATCTCGCGATCAATCGCGGGCGCAACAACTTCGACGAGATTCGCTACGACGTGTACCTCGATGCCACCGTCGCCCGCGAGGCGTTCCGAAAAGGACTGTTCGATGTTCACTACGAGGGCGACCTCCGGCATTGGACAGGGTCATACGATGTGCCTGCCGTCGACAACGGGTGGATCTTGAGAGGATCCAGGCGGATCGGTCAGGTGACGACACAGACGGCCATCGTGCTCAATACGGAATACGCGCCGCTCGAGGATGTGCGTGTTCGGGAAGCCCTGACGTTGGCCATGGACTTCGAATGGCAGAATCGGGTCTTCCACCACGGTCTGCAGACGCGCGCCCAGAGCTACTTCGCGGAGTCGCAGTTCGCCGCCGAGGGGCTACCCTCGCAAGCGGAACTCGACGTGTTGGCGCCGTTTCGAGATCAGCTGCCGAAACGCCTGTTCACCCGGCCCTTCGAGTTGCCCGCTTCCGACGGCATGGGGTGGCCGCGGTCCACGCTTCTCATGGCACGGCAATTGTTCGGTCAAGCCGGTTGGCACGTTCGCGAGAGTCGACTGGTCAACGCCCACGACGAGCGATTCCAACTGGAGATTCTGACCGCGAATCCGACCCTCCAGCGAACTCTACTGGCGTTCATCGGCGCGCTCGACGTTCTCGGGGTCGATGCGCGCATACGCCTGGTGGAAGGTACCCAATACACCAACCTGCTGCGGCGGCGGCAGTACCAGGCGGTGACCATCGGCTACGAGTTCATGATCCCCCCGCCGCCGGAACTGAAAGCGTATTTTCATTCCACGTCGGCCGACCTGCCGGGTGCCGCACAGTCGAGCAATCTTCAAGCCATCCGGGAGCCGGCGGTCGACGCCTTGATCCTGCGCGCCAACGAGGCCACCACCCTCCCCGCGATGCGGACGGCGTGCCAGGCACTCGACCGGGTGCTGCTGTGGGGCTTCTACAGCATTCTGCTCGACAATTGGCGCGAGCAGCGTTTTCTGTACTGGGACAGATTCGGACGTCCCGAGCGCGAGGATGAAGCGCTCTATGGCACTCCCGGTGTGAACGGTTGGTGGTACGAATCGGAGAAGGCGGCGCGCATCGGGCGCGAGAAGTGATAAGGGGGACGGGCAATCTCGGCTCAGGTGAGACGTTGTGGCAATTCCGACCCGTGAAACGCGCTCGCCGGCTCAGGCAAATTTTCTCTTGAGGGCAGGGTCGAAGGTGTACCCAGTCCTTAGCCCGCATTTCTCACCAGGGGCCGTGATGATCGCGGAGGATTTTGGCCCCGTGTACACACGGGCACGTGCCCGTGTGTACACGGGGCCAAAAGACCCGCGAGGGCGCGGCCAGCGCAGTCCGCCATCGGCACGATCATCGACATCGCGGTCAAACCAGTGAAACCCAAGAGCTTTTCGACGCCGACAAGCGGCCTGGTGAGAAATGCGGGCTAGCCTGTACGCTTGGCGATCCACGCCGAACAACAGTTCGGAAGTTGCAATGGTTAGTGGGACCCCATAGCCTGTCGGAAGGACAACGACTGCATTGAGATTGCAGTCGTCACCGGTTTCCGCGCTCAATTGACCGTAACGGTGGATCAGTTCGCTCGACTCCCTGAAGTGCTCAAATGGCTTCAAGTGTCCGCACCGGGTCGGTTGGACGCCGCAACCGATCTCGGCCGGCTCGAGAGGCTTGGCGGCAGCTCGAGCGGCTGTCCCTGCGAGACGGCGGCCTGAAGGACGTTTCGGCGCTGTCGGCGTTGACGGGGCTGGAAGTGCTGGATCTCGCCGGCAACCGGATCGGCGATCTCGGCTCGCTCGGCGGACTCGAGCGGTTGCGTGCCTTACGGCTCACGGCAACGCGGTAGGCGATATCTCGGCTCTGGTCGGGACTGACGAATCTCTGCCACGTTTCGTTGCGGGACGGCGCCGCGCCGGATGCCTGGGAGCTGTGGCCGCTGGCCGGGCTTGCGGGTCTGGAGACGCTCGATCTGCGCGGCAACGGGCTGGGCGACGTGGCGCCACTATTTGGCGTCTTGGCGTCTTGGCGTCGGCAACCCGCGCGACCTGGATCGGCATGACAACGCTGCCGGGGTGAACGAAAACACGGGGGCAGGATCGGCGGCTCAACGTCCTCCGCTAGGGCGAGCGGAAGCAACCGGACTCTCCGCCCGATGGCCCGCCGCTTCCCCGTTGCGAGCATGCTGTTCCGACTGCCGCGAAGGCCGACTGTGAGAACGACAGTAATAACGTCTTCGAAGGCTTCTTGGAAACGGCTTGCGGCGGTCGTCGTGGGCGAGACCACTGCGCTCGTCTCTGTGTGGCCGGGCCGCCGCGAACATTGCGCCACGGTTCATTCGTTCAAAAAAAGGCGAATTTCCGCAATCGGCGGCACGCGGCGAACCCAGGGCCGCAGCATCAGTAGTCTCAATTTGCTTGTTGCAGACTAGCGAGATTATATGCCCCTACACAAGGCGAAACTGGCGGTGTGCTGGTATTTTGGGAGCCTTGCGCGTCTGCCACCAAGACAAGTGCGTGTCCAACCGTGCCCCACATTGGGCTTAACGTCGATTGGACTCGGCGGCGCCCGACTGGACAGTCTGGAGAACGGACATATGACACGTCGACGTGCGGACAGATGGTCCCAAGGCACTGCTGTCCGGCCGTGCCTTCATAGCCTTGCCTCGCGTGCGAGGTAGGACGGGTGCCAAGACCGGACGATTCAGCGCAACCGGAGGCATCGGACCCGGGGGACTTCGCGGGGGGTAGCGACGCGGACGCGACGGATGTCGGCGGCAATGCAGTGCCGCCCTGGCTGTTGCGCCATCGGATCACCGTGCCCGAGCCGCCGATCAATTACTGCGACCGTGCCGAGCTGACTCGGCGGGGTACGCCGACGCGACAGCGCATGACATTGCTGATGGCCCCGGGTGGGTTTGGAAAGACGACTCTGCTCGCCGAATGCTGCCGGGATGCCATGGCGGCGGGTGTCAAGACGGCATGGCTCTCGCTTGCCGAGGACGACGATCCCACGGCGCTGGATACCTACCTGGCGTTCGCCTTCCAACTGGCCGGCGTCGACATTCTCGCGGAACCCACTTCGGTGGGAGCCGGAGTTGGCATGCGGTTCCCACGGACCGGACTACTGGTCCGCGCTCTGGAAGCACGGGACCAGCCGTGCGTCTTGGCGCTCGATGAACTCGAGCGGGTGAAGAATCCCGAGTCGATAGCGCTTCTCACCTTTCTGCTCCAAAGCGCCCCGCCGAACCTTCACGTGGCCATGGCATGCCGGGAACTCCCGGTGGCTCTCGATGCGCTCGTGGCGGTGCTGGGCGCAGGCGCGGAGATCCTGACCGCAGAGGATCTGCGGTTCTCCATCGGTGACGTCGCGCGGTTCTTCGATCTCGAACTCTCCCGGCGGGAACTTGCGGACGTGATGTCGGATTCGTCTGGCTGGCCAATCGCGTTGCGTATCTGCAGAAACGAAGCAGGGCGTCGACCGCCGAAGGACGCACGGGTGGTGCGGGACGTGATCGAGAATTGGATCGCTGGCCGGTTCTGGGACGGATTCACGGAGGCCGACCAGCAGCTTATCCTCGACATCGGTCTGTTCGATTGGATCGACGCCGCCCTAGTCGAAGACGTACTCGAATCACCGGGTGCGCTCGAGCACATCGCGCGTCTGGCCGGTCTCGAGGGACTCCTCGAGACCAAGAACAGGGGGAGCTTCGCAATCTACACGCTTCATCCCCTGCTTCGGGAGCACTGCTCGGTTCGGCGTCGTCGGGAGGACCCCGATCACTACCAGGAGGTCCACCGACGCATCGGATCCGCACTGGCGGCGCGCGGAGAAACAGTCGCCGCAATGCGGCACGCCGTGGAGGGGGGCGACCCGGGCCTGGCCGGCAGAATGCTCATCGACGCGGGGTGCCTACAATGGTGGATGCGGGAGGGGGCGGACCGGCTGATGGCCGCGAGTCGGTTCTTGACCGATGAAGTCGTGGCTCAGAATCCTCGGCTCGCGATGGTCCGGAGCGTGGTCTTGATGTTGACGGGTCGTCAGGCGGAGGCGCGGCGTACGCTGTCGGCGGTCAGCGCAGGGGCGGCACTCGGGCGCGATCTGGGGTTCGACGCGGACTGGCGCATCGCGTGCGGGTTGCAGGTCGTGACGGGATGCGAGCCGATCGGCTCGGCACAGACAATCTCGGTGATGGAGAACGGCCGACACATCGCGGATCAGCCCAACATGCCGCCTGTGCTGCGGGCGACGGCGGATTGCGGTCTGTGTCTGTATCACAACCTTCGCGGCGAGTTCGACGCCGCCTTGGAGCGGGGCTCGCGTGCGCGGCAGCGGATGGGTCGGCGTTCCACCTACATGACCATGGTGATCGACTTCGAGTTCGGACAGGTGGCGATGGCCCGCGGCCAGGTTCAGGACGCCCTGAAGTGGTACCGGAGTGGGCAACGCGCTGCGAAGGCGAGATTCCTACGCGATCCAAGCCTGGCGGCGTACGGCGACGTCTTGATGCGGGAACTCAACCTCGAGCGCAATCGCTTTGGGGACTGCGACGACCAGGACATCGGCATGTGGAAGGAGGTGTACCGGAGCGGTGCTCAGTTCGCGTCCTACGCGGCGTCCAGCGAGGTCTCGGCGGAGGTGGCGCTGAAGTCGGGGGGCGAGCAACGCGCCCTGTCGGCTCTTGAAGAAATGTGGGATCACGCGGTGAGCATGGAACTGACCGCCCTCGAGCGGCACTTGGCGGCGCTTTACGTGTCGGTCCTCGCGGATGTTGATCGGGTCGCCGAGGCGGAGCGCATCTGGCGTACCGCCGACTTGCCGGAGGTGGACGCGGAGTGCGTCGATCTCGGCCACCAGACATGGCGCGAGATGGAGGCGATCACGTGTGCGAGGCTTCGCCTGCTTACCGCGGGCGGGGCATACGACACGGGTCGGGAACTGGCGCGGACATTGGTGGAGGTCGCGGCCGGTCGCGGACTCAAGCGGACGGAGTTGCG
>JAKZRQ010000310.1:0-2816 GCA_047518105.1 Pseudomonadales bacterium | reverse complement strand
GGACAGACGACGATTCCGAGGTGCGGGCGGACAGACGACGACTCCGAGGAGGGTTCCGCGCAATCGCGCTGTTTGGCGGCGACTCTCCGGCGAGTGTCCCCTCGTCGGTTTCGATCTCCCGATCCCGATCCGCCGGGCACGCCGCGCGCCTACTCGCGATCTGTCGGGGTGTGATGCCGGGCGCGTCATCGCTGCGTTCTTGTTCCGGTCAGCGCCAACGGCGATCGCGGGTAGTGGGTCAGCTTGAAGCTTGGACTGACCCACTACCCGATCGCTCAGCCGGGTGCTATCCGGATGCTATAGTGCGGCCATGTCCGCCCCCTCCCCGGTCGAACCGCAGTCCCCGGCGGAGCCCCCTTCCCCGGCGGAGCCCCCTTCCCCGTCCACGTCGCCTGCCGAGAGTCCACTACCGGTCGAGCCTTCATCTCCAGGCGGGCCCTCATCGCCAGCCGAGCCGCCCTCCGAGGCCGAGCTGCCGCTCCCTGCCGAACCCCCTGCCCCGGCGCCGGCCGACCCGGGCACACGCATCGAGGCCATCGACACCATCCGCGGCTTCGCGCTCCTCGGCATCCTGCTGCTCAACATCCTGGCTTTCGGACTGCCGTTTCGCGCCTATACCGACCCGAGTGTCGACGGGGCCGTGGTCGGCGTGGACTTCGGCGTCTACTTCACGGTCGAACTGCTGTTCGAAGGGTCGATGCGGGCGCTGTTCTCGATGCTGTTCGGCGCGGGAATCGCCATGCTGGCGGCAAGCGGCAAAGGTGCCGCGATCCACTACCGGCGCCAACTGCTGCTGGTCGGGTTCGGGCTGATCGACGGTCTCGTGCTGCTCTGGACCGGCGACATCCTGGTTGTCTACGCGCTGGCCGGAATGGTCCTATACCCTTGCCGCAACTGGCGTTCGCGGCGCCTCTTGATCGCCGCCGGTTGCATATTCGGCTACCTTGCCATCTTCTATGCGTTCTTTTTCGCGGTTCTGACCGACATGCCCGAACGGGCCGCGGACGCACAAGAGCAGGTGGCGGCTGGCCAGGCAGACTCTCCCCAAGACCAAGCCATCATCGATGGCCGGGCGGGCATCGAGACCGAGCTCAATCCCGCCGATGGCGTCCTGGCACGGGAGGCGTTGAAGTTCGAAGGGACCTATGCGGAGGCTTTCGCGGCGAACGCCCGGGAACTCGTCGAGTTGTCCCTCTTCGGCTTGCCGCTGATGTACATTTGGGACGCCATCGGCTGCATGCTGCTCGGTATGGTGCTGTACAAGACCGGCGTCCTCCACGGGCAGCGCAGCCTGCGTTTCTACACCGTCGCCGCGATCCTCGGGTTCGGCGCGGGACTGGCCATCAACGGCTTCGAACTCGCGATGAAGGTGGGCAGCGGCTACGCCCCGCAATGGGTGTCCGGCGGGTCCGTGATCAGCTACGACCTGGGCCGGGTGAGCATGGCGGTCGGCTTCGTTTGCGTTGCCATGATCGCCTACCGGCGCGGCTGGGTCGCAAGGCTGCGGCGCGGCCTGTCGGCGGTGGGGCGCATGGCGCTCACGAACTACATCCTGCAGAGCGTCATGGGGTTCGTCATCTTCCGCGACTTCGGTCTCGGGCTGTGGAACGAACTGGACCGGCACGAGCTGTACTACGTCGTCCTGGCGGAGTGGCTCGTGATGGTCGCTCTGAGCGTCTGGTGGCTCGGCCGCTACCGGTTCGGGCCGCTGGAGTGGCTGTGGCGCTCGCTCACCTATGCGCGCCGGCAGCCCATGGGCGGCTGATGCGCCACCGGCGGATATCCGTTCGCGGCATCGATCTCGCCTACTTCGAATGGGGCGATCCGGACGCGCGCGGCCCTGGCGGGAAGACCCTCGTGATGCTGCACGCGACCGGGTTCCACGCCCGCTGCTGGGACGGCGTGATTCGCACATTGGGAGACGGATTTCACGTCGTCTGTCCGGATTTGCGCGGGCATGGCCGGTCGACCAAGCGCGGGCCTTACGACTGGGACGAATTCGGGGCCGACGCAGGGGCATTCGTCGACGCCCTCGGCCTCGACCGCGTCATCGGCGTGGGGCACTCGATGGGCGGCCACGCGATCGTCCAGGCGGCGGCCATGCACCCCCAACGCTTCCGCGCCCTGCTGCTCGTCGATCCGGTGATTCTCCACCCCGACGCCTATGCACGGCAGCCGTCCTTTGTTGCGCGAGAGCTCCATCCGGTGGCGCGGCGGCGCAACCGCTGGCGGTCCGCCGAGGAAATGTTCGAGCGATTCGCGGATCGCCACCCGTTCAGGCTCTGGGATCGGCAGGTGCTAATGGACTATTGCCAGCACGGACTCAACCAGGAACGGGAAGGAGAGGAACTGGTGCTCGGCTGCCCGCCGTGGGTGGAAGCGTCGATCTACGTCAGCACCGCCGGCCGCAACATCCACCAGACCATCCGCACGCTGGCGCACCCCGTGGTCGTGCTTCGCGCCCATCGCCAACGCCAGGACCAACAGTCCACCCCGACGGACTTCGCCCAATCCCCGACCTGGGAAGGATTGGCGTCGGCATTCCCGAACGGGCGCGACGTCCACTACCCGGAACTGACGCACTTCATCCCCATGCAGCGCCCGGACGTGGTCGCCAGCCAGATCCGCGACCTGATCCAATCCACGTCCGATCACCAACCCTCCTAGCCCGCATTTCTCACCAGGGGCCGTGATGATCGCGGAGGATTTTGGTCCTGTGCGCGTGCTCGCGACCGAGAGCATAGCGGGGCCTACGGTTGAGGGAGCACGTGCGCGCACGGCCCGTGTGTACACGGGGCCAAAAGACCCGCGAGGGC
>JAKZRQ010000309.1:0-4598 GCA_047518105.1 Pseudomonadales bacterium | reverse complement strand
CCGGTGTGTACGGTCTTGCCTACCCGGTCGAACGCAGCAAGTGGCTTGATCTGGCCTCGGCCCTGATCCGCCGCCAACCGTTGCCGACGGCACGGGTGGCGACTGAAGTCCATGGGCGTGACGTGGCCGCAGCGGTTTGGCTGTTGATCACGTCGCCGGCGGAGCGCATCGCGGGACGCGCTTTCAACTGCTCGGATTTGGTGGTCGACACCCGCGATGTGATGAAACGTTTGGCGCGATGCTTGCGGATTCGACCGGAGCTGCCGGCGCCGGCAACCAATGAGCTACGCAATCCCATGAAGACGCCGGCGTTGCATGCTCTCGGCTGGCGCCCGGGGGGTAGCGCGTTGTTGGAGCGGACGATCGACGAACTGGCCGCGACGGCAGCGGACGGCTCGCAGCGGGCGCCGTTTCCTTGAAACTCTTGCTTGAAACTTCTTGCTTGAAACTCTTGCTTGAAACTCTTGCCTGGTGCGCGTCGCCGATGCCGGGCGATCGTGCTTTCGTCTCTCAGGTATTCAGCCGCGCCCGCCCCATGAAGTCCCGTTTGCCGAGGGGCGTGCCTTTCATGCGCAGCATGTCGTAGGTGGTGGTGGCGTGGAAGTAGAAGTTCGGCAGCGAAAAAGTCAGCAGGAAGTTCTCTGCCGTGAACGGCATGACGAGGCCGCGCATTCGGAACTCGACCGGTTTGCCCTCGAAACCGTCCACCGTTTCCCGGGAATACTGGCCGACCCCCGCCAGGGCTTCGGACACCAGCGCTTGCAGGCCGGCATAGTCGAGTTCGGACACTGTCGGCGGCGAGAAAAGGCCTGCTTCCACCCCTTGCAGGGCACCTAGCGAGTGGTGCGCGACGGAGATCACCTGGAACCGAAACGGCAGCATGTCGTCGATCAATTGCATTGCCACGATGTCGTTCAAGTCGATGCCGTTCGCTTCGCAGTGGTCGCGGCCTTTGGCGAGCACGCCCTCGGCGGCGCTGAGGATCTGTTGGAACGTGCCGACGGTGGCGTCGTAGAGCGACGTGGACATTGGGTCTCCCGGGCTGTGGATGTGACGGACGAAGCGCGTCAGTATACGCGGATGAACGCCGCTGCCACGGAGTGTCGATGAAGGCCCTGAAGATCGTAGTCGTCGCAGCGCTCGTCTACGTCTTGATCGTCGTGCTGTTCGAATCGCTTCTCGGCATTTTTCAGCCGGAGGCGCCGGGTTCTCTGGTGATCACCACGACGGACGAAGACGGCAACACCCACGACCGCGTGCTGTCGGAGCTTGCAAGCGACGGCAAGGTCTACGTTGCCGTCAACCACTGGCCCAGGGCTTGGTATCGACGCGTACTCGTGAATCCGAAGGTCCAGGTCAACCGGGACGGAATCAGCCAGGAGTACATGGCGGTTCGGGTTGCCGGCGCAGAACACGACCGTGTCGCGCAAGACAACCCGTTGTCCGTGGCGATCCGGTTCCTGATGGGATATGCGCCCCGGTACTTCGTCAGGCTCGATCCCGCCCGACCCACGTGATCAATCGTCGCGCCAGCGTCCGGGTTGCATCGGGGTCCCGCCCAGGAAATCGCCCAGGCTCGCCAACCGCGCGCGATCCGCGCCGCGCCAACGCAGGTCCTCCAACGTCTCGGTGATCGGCACGTCGTCCACCAGCGTCGCCAGGCGCTTGTAGAGGGCAACTTCGTCGCGCATGCCGTGTAGCGTTTGCGCCAAGCGTATTCCGCTGCGAACCTGGACGTCCCAATCGGACGAATGGGGAGGTATCGCTTCCACCGTCCCATAACGGGTCAGTAGCGTCGCCGCGGTCTTCGCCCCGAATCCCGGCACACCGGGAATCCCGTCCGCCGTGTCGCCAACCAATGCCAGCCAGTCGGGAATGCTCGCCGGATTGCAGCCGTTGCGGGTACGCACGCCGTCCTCGTCGATGACCCGCCGGCGAACCCGATCCACCTGCACGACCCTGTTCCCCGTCACGCTCTGGCCTAGATCCTTGTCGGGCGTCAGGATGCGCACTTGAGCGACTTCGTCCCGCCAACGGCGGGCGGCGGTGGCGAGCGCGTCGTCCGCTTCGTAACGGTCCATGGACCAGACGGTGATGCCGAGCGCGGCGACGGCTTCCTCCACGAGGTCGAACTGCGCGACGATGGCCGGGTCCATGCCTTGGCCGGTCTTGTAGCCGTCGAACATGTCGTTGCGGAACGACTCGATGGGATTGTCGAAGGCAACGCCGATGTGTGTGACGCGCTCGTCCGGGTCGCCCAGCAGACCGAGCAGCGACGCCATCACGCCGGTCACGCCCTTGACGTCCATGCCGGTGGGAGAGACTCGATCCGGCCGCTTCGAGTACTGGGCTCGAAAGAGTTCGTAGGTGCCATCGACGACGTGCAGACGCATGAGCCCATTAAATGCGACCCGGCGAAAAGGTGCAAAACGGCTTGCGCGGTAGTGTGGGTGGTGAAGCCGACGCCGTAGGCTGGGACGAGCACGGCCCGGACCACTCGCGGGGAACGCGATTCATGAGCCCGGAAGCGAAGAAACGCCTGGAGGCAATGCATGCCCGGCGATTCAAGCCCAAGGCCGAGTCGACTGCGGCGTAGGCTCTATATCCGCGAGTACTGCGCCTCGACGTCCCGCGTCAACACTTCGTCCCGCTCGCGCAGCAGTTCGGTTCGGGACCACTCGGCCAGCGCCTTCATGGGAAAGCGCCGACCAGGACAGGTGCTCCTCGGACCGCCCCGAATCTGCCGGTGGGCGCCGATTTCCACGGTCGGATAGCGCAGTTTCAGTTTCAGCACGAGACCCCGCAACGCGGCGAGCTGCGTCTCGCTTGGCACGGCGGCATCGAAGTTGCCGTCGACCACCACGCCGATGCTGCGGGGGTGTTGGCCGCGTTCTTCTTCGTCGAGTTCCGACCGAACGTCGCCGTTCGCATCGACGCGGTAGTGGAATGCGCCGCCAGCGCAATCTGCGTGGTGCAGGATGACGAATTTGATGCCGCCGCGGCGAGCATGGCGAACGATCGCGGTAGTCTTCGGGTGCCCTGTCGAGGACGATGAACGCATGCTGGATCGCCGGGATGGTCGCGTCAGTGCACCGGCGCGATACCGAATTGGCGCAACGTGTCCTGGACAGTCGGCTTGCCGATTCGCAATGGATCATCGCTCAGGAGGTAGGTAAAGACGTATCCCAATCCAAGGATGAGAATGCCGATCAGGAAGCAGTAGATGACGGCCCGGTCCGGGTACTGGTCCTTCAGATAGCCCACGTAGAGCGGCCCGAATATCCCCGCAGCGGCCCAGGCGGTGAGCATTGCGCCGTAGATCGTCGACATGCGCTTGGATCCAAAGACATCGAGTACGAACGACGGCATGGTGGCGAAGCCGCCGCCGAAGCACAGCAGGATGTAGCAGACCAGCGCCGAGAAGATCCACGGGTCGCGCTCCGTCATCAGGATGCCGAAAACCAGCATCTGGCTCGCCAGCAGAATGCGGAACACGGCGACGCGGCCGATGCGGTCGGACAGGAGGCCCCATAGCAGGCGCCCGACGCCGTTGCACAAGGAGCTCGCGGCGATCAACGTAGCCCCGTATTCCGCAAGCTTTTCGGGTTCGATGGAGGGGTCGGCCAGTCCCCAGACCTCCTGCAGAAGCGACGACTGAAAGCTGATCACGGCGATGCCTGCGGAAATATTGAAGAAGAACACCAGCCACATGACGATGAACTCGGCGGAACCGAGGCACGCGCGCATCGGTATGTCGGGCGCTTCGACGGCCGCGGCTGCCGCCGCCGCGGCGATTTCCGGGGGCGGATCGCGAAGCAGGTAGCTGGTCGGCAGCAGAATCGCGGCGAAGATCACGCCGAGCCACAGGAAAACGGTCGGGAGGTCGCTCTGCGCGTGGAGCACCAACACCGGAGCGAGCACCTTGCTGAGCAGCAGTGCTCCGACGCCGAAGCCCATGACGACGACCCCGGTCGCCAGGCCCTTGTGATCGGGAAACCACTTCGCAACGGTCGCCACCGGGGTGACGTAGCCGAAGCCGATGCCGGCGCCGCCGATGACGCCATAGCCGAGGTAGAAGAGCGCGAGGTTGTCCAGATGCAGGGCGAGCCCGGCGATCAGGTAGCCTCCGGAGAACATCGCGCTGCCGGCCAGGGCCAGTTTCCGCGGGCCGAGCTTGGGCAGGGCGGCCCCCGCCCAGGCGGCGGAGGTGCCGAGCGCGAAGATGGTGATGCTGAACGCCCATGCGGTCTCGGTGAAGGACCAGCCGTGCTGTCGAACCAAGAGCGTCTGGAAGTAGCTCCACGCGTAGACCGTACCCAGGCAAACCTGCAGCGTCGTGCAGAGCAGCGCGATACCGATGCGCGGACCGTACCGGGTCAGACCGTACCGGGTCAGCGTCGTGCGGAGCAGCGCGATACCGATGCGCGGACCGTATCGGGTCTCTGTCGCCATGACGGTCCTAGCCCGCATTTCTCACCAGGCCGCTTGTCGGCGTCAAAAAGCTCTTGGGTTTCACTAGTTTGACCGCGATGTCGATGATCGTGCCGATGGCGGACTGCGCTGGCCGCGCCCTCGCGGGTCTTTTGGCCCCGTGTACA
>JAKZRQ010000308.1:0-20595 GCA_047518105.1 Pseudomonadales bacterium | reverse complement strand
GAGGCCCCATCCCCATTTCGTGTGCAACGCGTTGATCGCGCTTGACGACTTCGATTTGGAGAACGGCGCCACCCACATCGTGCCGTACAGCCACAAGTGGTACGACCGCCCGGTCGATCAGAGCATCGAGACCACGCGCGTCACCATGCGCTCCGGGATGATGCTGATGTGGGAGGGCGGTCTGTGGCACGGCGGCGGCGCGAATGCCTCCAAGGACCGGGAGCGGCTCGGTTTCTTCATGAGCCACAACGTGGCCTATCTCCGACCCCAGGAGATCCAATTGCTATCGGTACCGCGTGAAGTCGTCCGGGAAATGCCGGAAGAACTGCAGCGACTTCTCGGCTACCACCGTTTCGGCCTCGGCGTCGACGGACGTGACCCTGTCGACGTCCTGAAGGACGGCAACGTCATCCATCCCACGGCCAAGTTGGCCCCAGAGCATAGGAACTGAGACCCATGTCAGCGATTTCCCCGAGGGACGGCCCGGTGGCCGTTACCGGCTGTTCCGGCTTCACCGGCGGCCACATGGTCCGCGAACTCGCCATCCACGGCTACCAGGTCCGCGCCTGCATCCGCGACGCCAATTCGTGGCGCGGCAAGGACTGCGTGGACTACCTAAGCCGTCTGCCGCGGGTGGATATCATCGACGGCTGCGATCTGTTCACGCCGGGTTCCTACGACGAAGCCTTCGCAGGCTGCGTTGGCGTCTTCCACGTCGCCGCCGTGCTCGGCAACTCCGCCGACGGCAAGTCGCAGCCCTTGGGCAGCGGCGACGTCTACCAGGATGTCTACAATGGCGGCATCATCGGAACGCAGAATGCGATCGAGGCCGTCAACGCCAGCGGCAGCGTCAAGCGCGTGGTCTATACCAGTTCCACGGCGGCCGTCTCCGGGGCAAGGGCTGCCACCCTGCCGAAGGGCTACGAGTGGTCGGAAACCGATTGGGCATCTGACGGCGTGGCGCCCGAACGCTGGCAGGCCCCGGGCAATTCCTATACCCGCAGCAAAGTGGACACCGAGCACCTGATCAATCGAGCCGCCGACGCGAGCGGCGGCAACTGGGATGCGATCACCATGAACCCCGCGATGATCTGTGGCCCGATCCTGTTCAAGGCCCAGGTAGGCCAGTGGATCGAGCAAATCGGGCGCCTGGCCGGCGGACTCGAACCCACCTGGCCGTCCCGGTACGACAGGTACTACAACATCATCGACGTGCGCGACCTGGTGAAGGCGCACCGCCTGGCAGCAGAGTCACCCGTGGACCACAAGGCGACCCACGGGGGTAACCGCTACGTGATGCACGGCACGGGCGGGCGTTCGGCGATCCGCTTCGGGACGGAACTGGCGGGCATTGTCCGCGACTATTTCCCCGGGTTTGTTCTGGGCAAGCCGGCGACGGTTACCAGCAGCGGCGATCCGATCACGGTCGAGTCCAACCTGGTCAACGATTGCAAGAAAGCCAAGGAAGTGCTCGGCGCGACCATCCGGCCGGTGGAGGACACCATCCGGGCAGTCGTCGAGAGCTCCGTGGAGTTGGGTATCATCGAGCCGCAGTTGGCGGACTAGAATCCTTGAGCATGCCGAATGTTGCCACTTGGGTTGCACACGAACACCGGTGGGCAGCGCTCTTGAACGGCTCGTATTCCGAGACGCACTAGAATCCATGAGCATGCCGAATGTTGACACTTGGGTTGTTGCGAACACCGGTGGGCAGCGCTCTTGCACGCGCCGTCAGGCGCGCGCTCGGGCAGCGAGACGCACTAGCAACGCGTTCGACGTCAAGGATCGAGCAGCACGCCGGGGTTCAGGATCCCGTTCGGATCGACGCTGCGCTTGGCCGCCCGCCAGATATCCGCGAACAGCCCGGGGCGTTGAACGTCCCAACCGCTGCGGTGCATCCGCCCCACGGCATGATGGTGGGTCACCGTGCCCCCGGCTTCCACAACCGCTGCCATCGCCGCCTGCTTGACGCTCTGCCAGCGCTCGAATTCCGCACCTCGGGGAACGATGCCGCTGAAGCTGTAGTAGGGCGCAGGCCCGTCGGGATACACGTGGGTGAAACGGCAGGAAAGCCGCGCTCCTCGCAGCTCGCGATGCAAGACCGCACCCACGCGCTCGCGGATCTCGCCGTCGAAGTCCGGCCAACGGTCCCACGTGATGGCGGTCTCAAACGTGTCCGAGAGCAGCCCTAGGCCCGCCGTCAGGCCCGCGTTCACGCCGATGAAGGCGTTGCGCCAAGCACCCACGACACCTCCCCGCCCAGTCGGCCGGCCGGTGCCGTCATCGACCAGGATGGCATCGTCGTCGACAACGCCCCCATGGATCCGGGCAATGGACACCGCAGCGCGGATGTTGGCGTCCTGCGGCACTTCGCTCGATTCGAAACCGATGATGAGCAGCGCACGCTCGCCGTCCAGCCCGGCGGAATACTCGGCCTCCGCCGGGTCGAGGATACGCAGGTTCGCAGGCCAGAGCTTGGCTTGGGCGATTTCGCGCACGGCCTCGCAACCGCTTCGCCAGGATGGAAACAGCACGCCGGCCGTGCCGCGGAACACCGGGCGCTTCTGCAAGCGCAACCAGCACTCGGTGATGATGCCAAGGGTGCCTTCGGAGCCCAGCACCAAGCGATCCGGACTTGGTCCGGCACCGCTGCCGGGCAAGCGCCGGGACTCGAACCAGCCCCTCGGCGTCAACATTCGGGTTGATTCCACGAAGTCGTCGATGTGCGTATGGTTGGTGGCGTAGTGACCCCCGGATCGCGTCGCCACCCAGCCGCCGACGGTGGACCAGGGGAAGCTCTGCGGGAAGTGGCGCAGGGTCAAGCCATGGGGTCGCAGCGCCGCTTCCAGATCCGGTCCCAGCATCCCGCCCCCGATGCGTGCTGCCCGGGAGACGTCATCGACTTCGAGCACCTTGTTCAGGTTGTCCAGATCGATGGTAACTGCCGTGTCGGCACCCGCTGGCACGCTGACACCCCAAACCACCGACGTGCCGCCGCCGTAGGGAATGGCCGCGTGGCCCTTCCGATCGCACCACGCAAGGGTCGCTTCCAGCTCGTCTTCGTCCCGAGGATGGGCGACGGCATCGGGCGGGCGGTCGAACTCGCCGCGCAAGGCCTTGAGCAGTTCCAGCGAGTGGCCGCCGTAGGTGTGGGTAACACGTTCAACGTTTGCCGTGGACACCCACTCCGTCAACGCCCCCGGCACATCGAGCCCGGGAGGCGGCAGCACGATGCCTTCAATGGCGGGGATCGGCGGCGGCGCCACGTCCTCGCCGATTCGCTCCGCCAAGCGTTTCGCCGCCGCTCGGCGCTCGGCGCCGCTCGGCTCGTCGGAGACGTATCCCCAGGTCCAGAAACTGCGCCGTTCCGCTCTTGCCGCCATTGGTTCCCCCGGTGGACTTGGCCGTCGGTCAAGGCCGAAGGTCAGTCCGACGCTCGACCCGATTCTTCAATGATGTGTTTGGCGCGCCATGCATCTCGACCAACTGCCGCATTCCTCTACGGGCGGCGAGAACTTGGCTCATTTGCTCATTTTGTTCAGTTTAGCCGCGCTCAACAACAACTACGCGGCAAGGAGGGTGTCTCGCTTTGGTCATCCGTACATCCCCCGCATCCGTAGCGCTTGTTCCCGAAACTCCTCGCGCAAAGTCGCCGGTTGCAGCACTTCCGCCGCGCTGCCGAAGCCCAATAGCCACCAACGCAGATCGGCGGTGTCGGGCACGGTAGCCTCGATCAGGACTCGCCCGTCTTCCTGCTCGGTCGCGCGATGATCCGCAGCCAGGCGGCCTTCGGTGAGATGCACTGCGGCATCTGCGTCGAACAGGGCGCGCAGTTGGAGCTTGCCGGGACCGAAGGGGTAGGAGAACCGCCGATCCTCCCGAATGTGATCCGCCAAGCGGAAGCCCGGCGGCGCTCTCGCCGGTTCGTCCAACAGGTCGGGTTTGCTCATCCGATGCAGCACGTAGTGACGGATGTCGTCGTAGTCCCAGGCCGTCGCGACCAGGTACACGATGCCGGCGCGAACGACCAGACCCAACGGGTTCAGAACGATCCGCTCGGCGCGTGCCCGGGTCTTGCCGCGGTAGCCGACTTCAACCTGCCGGTTCCCCATGAGCGCCGTGTAGACGGCCTCCTGCACCCCGTCGCGAATCGACGGCGGCTTGAGGATCGGGCCTTGGCGGATGATCGCCGCCTTGTCCGACCACCGGCCGAGCACGGTGGTGTCGAGAATCTTGTCGGCGTGTTTGAAATAGGCATCAAGCTGGCTCAGCGTCGACGGCGGCATGATCGGTCTCAGGTATTCGGCGGCGAGCCTCAGTACGAAGGCCGTGGGCTCGCTCATGGTCGGAATCTGCGTCAACGCGTCCTTGTCGATCCAGAACCAGTGGTTGGCGCGCCCGCGAGTTTCGCAAGTGATGGGAAGTACGGTGGAGAGTTTGTCCAGGCTGCGTTGGACGGAACGTACGGTCACTTCGTAGTCCGGGTCCATGTTGCACAACCCTTCGAGAATCCGCCGCGTGCTCTTGCTGCCTGGATAGACCGGAATCGACTGCAGCATCGCAAGGCTGCGCAACGTCGTGTCCGTGGCCTTTCTCATCGCGCTATTGCAGGTCGCGTGGTCAACACGCAGCCGTTGGCACGATGGCCGCAGTCGCCGCCAAGGCGACCACGACAACCCAGGGCGTCAACTGCATTCCTGCGACCAGAACCCGCCCTGAACATCATGGACCTTCCGACCGCAGCCGCTCCTCGCACTCTGCGATCCGGGTATCGGCCGCCTTCCGTGCAGCCGTCCCGGCAGGGATGGCCGTCGTCGTCGAACTCGACCGGCGGCACCGGCCGGTACAGGGCCCGGGCGTGGACGACACCCAGTCGCGGACGTTTCTCGGCTCGGCGCGTCGCCGGTGTTTCGATATCGAGACGCGGGCCGGAGCGCGAAGATCTCGGTTGCATCATGGAAAAGTACCACAACGGTTCTCGGATGGCGTGGGCGCGAAAAGCGCCCGAGCATCTCCCAAGCTCCGCCACACGCGTTGGCGAGACCGCCCCGCCCACATGTGCGAAATCGGCCATGGCTCGCCGCATGGCGACCGGCTACCGTCCCGCAAATCCGATCGCGGCCGTGCCACCCGGTTTCGCATCGCATTCCGCGCGGAGCATGTCGGTCAACGCCACGCCGTCATCCAATTGGCCCAGCACTCCCGCCTTGCGACGCACCACCTCGAAGTCGCCGGGCGTGAGGACTCCCAAGACGCCGAGATTCCCGGGCGGTTCCAAACCGAAGTACGCCCGGAACGCAGCAGCCGAGGCGGCTGGCTTCATGTAGCCAAGCGACACCTTGAACACGAACCGCCTAAGCGCCGCACTGTCGAGATTCTCGCCGTAGTTCGTGGTGCAGGCAAAGGGCAGCGGGTGGCTCTCCATCCAGGTCAGCATCTCGTTGACTTGACTCACCTCCCAATTGCGCGTCGCGCCACGGCGATCCGCCAGGAGCGAGTCGGCTTCGTCGAAGATCAAGAACGCCTCGTTGGCCCTTGCCTCCGCGAAGGCGTCGGCGATGTTCCGCTCGGACTTGCCGACCCACATGCTCAGGATGTCCGAAGTGCGCTTGTGCATCACCTCGAGGCCCAGACGGTCCGCGAGATAGCGAACATAGGCGCTCTTGCCCGTGCCGGGCGGGCCTTGCAGGCACAGCGAGAACCGCCGTTCGCCATTGGCTTCCAAGCGATCCGCGAGCGCAACGAGATCGATGTCGGCCTCGATGAATTCCGGATCGTAGACCACCGATTTCGACCTGCCCGGCTTGTCGCACCCGAGTACGCGGGACAGACTCCGCACGCCACGACGCACCGAGTCGAAGCCGCCGTCGCCTAGATCGGCGGCCGCCGTCGCACCGGCGGCAACGCCCGGCGTGGCATCGAATTCGTGGGCCAGCGCGGACGCATCCTCAGGCGTCGCATCGATGCCGTGACGCGCCAGTTGCCGCGACCAGATACGCGCTCGAATCCGCGGCGGCGGTTGGCGCATCTCCAAGGCGAACATCATGCGCCGGAGAATGGCGGGGCTGACCGCATGCGCGATGTTGGTGGTCCACAGCGTCGGCGCCGGCGTCTCTTCCAGCAGGCGATTCATGAACACTTTCGAAGCGCCGCCTTGATGCCTGCGGCCGAACATGCCGCCCATCGATATTCCAATCCCGCCTTCCGAGAGCAGGTCATCCATTTCGTCGAACAGCAGCGCCGCGCCTTGATCCTCGCCCAGCAAGCTCTGCGCGAGCCGGAGTTCGGCGAGGCGTTCCCTGCGCGTCGGCTCGTCGCCGCTCTCGTCGGCCTCGCCGACGCTGAAGAGATCGACGCCGATTCGACCTGCCAAGACGCGGCAAAACTCGGTCTTGCCCGTGCCCGGCGGCCCGTAGACAAGGATGTTGACGCCCCGAGCACCCCGCTCGAGCGCCCCCTGCAGCAGGCTCTCCACGTCCTCGCGGCTCTGTCCTAGATGGTCGAAATCCGACCATTCGAGTTCACTGGTTCGGTTGTCCCCCAACAGCAACTGGCGCACGTCGGCGTGGCCGTCCACGACCGAGACCAACCGGTGCAGGCGACTGACCGTCGACACGTCCTGATCGTCGTCGACTTGAACCAGCCCGGATCGGACCAGCGGCGCTTCCGGCGCGAAGCGGCGCCGAATCGTATTCGCAGACATGCGCAGAACACTCGACAGCGCTGCGCCCCTGAGGTTCAGGGGCGTGCTCAACCGAATCCCTTTGCCGGAGAACACGGTGTCGATCAGATCCTCGATCACCGGCTGTGTCTCGTAGCGGAGCAGGACTTCGAGAATGACGATGTCGTCCTCGGACAGACCGGTCATCCGGCCGAGGCTCTCCAGACGTTTGGTCACCTGGTCCGCCGCTGCACCCTTGGTCGCGTCGGACTCGACCGCGATTGCCCGACGCAGGCGTCTCCAAGCCCTTTCCGAAGGCGGCGAGTCCGGCGAGAAGCAGTCCGTCGGGAGACCCAAGTGGTCGGCATCCAGTTCCAAGAGGCCGGCGTTCTCGCCGAGCCACTCGACCACGCCTAAAGCCTGGGGGCGCCGACGATCCAGGCGCCAGACGATGTTGCCGAGGTAGTTGAAGGTGAGGTGGCGGATGTACGCGGTGAACATCGGTTGCCTCGCTCGTCGATTGGAATAGCGAGGATTATGGGCGAACTATGCGACTAAATACGTCGTATTCAGTTGGAAAACGCGCTACTAGATTCCTTGAGCACGTCGAGTGTTGACACTTGAGTTGCATTTCGAACGAGGCCGGGAGAATGCGCGCCCTACCGGGCGCGCCGCCGCCACATGCGGCGCGCCTAGACCTCCCACCAAACGCCGTCCTGCTTCTGCACGACGTTCTCGAAAAACTCGCCGAACCGTCCCGTCTCGAACGAATGTATCGGCACCAGCGTACGCGGCGCAATTGCGCTGGCAAGACGCTTGAGATCCGCCACCGACGCATGGCCCGAGGTGTGAATCATCCGCCACCCAATGCCGCGTTCCTCGATCCATTCGACGACGCGGCGTCCGTAGCCGTCCTTCAGGTACCCTTCCCACATCGAGTAGCTGAGTCGGGCGTCGTCAAGCACCGCCCGAACGCCGTTGTCGCGCATCATCATGGGACGGAACAGCATGACCGAGCGACCGGCCAGCTCCGGCAGTTGCTCCCGGTAGATCCGTTTGCTCCCGTGCCGTCTTAGATCGTCGAAGAGCGCGTGCTTCTTGATGTGGACCCGCTGACTTTGCGGCGTATAGAGTTTCACCTCTTCCCAACACGACTGCGGGATGGTGTCCTTGCCCGTCGCTTCCAGGACCACGGCGGTGTACAGGTCGATGATGAGCGCCCGCCCCGTGCGTTTGGCGGCTCGGAAGACAGTCACGATTCGGTCGATGTTCTGGGACGAGGTCCAGACGAAATGGATGCCCTTGGTTTCCTTGAACGCCCGGACGAATTCTTGTTCAAGGTCCTCTTCCGTCGCGAACCCCTCGCTCGACCCGGTCCGGCCGATGGTCGTGCCTTCCATGAGCAGCATGTCGATGTCCTTCGGCGGATGCGCGATCAGCGACTCGAACAACGCCATCTTGCGCCCATGGCCTCGGAAGTCGCCCGAGTAGAAAACCCGCTTGCCGTCGGCTTCGACGAGCAGGGAGTAGGCATCGAAGGCGCTGTGGTCAACGAGAAAGGGCGTGATGCGAAACGGGCCGATCTCCAGCGGTGTCTTGTTGGCGATAAAGCGGGGATTGGCGAAGAAGTGGCCGCTAGGCACGTAGGCGCTGGCGGCTTTCAGAATGTTGTTGGCGTCCCGGCCGATGTAGACGGGGACCTCCGGACGGATGTGCCTGGCAAGTCCGTAGTGGTCTTGATGCGGATGCGAGATCACCACCCCAAGCAGGCTGTCGTCGTCTTCCCGGAACCCGCGCACATCGGGAAGCAGCCGCTCATGGCCCGTTTCGGGTGCGTCGAGGGGCAGGCCGACATCGAGCGCGATACGCTTGCCTGCGGCCTCCAATTCGATGCAGGTGCCGCCGATTTCCTTGGTCCCGCGATGGATGCGTATCCTCATTCGTTGCCCTTGCGCATTGGGTTCAAGTCTCGTCGTTTGCCCATAGAGGGCCCATCATTGCACCGGCATGCGACAAAAGACGCCGCATTCTACAACGACGCTGCGTCACCGCGTCGAATCAAGCCGCCACACCCAACAGCCGTTGCCGTTGTCGGATCACCGTCCGGTCGTTCCACTGCCGAGCCCACAAGCCGAGGACGACGTTGGTGAACGCCGCCGCCGCGAATAGGCCCACATGACCAAGCCAGTGCCGGGCGATAAGGGCTAGCGGGATGTAGAAGACCATCAGCCGCAACAGCGACAGAATCAAGGGTGGAAGCGGCTTCGACAGGGCGTTGAACGCGCCGTTGGCGACGTTGAACATGCCCGCGAAGCCGATGGTGACCGGAATGATGTAGAGGTAGCTGGTCGCCGTGGCGACGACAACCGGCTCGTCCGTGATAAGCGAAACGAAGAGTTCTCCGCCGGTCCACATGATGACGGCGGCGATGACGCCCCAAACCAGGCAGTAGCGGTAGCAGAGTCGGAGCGCCCGATCAACGCGGTCGAATCGTCGAGCCCCCCAGTTCTGCCCGACGAGCGGTGCGGCGTTGGATGCAATGCCGATGACGACCATGAACACCACCGACTCGATCCGTGCACCAATGCCGAAGCCCGCCACCACCGCCGCGCCGAAAGGGGCCAACAGCCGCGTTACGACCGCCGATGCCAACGGTTCGATGATGTTGCTCGCCATGGCGGGCAGCCCGACATGCAGGATGTCCCGGGCGGAGGCGGCGAAACGGAAAAACGAGGCCCGGATCATGCGCTCCTTGAAGCAGAACCAATAGACGCCGATCAAGAACGAAGACGACCGCGCGATCACGAAAGACCAAGCGGCCCCTTCCACACCGAGGGCGGGGAAGCCCAGCCAACCGAGGATCAGAACGGGACCGATCAGGACTTGGAGCACGGAGCCGCTGGTGATGACAACGCCGGGGTAGACCGGATCGCCGATGGCGCGCATCAGCCCGGTCCCCACCATCGCCAGTCCGAACAGCGGGTAGCCGATGGACGATATCCGGATGTAGGCGACGACGAGGTCGAGCACTTCGTCGCGGGCGCCGAGCAGGTGGAACAACGGACGCCCGAAGGCGACTAGAAGCACGGCGCAGGCAATGTTGAATACCAATACCAGGAGCAGTCCGTGGGTGGTGAGAAACGCCGCCCGCTCCCGGTCGCCCGCCCCGATGGCACGGGCGAGCACCGCGCCGATGCCGACGCCGATCCCCCTTGTCGCCGCGCCAATCGCCATGAGCACGGGAAAGGCGAAAGTCACTGCGGCGATGGCTTCCGTACCGACCCGGCCGAGATAGGCGATTTCGACGAATTGCGCCAGCGTCATGGCGAGGAAGCCGAGGATCATGTACCCGGAAAGGCGTATCAGGTGGCGAGATAGATCGCCCTCGGTGAAGCTGCCGTTTGCCGGCTTCGAACCGCCTTCCATCCGGCTCACGAAGTCATCGAGAGGATGCGGACGGACACCAACCGAATCCAACACCAGGAGGAGGCACCGTCTGTGAAGGATGACATCGATTGGATGCCGGCTTCCATGCGATCAAGGCGTCCTCATGGCAAGACGTCCTCATGGAGTGCTGGGACGCAGTTGAACTTCATATGCCAATCGGGGGTCGCGCTGGCGCGTGGTCCGCAGGCACCGGCACGGCGGGGACTCCTCGGCAACCGGCAACGATGCAGAGTCGTCCTGCATTTCTGCGCGGATGAGCCATCCGGCGATAGCGAGGACCACCGCCGCCATCAGGAAGCGCCATCAGGAAGAGGCAGCCACTCACGGGTAGGCAATCCACGCAAAAGACCGGTCTCGACAGGCGCTCGTTGCGCATACACTAAACGATTCCAGCACTTCAGGGAGACAGCCATGATGAACCGGTCCGGCGCAACGGCACTGTCAGTGTGCCTGGTTGCGATTGCCGCTTCGGCTTCCGAGGGCGAGGTCGACTACCGGGAGCACACCATGGAAGCCATTGGCGGCCACATGCGTGCCATCGTCGACATCGTTCGCGGGGACGTACCGCACGCAAGCCATCTGTCCGCGCACGCGAATGCATTGGCGGACTTGGCGGAGATCGCGCCGACGTTGTTCCCGGAGAGTTCAAAGGGCGGCGACGCGCTCGACGCCATCTGGGAGAACGCCGACGACTTCAAGACCAAGCTCGACGCATTCAGGGAGGCGACCAAGGCCTTCAAGACCGCCGTCGAGTCCGGCGAGAGCGACAAGATTGGCGCGGGGTTCCAAGGCGTCGGCCAAGCATGCAAGGGGTGCCACGACAACTACCGCGCGGAATAGCCGGCATCTGCCAATATGCAGTACCGGTCGTCTCGTGCAGATGTGCGAGTAACGCCCACCAACCGCAAACCCAAGGAAGGGGAAGATGACCGCCTTGAACCGCACAACCACCGCTACCACGCTGGTGATCGCCGTACTGGCCCTTGCCTCCTGTGCCATACAGCCCGGCACGCCCGAACCGAGTCCGTCCGCGCCGGCCGAACCCGCACCAGCACCGGCGCCGCTGCCTGATCTCTGGGAGGCCGCCGGTACCGGCAACATCGACGGGTTGAATGCCCACAAGCGGTCCGGAACCGACCTCGACAGCCACCAACCCGACATCGGCGTCACCCCGTTGACTATCGCGGCGATCGCAAATCAGCCGGCAGCCAGCGCTTGGTTGATCGACAACGGCGCGGATGTCAACACGCTGAACCGGGACGGCGGCACGGCCTTGCACGTCGCGATCCTTGTCGGTCAAGCCGAAGTCGCCGAGAAGATGCTGGCTGCGGGTGCGGACGTTTCCATTCCCACCTCCGACGGGCAATCCGCTTGGGATCTCGCCGGCCTCGACTGGGAGACGACAAGCCACTTCGCAAGCTTGCTTCAGCTCGATGTGGCCGAAGATGCGGTCATGCCCGGCCGCGAGAAAATCATCGCCCTCCTTCAGTCCTACCTTGCCGACCAAGGCGGCGCCGACATCTGGACGGCCACCGCCACCGGCGACGCCGACGCTGTTCGAGTCCAGCTCGATCGCGGCGCGTACGTGAATGCGCACAGCCCCGACGGCGCACCCTTGCTGTCCGTCGCCGCATTGTTCGGTCATGCCGATATCGCCGCGGCGTTGATCGACGCGGGCGCGGAGGTGGATGCCCAAAACGAAAGCAACGGCTCGACGGCCCTGCACGGCGCTGCCGTGTTCGGCCGTACCGACATCGTCCAACTGCTTCTCGACAAAGGCGCCGACGCCAACGCCATGACTTGGGACGGCGCGACGCCCCTACAGGCGGCAGAGCTTGATTGGCAGACGACCGCCTACATCGCCGAGATGCTGAACGTGCCGTTGGACGAAGAGGCGATGCAGAAGGGGAAGGTCGACGCGGCTGAGATTCTCCGCGCCTCCCTCGGCAATGAAACTTCGCCCAAGGCGTTTGGAGAATGCTTGCAGCATTCTCAAACGCGCCCACAGGGCGCGCATTCTCTCTAGAAGATGCGGTCGGCGTAGGTCACGGCGAACGCGACGCCGGTCGCCGCTGCTGCCGTCAACGTCGCGCGCAGCCAGAAGTGCGGCGATGGCGGCACATCCACCCGCTTTCTCCCCGTGAACATCGCGACTGGCGTGGGATCGCGAAGCACGAATCCGTACACCGCGTGGGCGAATAGGTGAATGCCCGCCGCGCCGAGGATCAGCCAGAACGCACGGTGGTGGATCCACGTCGCCGTTCGCGCGAACTCCGGGGACACGTAGCGATTCAGCGGTCCCTCGTTGAAGATGTCATCGGTGGCGAACATCCCACTGCCGACCTGGACCGCCACCGCGATCAAGAACACGACGGCCAGAGCTATTCCGGGCGAGGTGTGAACTGCGCGTTCGCCCCGCCTGCGGAAGTGGTCGACGAAGGCCGACGGCGTCGTCCAGTAGTGACCGAAACGCGCGTAACGGCCACCCCATAGCCCCCAGCCGACGCGGAAGACCAGCAATCCCAGCAACGCAAGACCCGAGCGCTGATGCCACTCAAGCAGGCCGATGTCGCCGTCGAGTCCCGAGTAGAGCGAAAAGACGATGAACCCCGCGAACGCCCAATGCCACAGCCGCAGCGGCCAATCCCAGACGACTGGGCCGCGCTTCATGGGTAGGGCGTGCCGTCCTTGTGTGAATACCCGCTACCCGCACCCCGGCTCTTGATCTGCATGTCGATGTCGGAGTAGTCGACGTCTTCGCCTTGCCGACGGCTACCTACTTCGAGATAGACGACCGGCTCGTCGGAGTCGTTCACCAAGTGATGGCCGTTGGCCGCCCCGGCCGGGAACCCCGCGCACATGCCCGGTGCCAGAAGCGTGCGCCCTTCATCGGTAATCAGCGTCGGACTGCCTTCCAGAATGTAGACCAGCTCGTCTTCCCCGGAATGCCAATGCCGTTGCGACGACCAAGTCCCCGGCGGCAGGGTGACGAGGTTGACGCCGAAGTCGGCAAGTCCGAACGCATCCCCCAAGGCTCGCTTTTCGCGCCCAGCGCAGGGTTGTGAAAAAGGATGGGGGTAGCCGCTCCCCCGACGCAGCGGTAAGGAAGCCGCAGCAGAGGCCACGGGCCTGTCGGTCTTCATCGGATCTCCGCAAGGCTACCCGGAGCGACGGTCAGACCAGGAATCCAGGGAGTCGAGCAGGTCGTGTTCCGTTGTGCAGTCAACGATCAGATCGCCTACTTCCTCGAGCTGTGCCGGACTGCTTGCGCCAGCCAGATGCGCGGCCACGCGTTCCGCCGCCGGAACGCCGAAGCGCCGCGCTGCCTGACGGTACAGCAACGAACGCTGCTGCTCGATGCCCTGGGCTTTGCCCTGCTCGATGCCTTGCGCCTTGCCCTGCTCGATGCCTTGCGCCTTGCCCTGTCGAAACCAGTCCTCGGTCCATTGCTTTGCTCGTTCGGCCAGCATCGATACCTCCTGTTCCAATTCCTGAAATTCCCAGGCGTGCGCTGCGGGGAATCGCAGCGGCAGCACCACATCGTAGACCCAGTCCAACAAAGGCAGTCGAAGGTCGTGTTCGTCCTCGCCGATCCATTCGAACGCCTCCGCGAGTTCGTCTGCGAGAGCCGTCGCCGAAGGGCTATTGTGCACCCGAACCACAACGCTCATCCGGTTGGACGACGGCAGATCGTCCCGCGCGAGGCGGATAAGGTCAAGCGGCAAGAACCGCCGGCCCGCCACGAATGCCGCCAAGGGATCACGTCGTCCGACGAGATCGCAAAGATCTTCCGCCGCCGTCCAAGGGCGCTCGCCGCTGTGGATCACCAGCGGCAGCACTGCGGGGTAGCGTCCGTCCGGTCCCCGCGCACGGCGCGTCAGGCTCTCGTAGAGCAACCCGACGTTCGTCATCATCCGCGCCGCCATCCTGCGGTTGACCCGGGATTCGTTCTCGATCATGACCAGTACCGGCGATTCGTCCTCGCGGTTGACCAGCCACAGCAGGTCGCCGATCCTCTTGTCCCCACGACGGTTGACGAACTCCGTTGGCAACGGGCGAAGCGTCGCGTAGTCGAGGTCGGCCGTCCACCGCGCCGGCACGAAGCCGCGAAGCAGATCCGCCACCAGCCGTTCATTGCGGAATAGCCGCTTTCCGATGTGGTCCTTGTGCTCTCGTTTCGCCATGGGTGTTGCCGCCACAGGAGTAGACGACGATAGGGCGTGCGGAACGGCGGCGGTATCGGACAAGAGCGATTCGCGACGTAGGAAATTCGCCCGGCTGGGTATAATCGCGCATTGCCATTCGATCATTGGAGGAATCAAGCCCGTGGCCCTACTCGGAACAGTCCACCACGAAGTGCGTGACGGCGTCGCGTTGCTCACCATCGACAACCCGCCGGTCAACCCGCTGAGTTCCGGCGTGCGCTTCTACTTGGCGCAACACGTGGAAACGGCACTGGCCGACGACAACGTGGAAGGTGTCGTCGTGACCGGCAAGGGCCGCGCGTTCATCGCCGGTGCGGACATCCGCGACTTCGGCAAGACGCCGAGCCCGGACGAGCAGCCGAAGCACGCCGTCGGCAGGCTGATCGAGGAAAGCGAGAAGCCGGTTGTCGCCGCGATCAACGGCACCGCCTTCGGCGGCGGTCTGGAGTTCGCGCTGACGTGCCATTACCGCCTCGCGGCACCCGGCGCGCCGGTCGGCCTGCCCGAGATCAAGATCGGCCTGTTGCCCGGAGGCGGCGGCACCCAACGCCTGCCGCGATTGATCGGCGCGGAACGGGCCATGCAGGCGATCCTCTCCGGCGACCCCTTCGACACCGAGGAGGCCCTCCAACTTGGCATCGTAGACAAGATCATCGAAGACGACCTCGTTGCCGGCGCCATTGCCTTCGCCAAGGCCAGGGCGACCACGGGCGGACCCTACCCACTCGTGCGCAACCGGCGGGACAAGATCGATGCAGACCGCGCCAATCCCGATGTCTTCAAGGCCGGAGAGGCTTACTTGGCGCGCCGCCTACGGGGCCAGATCAACGGCCAGATGGCGTTCAATTCGGTGAAGGCCGCCGTCGAGTTCGACGATTTCGACGAGGGCATGGGTGCCGAGCGAGCGAACTTCCGGGTCTGCCACGACCACGAGCAGCGCGCGGCGATGATTCATGTGTTCTTCGGCGAGCGCCAAGCCGCACGGATTCCGGACGTAGCCAGAGATACGCCGACCAAGACAATCGGCAGCGCCGCGACCGTCGGCGCCGGGCTCATGGGTGGAGGCATCGCTATGAGCTTCGCCGACGCCGGCATTCCCGTGAAGGTGCTCGAAGTAAGCCAAGATGCCCTGGACAAGGGCCTCGCGGTGATCGAGAGCAACTACGGGCGCATGGTCAGGAGCGGCAGGATCACCGAAGCCGAACGCGACACGCGTCTTGGCCTCATCGACGGCGTGTTGGACTACGCGGCGATCGCGGATGCCGACGTGGTGATCGAAGCCGTCTACGAGAACCTGGATCTCAAGAAGCAGATCTTCAAGAAACTCGACGCCGCGATGAAGGACGGCGCGATACTCGCCAGCAACACCTCCGGCCTAGACATCGACCAGATGGCCGCCATGACCAAGCGCCCGGGCGACGTGGTCGGGACACACTTCTTCAGTCCGGCGAACATCATGCAGCTACTCGAAGTGGTGCGTGGCGCCGAGACCAACAAGGAGACGCTGGCCACCGCGATGACCCTCGGCAAGACCCTCGGCAAGACACCCGTCATGTCCTTGAACGCGCCGGGCTTCATCGGCAATCGCATGCTCGGCGGCTACACCCGGCAAGCCGGCGAGATCATCCTGCACGGCGCGCTGCCGGAACAGGTGGACAAGGTGATCGTCGACTTCGGCTTCAACATGGGCCCCTTCGCAATGAACGACCTGGTTGGTCTAGACCTCGGCTGGCGCGCGCGCAGTATGGCGGGGAACGCCGACAAGCCGCTCACCGCCATCGTGCCCGACAGGCTGTGCGACCTCGGCCGTTTCGGGCAGAAGACCAACGCCGGCTTCTACACCTACGCCCAAGGCAGCCGCCAAGGTCAGCCCGACCCCGCCGTCGCCAAGATCATCGAGGAGACGTCCGCCGAACTCGGTTTCTCGCGCCGCGAGATAGACAACGCCGAAATCCTGAAGCGTTGCCTCTATCCGCTCATCAACATCGGCGCCCAGCTTCTCGACGATGCCATTGCGCTGCGCGCCAGGGACATCGACGTGGTGTACATCCACGGCTACGGCTTCCCGAAGTACCGCGGCGGGCCGATGTACTACGCCGACCAGATCGGGTTGGACCACGTGTATCGGGACATCCTCGCGTTTCATCAGGAGTACGGCGACATCTGGCGGCCGGCACCGCTGTTGAAGCGGCTGGCGGAGGAAGGCGGCTCGTTTGCGGGTTGGGACGCGACGAAGGGTTGAGAACAGGGCCGCAAGGTTGACGCACGGCGATGGCCACCTCGACCCTCTACCTCCTTCGCCACGCCGAAGCCGCCCCGAGCAGCCACCTTGACGAGGCCAACTGGCCCCTGTCGTCGAGCGGGCGAATTCAAGCGCAGATGCTGGTTCGCGAACTCCGTCGGCGGGTCGGCGGCCATTCGCGAGTCGTCTCCAGTCCCAATCGTCGGGCGTTAGACACGGTGCAGCCGTATTGCGAGAGCCAGGGTCTCTCAGTCGAGATCGAGCCCGACATTCGCGAACTGAAGCTCAGCGACGACGTAGACATCGACTTCAAAGCCGCGATGGGCAGGCTTTGGGAGGACTTCGACTACACCCACCCCGGCGGCGAGTCCTTCCGCTCCTGTCAATCGCGCATGGTCGCGTGCGTCGAACGCATCGGGTCGGCGTCAGCCAATAGGGCCATCCTAAGTTCCCACGGTGCCGCGATCAGCCTGTTCCTCAATCACATCGACCCCTCGTTCGGTGTGGCCGGTTGGCAAGCCACGCGCAATCCCGACCTATTCAAGATCCACTTCGACGGCACCGGGTTCCATTGGGACCGAACCTTCAGGATGTAGTCACTTGCAGTTCACCACACGCAACAGCGACCAGATTCGCGCTGGCGACGTCACGGTGTCGTTCCGCAACTGGAAGCGTCGGCAGGTCAAGGTCGGCGGCGTCTACCGACTGCGGCCAACCGGGGCGGTCAAGGTCACCGATCTGCACACCATGCGTCTGTCGGAAGTCGAAGACGACGATGCGATCCGCGCGGGGTTTGCGTCCCGAGCCGCGCTGGCCGCGTTCCTCCGTCTACCGGGAACGGCACAAGTCACCCGCGTGGAGTTCGCGCTGACCGACGATGCCGTGAAGTCGCCACCGACCCTGACCGCGGCGGAGGCGCTGGCGCGTCTCGAAGCCACCGACCGGCGCAGCACGGCGCCGTGGACGGCGCGGGTGTTGGCGTTGATCGAGGCGCGTCCGGCGACCCGTGCCGGGGACTTGGCACCGGCGATGGGTTGGGACACCCCGAAGTTCAAGGCCAACGTGCGCAAGCTCAAAGCTCTTGGGCTGACGCAAAGCCTGGAGATCGGCTACAGGTTGACCGACCTGGGAGTTCAGGTAGTGGCCGCGCGGGCGTCCAGTTCCGCGCGGATTTGCCGGTAGGCGGCTTCGTCGAGCTTGAAGCGCGAGAACAGGATGGCGCCGATGGTGTAGCAGACCAGCGGGAATATGCCGTACAGACCCACCATCCATAGTTGCGTCGTCATCGTCTGCGGCTGGTTCGGCACGAAACCCGAAAGGTCGAGCACGAATCCCGTCAGCGCAAGCATCACGCCCACGGCGCTCTTGTAGACGAAGTTCCAGGCTGCAAAGTACGAGCCTTCCTTGCGTTCGCCGGTCAGGTACTCGTCGTAGTCGATGACGTCGCCCTGCACCGATGGTGCGATCGTGCCGCCGCAGCCGGCGGCGAGCCCGGCAAGCACGGCCAATACGAACATCACCCCGAGTCGGATATCCCCCGCCAGGAACGGCAGCGAGAACATGGCGCCGAAGGAGACGCCCGTCAACAGCATCGAGGCCATCCACAGGCGCACCTTGCCGATCCGCCGCGACAGCGGGATCCACAGTGGCACGGAGAAGGCCGAGGGGATCATGTAGGCGAGGATGACGAGCGGGGCCATGTGCGGAGCGCCAACGACGTACTGGGCGACGTAGAGCGTCAGCACGCCGATGGCGGCCGAACCCGTATTCTCGATCAGGGTGACGACGATGAGCAGCCGCGAGTGCTTGTTGCGCCACACGTCGGCGAAGGCCTTGAACGGACTCGCGCCGACGCGGCCCTGGAACTCCGGCCGCTCGCGCAGGCGCACCACGGCGAACAGGATGACCAGCATCGTGAACAGGCACGCCGGTAGCGAGAGTTCCAGCGCGCTCTCCCGCGCCGCCGTCTCGCCCTCGGCTTCCGCGCCGATCAGCAACTGCATGGTCACCAGGGAGAAGATCGAGCCGAAGGTGTAGAAACCGTGGCGATAGCCGAACAGGCGGCTGCGTTCGTGGTAGTTCGTCGAAAGTTCCGCGCCCAGCGACAGGTGCGGCACGAAGAAGCCCGTCATCACGGAATAGAAGCCGATGATCGCGACGGCCATCCAGACCACGAGTCCGGTGTCGGTGAGGTCCGCCGGCGGCGCGAAGACCATCACGAAGGTTGCGCTGATCGGCAGGATGCTGGCGGCCATCCAGGTTCGCCGTCGTCCGAAGCGGGAACGCGTACGGTCGGACAGGTAGCCGACGAGCGGATCCGACACCGCGTCCCATACCCGGGAAGCGCTGAAGATCAGACCCATGACCAGCGGCGAGATCAGCAGCACGTCGGTGGAGAACTTCATCACGTACAGGCCGACGAGCAGGTACATGTAGCCGGCGCCGACGCTCGGAATGCTGTAGGCGAATACGGTCGCCCGCGGCAGCCTGTCGGCGCTGGCGGCACTGGCGTCCGCGGCGCGAGCGCCGGGCCCGGCCCGCATGTTCAAGTGTTCTTGATGCCGAGGGTGCCGTCGACCGGCACCGCGATGCCGATGATGCCGGTATTGCCTGTGAACATTGTGCTGCCCGAATCGTCGAGGCGATCAACGAACCGCGTACGGCATCCGTCGCAGGGGAATCGTGTAGAGATCCAGTTCCCGTTTGGCATCCGCGATGTTCCGGTGCAGCGCCTTCCACCGGGTCGGGCAGTCGGCCTTCAAGTACCGGAAGAACGCCGCGTACTTGGCCAGCCGGTAGCCGCTGCCAAACACCGCCGGGTTGGCCGCCAGCGTGGTCGCAGAGTCGTCGAAGCGTCCGCTGATCCGACCGGCCCCGCCCGTTCTGCTGCGCACCTTGATCCAATAGGGGTCGCCGTCGATGACCAGTTCGCCATCTGCCGACCGATAGACGAAGTCGATGTCGAGGTCGGTGAACATCAGGTGGCTCGTGCCCATCCAGCGTACGAGCTCTCGTGATGCTTCATCGTTGGCCGCGTTGACTTCTCGGTCCGACGTATAGCCGGGAACGTTCGTCATGACGGCCAAGTGTGCGCTCGCCGGAGTGCGAAGCGACCGAAACGTGTCGAGGAAGAACAGGTTGATGCCCGCCAGGTTGCCTGCGAACGCTTCGTGGTATTCGCCATGGACGCCCATGTAGGTGAACAGGGCATCCGAGCCGCTTCCGACGAACGCGGCCAGGGGTTCGATTTCCCAGTCGTAGAGTGTGCCCGCAACGCGTTCGTCCCCGAAGTCGACGGCTAGTCGTTTGCCGCTTTCCTCGGCGAGATCGATGTCCACGGCGGGACAGGCCAACTCGGGTGCATCCGGCCTTGCCCGTTCGACGAAGATGACGCCGCCCACCACCGTCACGGTTTCGACGCTCATCAGGTCCGGAGTGCCGGCGACATCGCGCCGTGCGGTGTGTTCGAAGGTGAGATGTCGCGTTTTCTTCCCCGCAGCGGTGATGCCCAGTTTCTGCAGACCGCGCTTCTCGAAGACGATCTCGGTTTCGTCCGCCACGGCAAACGCCCCGAACAGCACGGCGAACACGACCACAGCGGTTAGCAGTCGAGGAGACATCGCGGATCCTCCCTTGGCCCCGACGAGATTCAGTCTCCGCCCGCGCCCACTTCGCGTCAAGCCGCCAGGGCGTTGTTGGGGCGAGACTGTCCGCTCAAGTTGACCGTCGCAAAGCGAACGGCCTTTGGGTTCGAGCCATAGCATCCTTCGTGGCATCCGTACCAAGTCCGGCAGGTCATCAAGCTGATCGAGAAACTGGCGGATGGAAATGGCTTGCCACCACACATGCCGAATCACTTGGTCTGCCGAAGACAACGAGCACGTCGGTCGATGCTTGTGCCGTGTCCCGCAAGTTTCTGGTGTTTCAGAGTTCGCCATGCGCGTCAATGCAAGGCGTGGTCCGCAGGGAATATCGGGCATATTGGCAAGGACCACAACGCGGCAGTGGCGCGCATGGCGAACTCCCGAAGGGCGCGCCCC
>JAKZRQ010000307.1:0-5471 GCA_047518105.1 Pseudomonadales bacterium | reverse complement strand
TGGCGAGCTTGGAGCCGGGGGCGAGGATGCGGGCGGCGACGAGGGCCACGGCGCGCTGGCGTTGGGGCGAGGGCGCGGCGGCGAGGGCGCGGTCGAGGCGCAGTTTCCGGAGCGTGCCGAGGACGGCGGCGACGTGGCCGCGGGGTTGGGAGCGGAGGATGTCGACGGCGTCGGCGGGAGCGGCGAGCGCGGTGCCGCCCTTGAGCAGGACCTTGAGGCCGTCGACGAGGGCGGGCGGCCACTTGGAGAGGTTGGCGAGGGTGCGTTTGCGGACCTTGCCGCCCTGGCGGAAGGACTCGCGCAGGAGGATGGCGGGCGGCGAGTTGCGGTTGGGGACGGACTCGATGTACATGGGTACGTACTATAGGAGTATGTTCCATCTATTGTCAACATATATTAGGAGAATGTACGATAAATACATGGCTATACAATCAAGCAGCCGAACATGCGTAAACCGTGTCCAATCAACCAGTTGAAGGCGAATTCCGGCGCGGTTGCGCTGGAAGTTCAGGCTAGACCGCCTAGCCCGTACGAAAAAATAGAGCGACGCGAGCCAAAAGACCAGTATCAACGTTCCGACGATCCATTTCTTCACGGTAGTTCCCCAGCCATGCCGACCGGGCTAGTGTCGCCAAAAGGCACTGCGGCACGCAAACCAGTATCAACGGTGCGCGGACGTCCTCGTCCGCATGCCGCGCCACCAGGCGCGGCCCCAGCACGCCTGCCGACGAGAACATCCGCACTCCGGAGCGTGCCCCATTCGCGACGTGGTCAGCCCTGCCCTTCGAGGTCCACCAGGAGACCGATGGTCCGCGCGCGGTGCGTGGCGTCGTGCCGGTCGCGGGCGCCGAGCTTGGCGAAAATTCGTCGCACGTGGTATCGGACGCCGTGGGCGGTGATGCCGAGTTCCGCTGCAATCTGCTTGTCGCGGCGATTGGCCAGCCGCTCGAGCACCTCGAGTTCGCGGTCGGAGAACTTGGCGACCGCCTGCTTCTCGGTGGTGTTACCGATGAGCGCAAGCAGGTCGCGCGCCGCAGCCTTGACCTCAGCATCCGGGCTCCGGTCGAGCAAGTGGCCAAGGACGGGCGTGCCGGCATCGCCTTCGCGAACCAGCGGCCGGGCGTAGTCGGTATCGGCGAAGAGACGCAAAAACGCGGTTAATCGCTCGCTGGCAGCATCAAGATCCCCGGCGCGGTACTCGACTGCCATCGACATCGCGAGGCCGCGCATCGCGGTCCGCCGGAGGCGGTTGGCTTCGGCGGTTGCCAGCAATGCCACGCCGAACCGGCGCGCATGCCCGAACGCGCCCTGAGCGGTCAGCAGGCGCAGGCGAGCGCAGGCGAGCGCTTCCATCTCCCGCCAGTGCCTGACCTCAAGCGACAGGCAGCCATCGTCTTCGACCGGGAGTCCATCGGCGCGCCAGGTCTGTTCCGCCTCGGTGACGCGTCCGGCAGCGGCGAGCACGGACACGCGCAAGGCGGCGAGGTACTGGACCAGGGTTGGCCGGTCGGTACGGCGGGCGTACTCCGACATCTCGGCCAGGCCATCGAGCGCGACGTTGGTGCCGACGGCGTGTTCCGTGAGTTCCGTGACGATCGCGCTTTCGGCGGCGTAGCTCTCGAAGGTATGGCCGGGTTGGGCGAAGGAATCCCGCGTGCGCAGCCCGAGGCCCACGGCATGGGCGAGGCGGTTGCGTTCGAGCTCGAGCTCCCGAAGCAGCACGTCGCCGTACAGGGTGGGCGCAGCAACGGCTTTCGCCCTCTTCAGGGATCTGAGGTAGGACGCCTCGGCATCCCCGACACGGCCCTGCGCCATGGTCATGCTACCGACCTGGAGGTCCAACTGCATGGTCATGTAGGGTGAGAGGCCATCGCTGATGAACTGCCTGGCACGTTTGGCGCGTTCCAAGGCCGTCTCGAATTCGGCGCGGAGGTTGTCGTAAACGCACAGGGAGAATTCCAGTGCGCCGCGCGTCGCCGGGTCGAGTGTGTCGTCCTGCGCGAGGGCGACGAGGTCGGCTGCCGCCTTCTGCGTGTGGGCGGCGCCGACCGGCGTACATCCGTACAGACACATGACGCCTTGGATAATGCAGTGGTCGATGCGCACGTCGCGGTCGTCGCCGGACGCGTTGCGCGTGAATCCATCGGATTGGGCGGCGGCGCGGTCGAAAACGCGCCCGGCGTCGGCGAGACGGTCGCTGAACAGGTACAGCAAACATCGGGCGAGGGTAAGCCGCGGGCTCGCTTCGATGACGTTGTCGGTCAGAAACGGTTCGACATCCTCCATGCGCGGCGGACCGTGGCGCAGCCACAAGCGAAGGCCACCGGCGTTCTCGAGAATGCGGCCCACCAGCCCGGCATCCCCGACTTCGGCGGCGTGGCGCATCGCGGCGACCGTCTCGCCACGCCGTTCGAGGGTTCGGGCGGCGCGCATGTGGATCCGCCGGAACCGTACAGGCGTTTCGCGAAAGCGTCGCTTGGCGCAGTGGCCGCGCACAAGCGGGTGTAGTCGGGCCATGCCGGCGTCGGTCCGGGCGTCGATCAGCCCGGTGAGATCGGGGATGGCCTGCAGGCGTTGCCGGGCATCGCCGCCTTCGAGCACCTCGTCAAGCAAGTCAGCGTCGATATGGTCGAACAGTCCGATGTCGAGCAGGAAGTCGCGATCATCGGTCGCCAAGTCGCGCCACAGTCGGGTTTCAAACCAGTTGCCGAGCAAGTCGTTGAACGCCCGGGCTTGCCCTGGCGTGTCGCTTTGCCACGCGTTGCGGTAGACGCGCAGGGCGATCGGCCATCCCGCCGAGTCCATGTGCAGGGACGCAAGCCGCTCGCGCGACAGGCGCAGATCGAAGAAAGCGGCGATCTCGGGCTTCGAAAAGCGCAGTTCGTCCGTGCTGAGAATCGCTTCCTGGCCGGTCAGGACGACTTCGGCGATGTCGAGGGCGAGCGGTAGTTCGCGGCAGGCGAACGCGAGGTGGAGGTTCGGTGGCGCGCCGCGCACGAGACTGCTGAGCGCCTGAACAGCGCCTCGGTCGGCAAGGCGTTCAAGTTCGTCGAACGCCACGACGCACGGTTTGGGATGGGCTTCGACCGCACGGAGGAGGAGGCCAATGCGGTCGTCGGCGGCTGCCCACGCGCTGGAACGGAGCGGATTCTCGATCTCGACCCCGGCGCGCCGCAATGCGAAGGCAAGATAGGTCTCGAAGGTAAGCCGGGTGTCCTGCGTGTCCGCGCACAGCCAAGCAGTCGCGACATCGCGCTTGTCGAGCAGTCGGCAGCAATGCGCGAGCAGCGCGGTCTTGCCGAACCCCCCGGGTGCCTGGAGGAGCGCAATCCGGTGCTCCGTGGGCATCAGGCTCTCGATCAGGGCGGGGCGGTCGAAATAGTCCGGTGGCGGCTCCGGGATGGCTACGCGCCGACGCTCGAACCAGGCGAGCTCGGATTCGGGAAGGTCGAAATAGCGGTTTCCACCGTCTTCTGTCATTGGAGCTACCGACTCGTGACCGGTCGCAAGGTTCTTAGACGACGTCTGCGAATCGGAAGCGCGTCCGCCCGAACGCGGGCCGTCGCCAACCCGGCCCGCCATACCGGAGGGCGAGTTTCCTCCATGGTAGGCCGTAAGGAAGATTCTTGGTAGGGGCGGTCTTCGGCGATCAAGCGGAGTACTCAGCGTCCGGTCGTGTCCCTAACGAATGGCCTACGGGCTGCCGGGTACCCCGGCGGGGTTGGCGTCGCGACCGCCAACTGCCCGGACGACCGCCCGCTTCCAACCGCCGGTCTGTGCGTGCAGGGCTTGCGCGACCCCCGCGCATCGCCAGCGGTCCCAGTCCAGACCGCTAGCCTGTGCGGCGGCCCAGACGCAGCCTTCGAGCCACGCCTGGTTGGCGCCCTTCGCCTCTTCGGGCGACATCAGGGTTGCCAGGCGTCGGCCCATGCGGACGCCGCTCGCGTCGGCGGTTTCCTGCGCCAGGAGCGCCTCGACCTGTTCGGCAAGTTCCGCCTTCTCGGCCGGGGACTGCTTATGCGCGCGGACCTGCACGGACCAGCCGCCGGCGTCGTCGCGCTCGATCTTGGCGGCCACCACACCCCCCGCGCGTCCCTTCCGGCGCACGAAGACCGTTTCGCGAAAGGTGGCTGGCTTCCCAAACAGGGCGTCGTACAGGCCCTGCGGCCCCAACTGTCCGGGGCTGAGACTGGCGGCGCGCAGCATCGCGAGCTCTTTGTCGTCGGCGCAGGCGTCTGCGAGACGGTCTGCGGAACGCCCGGTGAACTGGTGCATCACGGGCCGCACGAGGCGTTCGATCCACTCCTCGCTGACCAGCGCGGTGGCGGTGCGCACCGCGCGGGACACCGTACCCCGGTGGCAGCCCAGTACCTCCGCTAGCGCCGACTGGCTTTTGAACACGCCGGCGTCCAGCATCGACTTCCACTGCACGGCGTTCTCGAGTGGAGACACGCCCTCGGTCCACTCGTTCTCGCCATGCATGAGTGCGGCGCATTCGGCGTCCGAGAAGGACGCGTCACGCACCTCCGCGCGCCAGGGCACACCCGCCCGACGGCAGGCCTCGAGGCGCCGTACTCCGAAAATTACCTCTACCGCATGGGTGTCGCCCGGCTGTAGGCGGCGGCCGAGACCGAGCTGCTGTTGACCGTTCTGTCGGATCGACGTGGCCAGCGCCGTAAGGGACGAGTCGTCCATTCCCGAGTCAGCACGGTTGTGGAACCGCCATGGGCGTACCTGCGCCGGGTCGAACGCCTCAACCTGCAGCAGTTCGACGGACCCGTCGCCGGTAGCGGAAGACGTCCCGCGATCCTGCTGGCTGGATTTGGCCGGGCGCGACTTGGCTGTTTGTGGGTTGTCTGCCATCGGCACTCCTGAACTACAACCGCCCGAGGCCCACGTTGCTGGACGGTCTTCGGGCAAGAACCCCAAGCACGCCAATGAGCCCGAGCGCACGTCCCGGCTGGCGATGTGCGCAAACGCCACGAGGACTGGACAATCAATAGTGTTAGTAGGCCGACACAGGGCCTAACTGTCAACTAACTAATATCACAGTATATCACTAGCACATCATAACTGTCCGCTATTGCTAAGCATAGAGGCACTTGCGCTGTAGGGTTTTTTGGCGCGACTGCGCCGGATTGGCGGCTTGAAACCGAGGCGACGGTCCGCCAGCACCGCGCCGATGGCGGCGGCGGGGGTTCGCGGGGTCGCTCGGGACCGGGTTTGCCGGCATACAAATGCGAATGATTCCTATTTGCACGGGCCGCGCCGCACGCGCGCGCAAGGGGGCCCTCGACCGGCGCGGTCGATTCGGCGCGGACGGCTGGACGGCGGCCGGTCAGGCCGCGAGCGGCAGCCCCGGGTCGACCAGCGAACGCATCCGCTCCGGGCGGCCCGCCAGGACCGCGCCCAGCGCCAGCGCCATCATCACGGCCACCGCCAGGCCCAGGCGCGTCTTCATCTTCGCCCGG
>JAKZRQ010000306.1:0-6742 GCA_047518105.1 Pseudomonadales bacterium | reverse complement strand
GCCGCGTTGCGCCCCTTGGCAATGGGTCCACCATTCCCGGCGGGGACGCGCCTTGCCACAGACCCCGTGGGACGCGCTGAAATACCAGAAACTTGCGGGACACGACACTAGGTGCCCGCTGGCGTGGGCTCGATGCCTACTCCCGCAGGTCTGAAGGTGTCGAATTCGGGGGGCAGTGGCGCCTTGAACCGCATCGGGCGGTCGCCGAGCGTCAGCTTCAACTCGCTGGCGTGCAGCATGAGGCGCGTGTTCGGATTCGGTTCGGCACCCGCGCCCTTGGCGGGGGCGCTTCTGGTGCGCCCGTAATTCCCGTACTTGTCGTCACCGAGGATCGGATGACCGCTTGCTGCGGCATGCACGCGGATCTGGTGGGTCCGACCCGTCCGTGGGAATGCCGCCAGCCAGGTCGCGTGGTCGAGCCTCGCTACCACTGAGAAATCCGTGCGCGCGCGATCGCCCGAACCGCTTACCCGGACTCGGCGTTCCCCGCTGGCGAGAACGTAACGCAAAAGCGGCTTGTCGACGGTGCGCGTACCCGCTGGCCAGCGGCCGGCGACCACGACCTCGTAGCGCTTGCCGACCTTGCCTTCCCGGAACTGGGCGTGCAGCGCAAGCAGAGTTCGCCGGTTCTTGGCGATCGCCAGACAGCCGGAGGTATCCCGGTCGATCCGGTGGGCCAGTTCGAAAGGTGTTTTGGGATCGAAACGCCGCAGCGTCTCAACCACGCCGAAAGCGACGCCGCTGCCGCCGTGCACGGCGAAGCCGGACGGCTTGTCGATCACCACGAGGTCGTCGTCTTCGTAGACGACGGCGGCCAGCAGCGCGGCATGGGCGCCCCGGGGAACCGCGGTCTCCCCTCCGCCGGACCCGTCGCCGCCGCGGTACGGCGGAATCCGAATCCGGTCCCCGCGCTGCACGCGGTAGCCGGCACGGGCACGGGAACCATTGACCCGGACCTCTCCCCGACGGACCATCCGATACACCCGGCTGCGCGGCAGACCCTTCATCCTCACCAACAGGAAGTTGTCCAAACGCTGGCCGCCTTCCGCCTTGACCTCGACGATTTGCACTTGCGCTGCCACTCGAATTTTCGAATTTCCAGCCGATTGAAGGACTTGCCACCCTGTGTTATGGTGCGCCTCGCGTGTGGCCGAGGGCTTGGTAGCCCGATCAGATCGGCCTTGTGTTAAGAGTCCAGGTTGCACGCACACTGAGAGTCACGAGTTATACAACGATTAACGCCTCGAAGCGCGATTCATCGTCAGAACATTGCTGCGTCGGACCACTGAGCCGACGCGAGCGAGAACCCCCCGCCAAGACACCTTTATCGCCGGCACGCACAGCGACGGCACCGATGGTCCCCGCGGGCACGAACCTGAAGGTTTGGAGAACAAGCCAATAGCGTTCATCTAAGACAAGGTTGTCGTTGGGCAAGCCGCGCAATCCATTGAGCACGGCGCCCGTTACCGCATAACGCGGGTATTGACAATTGGTTGCCGCATGATCGCGGCGACCGGACGAACCGTTTTGAGGCGTTGCAACACGGAAACGCCAACATGAAACGCATGCTAGTCAACGCGACCCAGCCCGAAGAGGTCCGGGTCGCCTTGGTCGACGGTCAAAAGCTCTACGACCTCGACATCGAAAACCGTAGCCACGAGCAGAAGAAGGGCAACATCTACAAGGCCCGGGTGACCCGGGTGGAGCCCAGCCTCGAGGCCGCATTCGTCGAGTTCGGCTCTGACCGGCACGGCTTCCTGCCCGTCAAGGAGATTGCCCGCTCCTATTTCAAGCGACCGGTCGAAGGCCGGGTCAACATCCGGGACGTCCTCGACGAAGGCCAGGAACTGGTCGTCCAGGTCGAAAAGGAGGAACGCGGCAACAAGGGTGCCGCGCTGACCACCTTTCTGAGTCTCGCCGCGCGCTACATGGTGCTGATGCCGAACAACCCGCGCGCCGGTGGGATCTCCCGGCGCATCGAAGGCGACAACAGGGATTCGCTGCGCGAGGCGCTGTCCGCGTTGGATGTCCCCAACGGCATGGGCGTGATCATCCGTACCGCGGGGATCGATCGCGATACCGAGGATCTGAAATGGGATCTGGGCTACCTGCTGCAGTTGCACGAGGCCATTGAGAAAGCGGCCGCCGAGTTGACTGCGCCCAAGCTCCTGTACCAGGAGAACAACGTCATCGTTCGCGCAATCCGGGACTGCCTCCGACGCGACATCGGCGAAGTCTTGATCGACGGCCGGGACGCATTCGAGCAGGCGCACGAGTTCATCGATCCGGTCATGCCAAGCTACAAGGACCGCATCAAGTTCTACGACGAGCCGGTTCCGCTGTTCAGCCGCTACCAAATCGAGAGCCAGATCGAGACGGCGTTCGAACACGAGGTCAAGCTGCCGACCGGCGGCAGCGTGGTCATCGATCCCACCGAGGCACTGGTTTCCATCGACATCAACTCCGCGCGCGCCACCAAGGGCGCCGACATCGAGGAGACGGCTCTCAACACCAACCTCGAAGCCGCGGACGAGATTGCGCGGCAGTTGCGCCTGCGCGATGTCGGGGGATTGATCGTCATCGACTTCATCGACATGGTCTCCACCACGAATCAACGGGCGGTGGAAGCCCAGATGGCACAAGCCCTGCAAGCGGACAGGGCCCGAGTGCAGATCGGACGCATATCTCGATTCGGCCTGATGGAGATGTCGCGGCAAAGGCTACGGCCTTCCCTCGAAGAAATGACCACCGAAGTCTGCCCGCGTTGCACGGGCCAGGGCCGCATCCGCGACATCAAGTCGCTGGCGTTGTCCATATTGCGCGTCGTCGAAGAGGAATCGCTCAAGGAGCGCAGTTCCATGGTGCGGGCGCGCGTGCCGTTGAGCGTCGCCGCCTACCTGTTGAACGAGAAGCGGCGGGAAGTCGCCGACATCGAAGATCGCACCCGAACCCATTTGGTGGTGGTCCCGGCAATGGATCTCGAAACACCCCACTACGAGATCCAGCGCATTCGCGACGACACTGAGGAAACGGAAGGCAACTTGCCCAGCTACGAGTTCACGGCACCCGCGACGAACGAACTTCCCGAGGTTCGCGAGCCACGGCCCGCCAAGGTTCAGGAAGCGGCCGTGCAGATCGTGCAAGCCGCGCCTCCACCTGTTTCGGAACCCGCCAAGAACGCCGATCCCGCAGCTTCCGCCGATCACGTCGGAAGCCGCCTCGGCCGCGCCCTGCGAGCCGTGACAACCAATCTCTTCGGCACCCGGCCGACGGACAGCGACCCGACCGCGGTTGCGCCGAAAGCACGCGAAGCACGCCCGCGGCGCGGCGGACGCAAGAGTACCGGTGCGGCCGCACGTGTCGCGGAGCGGACCAGCAGCCGCCATGCCACGTCCGGCGAACGGCAAGGCCGACGCGGCGAAGGCCAGGCTCGGCGCGACGCGCGTGGCGGCGGTGGCGGTGAAAACCGTAGCCGACGTCGTCGCGACCAGCGAGAGGACGAGCCGCGCAGGTCGGGCGATGCGCGGTCGGGTGAAGCGAGGCAAGCGAGTGCAGAGACTGGTTCGAACCGCCGCCAGGGCGATCGGCGCCGAGCCGAGTCCGAGCGCCGTCCGGAACGCCGCCATGGCGACCAGGCGGACAAGGCAGGGAGCGGTCGCGAAACTCGCCGGGACAGGGGCGGTGTCCAGGAGGGCGAGGCAGCATCGCCGGAGGCGCCTTCCGCAGCTTCGGCGCTGGCAAGTTCCGGCCCAAGCAGGCGCAAACCGCGTCGTGATCGCACATCGGTTTCGGACGGGAATCGAGAAGGCGTCCGTGAAGGCGTACGGAAACCCAAAACGAAGAGCACCGAAGCCGTACCCGATCCGATCAGAACGACGGCAATGGACGAGGCCAGCGAGGGGGCGCAGGGAACGGCCTACATGCAGTCTGCGGCCGGCACTGCCGAGGCCAAGTCGCCGCCGGAGAGCGAAAGCCCGGCGCAGCCGATGTCCGAGAAGGGTCGAGCCAGCAACGATCCGCGCGCCAGACGCCGGAAGAACCGGCAACCTTCTGTGGATGACGCGGCACCCGCGCCAGCAGAGCCAGCGGAGATCAACGACGCGGCACCAACCGCGGCACGAGCTGAAGCGTCATCCGCGGCACCAGCCCAGGACGGCGCTCAATCCTCGCCGGCACCCGAGCGCAGCGAACCGGCTACACCATCCGAAAGGGTCGAGTCGGGGTCTGGACCGGCATCCATACCGCAAGCGAACGTGCTGGCCGACGCAGTCGACCAGGAACCGGCGTCCCAAATCGACGACGCACCGGCGACCCAAGCCGACGACGCACCGGTGCCACCGAGCGCGCCACCGGCATCGTCGCATGGTCGTGCGAGCAACGACCCCAGACGGCGCGGCGCGACCGAAGGGCGTGTTTGAGAATGCTTGCGCTTCTCTACGGGCAACCGAGAGTTTGGCTCTGTCGAGAGGATGCCGCTGCTCACCGGGCGTTTGAGAATGCTCGCGCATTCTCATGGCCTCGTTGGATGCTGCGCATTCTCCAAGGGTCGCAAGACCAGGCTCAACTGCTCAACCGAATGGTTCGGTTGCTCCAGTACGTTGGCGAGCCGGTGGTCGAGGGTGTCAGTCAATGCCTTCGACCGTCGGTTCCAACTCCAGCGCTACGCCGTACTTTTGCTGCACGTCGTCGCGGATCCGCTGGGCAAGATCGAGTACTTCGTGCCCTGTCGCGCCACCTAGGTTGACCAGAACCAACGGTTGGGTCGGCCATACCTGAACCGCCCCCCGCTGGACGCCCTTCCAGCCGGCGCGATCAATCAGTCGGGCGGCTGGAATCTTGCGATATTTGCTTCCGGGAACCGGGTAGTCGTCGATGTCGATTCGGGCTCGAACGGCGTCGAGTTGCCGTTCGCGGACGAACGGATTCTTGAAGAAGCTCCCGACATTGCCAACGCGGTCCGGGTCCGGCAGTTTTCGCCGGCGCACCGTGGACACCGCCTGCGCGACGGCGTTCCGATCGACCACACCGTTCATTCGTGCCAGTTCATGGGTGATGTCGGCATAGTCGGTTGCCAACTCCTTGCCGCCAAGGACCATCGCGACCCGCGTGATCACGTAGCGATTGGCGTCGTCGCGCTTGAAACGGCTCTCGCGGTAGCCGAACCGGCAGTCGGCTGCGGTCAGGGTCTCGAGCAGCCCCCGGTCGCGGTCGTAGACCGTCACGGACTCCAGGAACTCGGACAGTTCGCGTCCATAGGCGCCGATATTCTGCACCGGCGCCGCTCCCACCGAACCCGGAATCAAGGTGAGGTTCTCCAGCCCGCCCACCCCACGCGCGAGGGTCGCCGCGACGACGTCCTGCCAGGTTTCGCCGGCACAGGCGGTGACCCGCCAGACGCCGGCGCCAAGCGGCTCGAACGCCGTGCCTCGAAGGCGGACCAGCAATGCCATGCCTGGCAGCCGGGCGCGCAATACCAGATTGGAACCGCCGCCGATGACGGTCACGGGGACCCGCCGGGCGTCCGCTTCGCGCAAACGCTCCGCCAGCGCGTCTTCGTCTTCGACCGTGCGGACTTCGTCGGCAACGCACTCGACGCCCAGGGTGTTCGGAACTAGCCGGGAACCTTCGGCATCGCCGAAGGGCGCGGACGACCGCGTCCGCTTGGGCGCGCGAGGCGTTGATCGACCGCGTCCGACGCCGGGGTGGCGAGGGCTGCTCATGAAGCGCGCGCGGGCCGGAGCTGCCCGGTGAACCGAAAGGTGAAGCACAGACGCTCGCCGATCGGCTTTTTGGTCCGGGGTATGCAGTGTTTGTGGAGACGCTGGCTGGCGCCCCACATGAGAAGCAGCGATCCGTGGCCGAGTACCTGCCCGACGCTGGGTCCTGCGCAACGGGGACGCATCCGGAATATCCTCTCCGCCCCCACGCTGACCGCGGCGATTACAGGCGCGGCGCCCAGGTCGGTTTCGTCGTCGCTGTGCCAACCGAGCATGTCGTCGCCGTCCCGGTAGCGATTGACGAGCACGTAGTTGAACGGCGCAGCGACGGCACCGGCGATGTCGTGGGCCAAGGCAAGAACAAGCGGCGGCCAAGGCTCGGCTTCGCGGGCCGCGCCGCTGTACCGATAGGTCGCGCCGACGTCGCCGTACCACGCCGTCAGTCGCGGCGCCGTCACGGTGCGGCCGAAGAGGACAAAGCGTTCGCGCTGCCAGTTGGCCTCGTCGCGAACCCGGTGGTGGAGCGCATCCGCACGCCCCGGATCCACGAAGCCGGGCACGTAGAGCGTCTCGGCAATGCCGAGATCCTGTCCGGCGCGCTGCAACCGGGACGGCGGGGCGTAGGCCATGACGGCTATGGTAGTGTGCCGCGTCGCAAATAGGTTGATCCAGTGCCGTGTCCCGCAGGTTTCTGGTGTTTCAGAGTTCGCCATGCGCGTCAATGTAAGGCGTGGTCCGCAGGGAATATCGGGCATATTGGCAAGGACCACAACGCGGCAGTGGCGCGCATGGCGAACTCCCGAAGGGCGCGTCAATGCAAGGCGTGGTCCGCAGGGAATATCGGGCATATTGGCAAGGACCACAACGCGGCAGTGGCGCGCATGGCGAACTCCCGAAGGGCGCGTCCCACGGGGCCTGTGGCCGCGTTGCGCCCCTTGGCAATGGGTCCACCATTCCCGGCGGGGACGCGCCTTGCCACAGACCCCGTGGGACGCGCTGAAATACCAGAAACTTGCGGGACACGA
>JAKZRQ010000305.1:0-4001 GCA_047518105.1 Pseudomonadales bacterium | reverse complement strand
CTCGCCTGGCGACAGGAGGCGCGCGACCTCCGGCTGGATGCCCTCGGGACGGTCTCGCCGCTGTGGACCGCGCCGGCCGGCAGCCTGCCGGACGCCGAGCGGCACTGGATTGCCGAGACCCGGCTCGGCTACGGCATCGCGATGCCGTTCGTGGAACTCGACAGCGGGCAGTCGAACCGCGGTGGCGCCCGCCTCGGCGTGCGCCACGAATTCGGCGATCGCGTGCGCGGGCTTGTCGTCGAGTGGGGGATCGAACGGCAGAGCGGTCCCGCAGGCACCGTGAACGGCTTCGCGGTGGTGGCTTCCGGGCGGTTCTGAGAGACTGTCGGAAATTGCGTGTTGTGTGGGCCGTAGGATGGAGCCCAGCAATGAGTACGATCTATGGCAACACACGCACCAAGGAAAGGACGGATCAGCGAGCTGCTTGACGAACTGCTAGCCGGATAGTGTCCGGGGGAGGGGTTTCGCGGCGGCGCGCTGATCGACGATTTGAAGAAGGCGGTGGCGGAATGGGCTCTGGACGCGGAGATGGAAGCGCATCTCGAGCGCGAGGCGTTTGCAGGACCTTCGATGAGGACGACCACCGCCCGTTGCGCACCAGCGCGGCTACGGATCTTGCTGCGCTCGATTAAGCGTACACGCGTCAACAATGAATTGGAGAATCTCCTGTCCGCAGCACCGAAGCTGCAACTACGCCTGACCGCAACGGATAGCGACAGCGTTCCTGAGACCGTCGTTCCCACGCCAAGGTCAGGGGGTGGCTGGCGCGGCGCCGGCGCTACCACGTCCACTACACGCCCACTACACGCCCACCTACGCCTCCTGGCTGAACCAGGTGGAGCGCTGGTTCGGCATCATCACCCAGCAGGCCATCCGCTGCGGATCCTTCTCTTCGGTCCCGCAACTGAGAAACAAGATCAACGCCTTCGTCGAGAACTACAACAACAACTGCCGTCCGTTCGTCTGGACCCCCACCGCCCAGTCCATCCTCGCTAAAGTCGAACGGATTGGCCTGCTTCGCGTCGGCCACTAATCGTTGTCCCCTTAGCTCCGAGCGTTGGCCGAGGCCACCCGCATCAGATCCGTTGCCCTCCGGTCTTCACGACCTACCGTCTCCACCTCCGGCTCCTTTGCCCACTTCCGCAGCGAAATCATCAAGGAACTTCCGTTGCGTATCGGAAACCTCGGTCTGCCCCCCTTCAATCGCCTTCGCCAGCCGCCCGAACCTCGGCACCCTTTCCACCAACTTGCCGATCTCCGCCCCGACCCCGGAGCCGATGCTCCCGTAGGCCTTCTCTGCGGCCTGCGCCTTTGCTGTGTTCCTATCCACCATCGTGTTGCTCCCCCTGCTCATCCAATGTCTCGCCGTCATCCTTCGGCCTTCCGCCGCCATAATAGTTCCGAAAGAAGTGGTTGTTGAGTTCGGCCCGGAAGTCGTTCGCCCATGTGCGTTCGCCCATGTGGACATCCACCACCACCCGCTGGTAGCCGTTGCGACTCAGGGGGATTGTACGTACCACAACCCCTACCGAAAACCGTACGCGAAGCGCCGAAGAAGCTCTCGCGCAGCGTTGCCGCGCTGGCCACAGGCACACACCACCGACACCACAACGGTTCCAGCCCGCTCTCGCCGAACGCGACGAAGCGCGCACTGCGAACCGGCACCGCAGTCCGCTCCGCGAGTACATGGCATTGACTAAAAATCTCTGTTTCTGGTATTTCTTGTCAATGCGTAAACACCCTACGCGCACGACGTCCGTAGCCTTGGGCAGGCGCAAACTCGCTGCGGTCTTGCGGCACGCCAACGACCTCGTCCGCCTCGACGACGTCGTAGCGGCTCTCCCCGTCGATCGCCCGGCAGCAACCAAGCTCCTTTGGCGCTGGACACGCCAAGGCTGGCTGCGGCGCGTGGGTCCCGGTACCTACGCCCCGGCCCCGCTAGACGCCATCGACAACGATCTGGTGCTAGACGACCCCTGGGTGCTCGTACCCGCCCTGTACTCGCCAGCCTACGTCGGTGGCTGGACGACCGCGGAACACTAGGACCTCACCGAACAGGTGTTTATTCCCATCGTAGTGATGACCGCGCGCCTGGTCCATGCGAAGCAGCAGACGCGCCACGGCACGCCCTTCTTTTTGCGCCATGTGCACCCTCGAAAACTCTTCGGCGCCAAGGCTGTCTGGCGCAGCCGCACCCGCGTGCTCGTTTCCGATGTTCACCGCACCATGGTCGACTTCCTCGACGATCCGGGCATCGGCGGTGGCGTCCAGCACGTTGCGGACTGTCTAGGCACGTATCTGGGGCGCGCGAACCGGGATGATGCCGCTTTGATCGACTACGCCGAGACGCTCGGGAACGGGGCCGTCTTCAAGCGCCTCGGCTTCCTCGCCGAACAGCGCGACGAGTTGCCGTTGGCAGACGAGTGCCGAAGGAGGCTCACGAACGGCTACGCCAAACTCGATCCGTCGCTGCCATGTTCGCAGCCCGTTCACCGATGGCGGCTAAGGATCCCGCCCCACTGGCCGGGAACGACCCTCCGTGATTGACAAGCGCGAGATCCTCGACCAGGCCGCTGCCTCTGGACTAAATCCTCACGTCGTCGAAAAGGACTACGTACTCGGCTGGCTGCTTTGGGGCGTCGGCAACCACGAGGCGATCGCCGATAGCTGGATGTTCAAGGGCGGCACCTGCCTCAAGAAGTGCTTCTTCGAAACCTACCGGTTCTCCGAGGACCTCGACTTCACGCTTGCGGACGCCACGCATCTCGACGCAGATCTCCTGAAACACGTTTTCGCCGAAATCGCCGATGCCGTCTACGACCGTACCGGGATCGAACTTCCCGCCGAAACCCAGCGATTCGACCTCTACCGCAACCCTCGGGGACACGTGTCCTGCCAGGCCCGCATCGCCTACCGCGGCCCGGTTTCCCCGCGCGGATTGAACATGCCGCGCGTAAAGATCGACCTCACCGCCGACGAACTCATCGTCCTGCCCGCCGTCCGACTGCGCGTCTTCCATCCCTACAACGACGAGCCGGCGGACGGCATTGCCGTCCCGTCGTACGCATACGAAGAGGCCTTCGCAGAGAAAATCAGAGCGCTTGGCGAGCGCGCCCGTCCCCGCGACCTCTACGACGTCGTCAACCTCTTCCGCAACACCGCCGCTCGCCCGAGACCGGCCGTGCTTCTCGACGTGCTTCGCCAGAAGTGCATGTTCAAGGGCATCGGCCTGCCCTCCTTCCGCCAGCTCGAACCATCACGGCACCTCCTCGAGGGCAGCTGACGACAGATGCTCGCGCACCAGTTGCGAATGCTTCCCCCGTTCGAAGCCTTTTGGGACGAACTGCCGGCCTTTTTTGGCTGGCTCGCGAGCAGACCGGCACCTCGTGCGCCTGCCCCGTATCTCGGCGTCCCTGGCGAGGCAGTCATCCGTACACGTGTCCTCCCGGTCCGCGCCGCAGTCCCGCTTCAGGTCCGGGGGACCATGCAAGCCCATCTGGATGGCATCCGTTTCGCCGCTTCCAACCGGCTTTGCATCGATCTCCTCTACCAGGACTCGACCCGACGGATCGAACCCTACTCCCTGCGCCGCACGCTCGAAGGCAATGTCATCCTCCACGCCCACAACCTCGACAAGGACGCTCACCGCAGCTACCGACTCGACCGCATCCAGGGCGCGCGCATCACGGACGAGACCTTCACCCCGCGCTTCGCAATCGAGTTGACGCCATCGGGACCCGTTTCCGTTCTCCAGAGCGCGAACAGGGGCAGCACGCATTTGCTACCGACCCGGGCCACGGCCCGGGCGACGGGTACGCGCGCCCCAAACGTCCCTCGACGAACCCCTGGTTCCGGTCCCCGCGGGCCGACGTACGTCTACAGGTGCAGCTATTGCGGCAAGCAGTTCCCGCGCAAGAAACGTACCGACAGGCTCAACCCGCACAAGAACAAGAACGGCCGTCCATGTCCCGGCAGGAACGCACACTTCGTACGTATTCGCC
>JAKZRQ010000304.1:0-26790 GCA_047518105.1 Pseudomonadales bacterium | reverse complement strand
ATGTGCCGAGTCCGTCAGGCGCCTGACGTGGAGCGGGGTCTCCGCCAACGGTCTGCCGTCCGAGCTGGGGTACTCAACGGCAGCTTGGTCGAGAGCGGCTGCATCGCTCATGGATCGCTCCCCGGACGAGGTGCCGACAATTCCGAGACGCGAGTGGAACATTGTGTCGTGTCCCGCAAGTTTCTGGTATTTCAGCGCGTCCCACAGGCCCCGTGGGGCGCGCCCTTCGGGAGTTCGCCATGCGCGCCACCGCCGCGTTGTGGTCCTTGCCAATATGCCCGATATTCCCTGCGGACCACGCCTTGCATTGACGCGCATGGCGAACTCTGAAACACCAGAAACTTGCGGAACACGGCACTAGCACAGGGTCGCGGGAGCGCTCAACGGCCTCGGTTTGTCCGAATCGCCGCTGGGGTCATCCATGGGTGTCTCCAAAGATCGCGCGAAGTCGGAGACTGTCCCCGAAGAGCTTCGCCGGTGTTGCCAGCCATCGCCCATTCGGGTTGTGCGAGAAGGCTGAAGATGACCGGATTCCATGCGGACCCGGGTGCACCGAACCACCTTGGAGCACCGACGGCGGTGAGGATAGAATCATCTCGCCGTGGCGGGAGGTTTGGGCTTGGGCTTCGAAGAAACGACCGTGGACAAACCCAGTGGCTCGTTTGGGATGCAGAACGCGAACGCTGCGCGAAATCTCCCAGCGGGAAGCGCCGGCGCCGAGCAACAAGCCAAATTTCGTTCCAGGCGAGAGGAGCGCTGAACGTGGCCGGTTCGTTGGACGGAATCCGCGTCCTCGACTTGACGACGATCTACTCCGGGCCGATCGCGGCGTCGATCCTGGGCGACCAGGGGGCGGACGTCGTCAAGGTCGAGTCGCCCGACGGCGACTTCATGCGCCACCCCGGGGGGGCCGAACGCAATGGGGTCGGTGGCGCGTTCGCCATGATGAACCGCAACAAGCGTTCGGTGGTCATCGACCTGACCCTCGATGAGGGCAGGACCGTGTTCGAGCGGCTTGTCGAAGGGGCCGACGTGGTCGTGGAAAACTACCGTCCCGGGGTCATGGAACGTCTGAAGATCGGCTACGAAGCCTTGAGACGAATCAACCCGCGGCTCGTCTTCGCCTCGATCAATGGCGTCGGACACACCGGGCCTTATGCCAACCGGCGGGTCTACGACGCCATCGTCCAATCGATATCCGGCATCGGCTCGCTGCAGGCGGACCCGGCGAGCGAACGCCCGATCCTCATCAACTCGCTGATCTGCGACAAGATCACGTCCATGACCGCCGCCCAGGCCATCGTCTCGGCACTGCTCGCACGCGAGCGAACCGGGGTCGGGCAGCGCGTGGACGTCGCCATGCTGGATGCCGCCCTGTTCTTCCTGTGGCCGGACAGCATGCTGAACTACACTTTCGCCGGCGACGAAAGACCTCATGCAGACCGCAAGTCCCACGCCGGCATGGTGCACCAGACCCGCGATGGCCATATCTGCACCATGCCCGTCCAGGCACCGGAGTGGCAAGGACTGTTCCGCGCCTTGGATCTCCCGAACCTGTTCGAGGACGAGCGCTTCCGGTCGCAGGCGGCGCTCGATTCCGAACTCTTCCAGCGGACGCTCGACGACGGCTATGCGAGCTTCGACACGGACGATCTCGCCGAACGCTTGGAGGAACAGGAGGTGCCGTTCGCCCGGATCAATCCCCGCGACGCCGTGATCGACGATCCTCAGGTCAAGGCCATGGGCGCGCTCCTGGAGTTCGAGCATCCCATCGCGGGTCCCATGCGCCAGGCGAGACCGCCGGCGCGGTTCGGGGAGACGCCGGCGGCGATTTTCCGCTGCTCTCCCGAACTTGGCGAGCACACCCGCGAAGTGCTGCGCGAGCATGGCTACGCGGACCACGAGATCACCGATCTTCGAGCCCGGAAGGTGGTGCGCTGAGACTCCCGAGAGGACTATCGTGCTAAACTAGACCGTCGGGCCGGATGCGCCTCAAGTCCTTTGGGGTCGCCCCAGCTCGCGAGGCGAGGAGAGGAAGAATGAGCAAGGGTATCGGCGCGCTGGCATCGGCCGGCGCAGCGGTCGCCGCGTTGGCGATCGGCCTGCATCCAGGAACGGTGGCAGCGGACGAAGCCGCGCAGACCGACGAGAGTGTGCTCGTCGAGGAAATCATCGTCACCGCCCGTAAACGCAACGAGTCGTTGATCGAGATCCCGGAGTCCGTTTCGGCCATTTCGGGTTTCGAACTCGACCAGCAGCACATGAGCCACATCAACGACATCGGGCTGAAGGTCACGAACCTGAACCTGTCGTCCCGTGCGGACGGCAACCCGAACGTCACCATCCGCGGTGTGGGATCGTTCGGCAACACCCAGGGCGTCGGCTTCTACGTGGACGGCACGCAGATCTTCGTCGACGCCTCCGCCGAGTTCGGCGACATGGAACGGGTGGAAGTTCTCAAGGGACCGCAGGGGACCCTCTACGGCGGCAACAACATCGGCGGCGCGGTGAAGTTCGTCACCCGTCGGCCGGCGTTCGGCGAATTCGGGGGCGAGGGCGAGTTCGAACTCGGGGAGCAGACCACGCGCAATTTCAAGGGCACCGTCAACGTGCCGATCGGCGAGCAGTCCGCAGTGCGCATCTTCGCCTATTCCAAGGAAGACGACGGCTTCGTCAAGGCCGTGAACCCCGAACGCCGCAACGGACGCTCCAATATCGACGACCAACTCTGGCCTTACGGGGTCCCGGCAGCGAACGCGGCGGCACCCAATAGTTACAGCGGAAACACGGTCGAGGCGTGGCGCCGCTTCCCCAACGAACGCAACGAGACGGGCTATCGCATCTCGTTCCTCACCGAAGGTCTCGAAGGGACATCCATCTACGTGGCCCTGCGCTACAACGAACTCGACGGCGGCAACAACAACTGGCGGGTGGAAGACGGCGACAACCTGCGCTACAACCGCGAGCGCGAACTGACCTTCGCGGGGCGCAACTATCGCGAGACGACCGGTGGACTATTCGAGCTGTCGCACGACCTCGACACCGGCAACCTCACCTACCTGGGCTCGTTCACGGATGCCGAGGGATTGCGCACAACGGACCTGGATGTGAGTTCCGAAGTCGGCTTCGATCTGGTTCGGCCGGAGACGACCGATGTCCAGACCCACGAACTGCGCTTCACTTCCTCGGGCGACGGTCCCATTGAATGGCTCGTCGGGGTCTACCGCGCCAAGTGGGAGAACGACTGGGACTCCTGGGTGACCTTCTACCAGACCACCGAAGTGCTCTGCACCCTGTTCGGCGACTGCGGTCGCCCAGGGTCGCTCGGCATCTTGGAGCCCCTGTCGGCGGAGGCCAGGAACGCGTTGCGAAGTTCCGACGACGACCCCAGGCTCGGCACGCCGGTGCAAACCCCCACCTTCGACCAGGAAGCCGGCGCCAGGCTGTACTTTCCGTTCGAGAACCGGGCCAGGCAACGCACCAACAACGCCCTGTTCGCGACGGCCAGCTACCGCAGCGGCAACTGGGAATTCGGCTTCGGCGCCCGGGTGGACAAGTGGCGCGCCGACACCCTGGACCGCAATCGCGACTACTGGGTCACCGCCCTCGGGTTCTATCCCAACTATGCGAACTACCTGGACCAGGGCGGCACGGAGTTTCTGCCGAAGGCTTCGGTGTCCTACTTCCGCGAGGACGGCTCGCATGTCTACGCCAGCTATGCCCGAGGCTTCGAACCGGGCAACTACAACCTCTACACCCAGGAGGGCGTACCTTCGCTGGTGCCCTACGGCAAGGAAACGGCGGACAACTTCGAGGTGGGCTACAAGGCCTCGAGGACGGTTAACGGGCGGAAGCTCGACTACAACATGGCCGCGTTCTACATCGACTACGTCGACCGGCAGTTCGAACTGCAGAACCAGATCGCCGTCGGCGGCATCGTCGAGAACATTCTGAACGCCGGCGATTCGTCCCAGTACGGCGTCGAGGCGGACTTCAACTGGTCGATCAGCGATCAACTGTCCATCAGCGGCGGCGTCGGCGTGGTGGATGCCACCTTCAGCAGCGGCAGCTTGGTGTTCGACGTGATCAACCGCGCCAGCGATGTGAGCGATCACTTCCCCCCTTGGATATCGAAGTACTCGTACAACCTGAGCATCCAGTACCGCCACCCCCTGACGGCGGGCGTGGATGTCCTGGCCCGGGGAACGTTCCTCGCCAAGGGACCGTTCTGGTTCAACACCGAAAACACGGTGAAGCACCCGGGATACGAGGTCATCAACGCACGGGTGGGTTTGGATGCCGATCGCTGGTCCGTGTCCCTCAACGTGCGCAATGTCTTCGATACCGGCTACTACACGGACGGTTCCGTATGGCCGGGAGACTCGGTTCCGGGGCGGGATCGGGAAGACCCCAACGGCCTGACGTTCAATCCGGTGATCGGCACCCTCGGCCAGCCGCACCTCGCGACGATGGTGTTGCGGATGAAGTTCTAGCGCGGTTCCACTCTTAGCGGGACAACCAACGGAACAACCAGCGGACTAACGGAAGAAGCGCCGGGCGAGCCGCAGCGCTTCTTCCGTTCGAGGACGGCGGGGCCGGGCCGGCCCTTGGACGCTCAAACCGGGCGAGGCCTGTTCGGACCGAGCAGGCGTCGGGTCTTGGAACTACAAGCCCGACAGGTCGATGGTCATGAAGAGCGGCGGATGATCGGAGAAGGCCGCCGCACCAACGTCGAAGAAGGCCGTGTCTTCCAGCACCACGCCGTCGACCGCGCGGTTGTAGACGATGTGATCGACGGCGTAGGGGTAGCGCTCGTTGTGCGGCTTCGGATGCTTGATCCCGTGAAGCGCTTTCTCCAGGTCAACGTACGGTTGTGCGCCGCTTCCGGATTCGAGCCGCACCCACAGATCGTCGCTAAGCTGATCGAGCTGCCGATTGAAGTCGCCGAGGATCACGAAGTCCTCCCGGGCGTTTGCGCGGGCGCGAATCCATCGAGCGAGCACCGGGATCTGCTTGGCGAGCGTGCGGCAGGCGCCCCGTTTGCTGGTGGCGAGGGTGTCGTAGGCGCATCCGGACTTCAGGTGGATGGAGAGCAGGTGCAGGTTGACCGCTCGCGAGGCATCTCGAGCGCTTGGAGTGTCGAGCACGAGGTGTACGGCCCAACGGGCGCCGTGTCCACCGCGCTCAAGTTCGGTGACGTCGGCTCGACGGTCAACGCGCAGCCCCAACCGCCTGCCGATGTCCTTGCGCACCGCGAAACCGGTTCGCTGCATCATCCGCTTGCTGTCGGCGTCGTAGCAATCGCCGAGATCCACGCTGGGTCTTCGGGAAATATGCAGCGCGTAGTCGGAATCCGGAAACACCCGCTCGGCGGCCTGGCTGTTCTCGACCTCCTGGAACGCCAGGATGTCCGCCCGGGACGCGCGCACGTATGTGCGGATGGCGCGGTACTCGGCATCCGAACGGGGTCGGCAACCGGTCCCGTTGTGCGCCGCCAAGTGCTCGATGTTCCAGGTGCCGAGCACGAGGCGCGGCTCGGCATGTGCGATGGACGCCAGTGCCACCGCCAAGGCAGCGAGCCCAATCGTCATGCGGCGCGCAACGCCCCGCCAAGCGGTCGAATCATTCATCTGCCGATGGCTCCATTCTCTCGCCGAGGTCGGCGCCGCCGCGTCGCAGCTCGAGGTCGGCGAGCATCGCCAGGAGCGCCGCCACGAGCAGCGGGGTGGTCACGGTGCCAGCCAGGGCGTTGAGGGCGAAGACGGGGACGCGAACGCCAAGACCGCCGTGTGCAATCGACACGACAAGGACATCGGCCAGGCTCGCGAGAGAAGCCACGACGAGAATGAAGAACATGGCGAGGGTGAGGATTGCGAGCGTACGCCACCAATGCCCCCGGACCAGGTTCCAACTGCGGCGCAACGCCGCGAAGGCGCCGAGATCGTTCATGACGATGAGCGGCAACGCGAGGCTCCAATACACGGCGAGCACCGTGAGTGGTATCGCCGCAGCCAGGGAAGCGGCCATGCCGATCAAGATCGCCAGGACCTCGACCATGCCGGGTTCGAGGGCGAGGTAGAGCGCGCGCACGACGGCGGCACCGAGGAAGACCGCGATTGCGGACACCAGGAAGAGGACCAGCAGGTACACAAGGCAGCAGCTCAACGCCGCCGGCAACCGCCGAAAGGCGGCTGCAAGCGCCGCCGGCCAGGGAACGGTCGAACTTCGCCGGATAGCGTCCATCTGCACGATGACGCCGAGAGCCAGAAACACCCCCACGAGCCACGAGACGAGGAAGACCGGCAGTGCGTCGCCCACCGCACCCAAGATCCGGCCCGGTTCGATCAGGCGATCCATCAACGGGCCGTCCGCCAGCAGGAATTCCGACCAGGCGTGGAACACGATCGGCACGCTGCGTGCGAGTGCCGAGGCGAGCGCGAGCAGAAGGACCGGGACGAACGACGCCTTGAACAGCGCAACGGCGTTGTCGAGAACGCGGCCGATCGGCTCTGGTGCGGCGGGTTGTCGATACACCATGGATCCACCGGTAAAAACGTAGTGTGGCCGACCGATTGTCAAGGCTGCAAGTGCGCCTTGCCTTGCAAGGCGTTTCGAGAATGCGCGCCCTGACGGGCGCGTTTGAGAATGCTGGCGCATTCTCGGCGCTGGCGAAGACTCGGCTCAATGTGAGGATGAGGCTTTTCGAGAACGCGCGGCTAGCCCGCATTTCTCACCAAGACCCGCGAGGGCCTCCGCGCGAAGCGCGGGCGGGCGCGGCCAGCGCAGTCCGCCATCGGCACGATCATCGACATCGCGGTCAAACTAGTGAAACCCAAGAGCTTCTTGACGCCGACAAGCGGCCTGGTGAGAAATGCGGGCTAGCCCTGCTCGGCGGCGTGTTGGGCGCCGCAGTCTCCTACGTCGGCTTCAACGGCTACACGGCGTCGACGCTCAGCAACGTGTCGTTCTCCCAGATCGCCTTCGACTTCGCCGTCACGCCGGAACTCCTTCGCGACGGCTTGATCTGGGCGCTGGTCCTAGGAGCCATCGGAGGCCTGCTCCCTGCAATGCGGGCCGCTCGAATGCCGATCACGGCAGCGCTTCGCGGCGAATAGCCGATCACGCCAACGTTCTTTTCCGACCCGACACCTTGTCGTCGGCACCGAACCAAGCCTCGTTCACACGCGGAGAATGCGCCAGCATTCTCCAAACGCGCGCCACACCGAACCGAGCCTCGTTCATGCGCGGAGAATGCGTCAGCATTCTCCAAACGCGCGCCGCCAAACGCGCGCCGCGCCGAACCATGCCCCGTCCATTCGCGGAGAATGCGCCAGCATTCTCCAAACGCGCGCCGCAAGGCGCGCGCCGCGTCGAACCAAGCTTCGTTCATGCGCGGAGAATGCGCCAGCCCTCTCCGAACGCGCGCCGCCAAACGCGCGCCGCGCCGAACCAAGCCTCGTTCATGCGCGGAGAATGCGCCAGCATTCTCCAAACGCGCGCCGCAAGGCGCGCGCCGTCAGGCGCGCGCGCGGACCCGTACCGCCAACACATCGCAGCGGGCCCCGTGCAGGACGGCGTTCGCAGTCGATCCCCGGAGCAGTTGCAGGCCGTGCTTGCCGTGGGTACCGATGACGACGAGTCCCGCGTTGATCTCGGCTGCGAGGTCATGGACTCGGTGGGCGACGTTGCCGGCCACCTCGAAGACGTCCTCTTCCGCAATACCGTAGGTTTCCGCTAGGTGCGCCAGCCGCTCGGCGGCCTCGTGGATCAGGGGGTCGTAGGATGCGTGGGTGACGTTGCAGATCGCCAAATCGGCACCGCAGTGGAGTGCCACGCGACTGGCTTCCTCCATGACCTGGAACGACTCGTCGCCGAGGTCCACTGCCGCCAGGATCTTCTCGTAGGCGGGGAGCTCGCCGTTGTGCTCTTCGTCGATGTGCACGGCAAGCACGTCGCAGGGCGTACCGTGGACAATCGCGTTGGAGGTGGAGCCGAACAGCGTACGGGTGCCGTGATGACCGTGACTGCCCACCACGACGAGATCGGAACTCTCCTTGGCATAGGTGTGAAGCGCATCGGCCACCGTGCCGTCGAGCACCTTCACTCGCGATATCCCGCGGCGGGCGGCAACGCCTTGCAGGTATTCGTCGGCTTGCCGACGAATGGCTTCGTCGAGGGCTTCGGAGGTCTCGAAATTGCCTTGCGGGTAGTCGTGGTGCTCGTGGTGGAAGCGGTTGCAGGCGTGCACGGCTTCGATACGCTCGGGGTCTGCCAACTCGCAAGCCCGCGCGAGGAGGGCGTCCGCAGTCTGTTGGTGTATGTCGAGTCCCACCACCACATGTTGGAATGCACTCATCGTCGATCCTCCATTGTTCGGTATTGCGTCCTGTGCAGGAGTACCAAACTAACGCCGTCCTGCGCTCGGTGCGAAGCATCGAGTTGTCATAAGACCTGCCCGGCTAAGAACATAAACGGAATTCACGATCCCCAACGGCGATGTCGACGGTTCAGTAGATTCCCGCTTCGAGGCCTGCGGCAAGGGCCATGCCGAGTTCACGACAGGCTTCGAGGTCGGAAATCGCCACCTCCCCCCGGACGATGACCGGTTCCTGCACTTCCTTGAACGGATATCCGCTGGCAATGCGACGAATGGCGGCCAACGCGCCTTGGCCGTCGTTGCCGGCACTGATGAACATCGCGTACGGCAAGGGTTGGAGCTTGCCCTCCACAGGGTAGAACGTGCGGTCGAGGAAGTCCTTCATCCCGCCCGACATGTAGCCGAAGTTCTCCGGCGTGCCGAGGAGCAGCCCATGGGCCCAGAGCAGGTCGTCGGCACCGGCGTTCGCAGCCTCGCACAGGCGCACCTCGACGTTGTCGATCAGCGGATCGGTGGCACCCTGGTACGCGGCCCGGGCCATCGCTTCGGTATGGCCGCTCATCGTGTGGTAGACGATCAGCAGGTGATTCGTCGGAGACTCGGTTCCGTTCACGGTCGTTCCGGTGGGTATAATCGCGCCGTTGGGAAAATAGCACAGCCGCCGGACGACCCGCGGCGGGGCGGCGTGTATCTGCCACGGGAGCAGGGATGGACGGCGAGCCGGTAACGCTGGATGCGATCAAGGCGGCGCGCGCACGGCTTGGCGGCAACATCGCGCGCACGCCGCTGGCGAAGTCCGAGACCCTCTCGGCCCAACTCGGCGCCGACATCCATCTCAAGTTCGAGAACCAGCAGTTCACCGCGTCGTTCAAGGAACGGGGCGCGCTCAACCGACTGCTGCTGCTCCGCGACGAGGAACGACAACGGGGGGTTGCCGCCATGTCCGCGGGCAACCATGCCCAGGCGCTTGCCTATCACGGATCCAGGCTGGGGATACCGGTCAGCATCGTCATGCCGCGGCACACGCCGAACGCCAAGGTCGAGCAGACGCGGGTGTTCGGAGCGGAGGTCATCCTGCACGGCAACCAGTTCGCCGAGACCTTGGAGTTCACCCGGCGTTTGGCGGCGGAAAAGAGCTACACCCTGGTGCACCCATTCGACGACGAGGCGGTCATCGCGGGGCAGGGCACCCTCGGCATCGAGATGCTCGAACAGGTGCCGGATCTCGACACGATTGTCGTACCCGTCGGCGGCGGCGGCCTGATCGCCGGTACCGCCATCGCCGCCAAGGCGCTGCGCCCCGGGATCGCCATCGTTGGCGTGCAGGCGGAACGGTTCAGTGCCACCGCCGACATCTTCAACGGGCGCGAACCGTCCCCGGCGCAACCGGGAACCGTGGCGGAGGGTATTGCGGTCGAGACCCCGGGCGTCAAGACATTGGCGATTATCCGCGAGACCGTTGACCGAATGGTCACCGTCTCGGAGCAGGCCATCGAACGCTCGGTGTTCACGCTGTTGGAGATCGAGAAGACGGTTACCGAGGGCGCCGGCGCGGCGGCCCTGGCCGCAGTATTCGCCGAGCCGTCCATTGCGGTTGGCAAGACGGCGTTGATCCTTTCCGGCGGCAACATCGACATGATGATCCTGTCGTCCGTGCTGCAGCGGGGCCTGGTGCGCAGCAAGCGGCTGGTGCGCATGGCGGTGGAGACACCGGACGTGCCCGGCTCGCTCGCCGAACTCACCCGTATCCTGGGCGATCTCGACAGCAATATCGTGGACGTGGTCCACCAGCGCGCATTCGGCACCTCGTCCGTCCGCGCCACCTTGATCGAGTTCGTCCTGCAGATGCGCGGCGAAGAACAGGTCGATACCGTGATCAAAACCCTGCACGAAGCGGGATACGACGCCCGACTGGCATCCTGACACGCCCCGCTCCCCGCTGGGAGCGCCTTGCTGCGCAAGGCGTTGTGAGAATGCTTGCAGCATTCTCGGCAGGGGGCGGAACTGCGCCTTGCGAAGCAAGGCAGGCGAATCACCCGCCCTTCACGGCTTCGACCACGCCCGCGATCTGGTCCAGCACGGGCAGGACCACGTCTTCGTGCTCGGACGGCACCACGAAGACCAGGTGATCGAAACCCTGTTCAATGCGGTCGACGAGCTGTCCGGCGTCGGGGGGCGCGCCGAATAGCGCGAGATCGATGTCCTCCACACGGCGGCCGCGGGCTTCGACGGCGGCCTTCAACCGCTCCAGGTTGCCTAATCCGATGCCGCCGATCGGCAGCCAGCCGTCGGCGTAGTCGGCGACGCGATCGAACACCCACCTCGAGTTGGCACCGATCCAGATGGGCGGACCGTTGTCCTGGACCGGCTTCGGGTGGGACCAGATCGGGTCGAAGTCCACGTACTTGCCGTGGTACTCGGCCTCTTCGTTGTTCCATATCTCGCGCATCGCCAGCACTTTTTCGCGCACTACGGCCCAACGGTTGCGGTAGTCGGCGCCATGGTTCTCCATCTCCTCCCGGTTCCAGCCGGCACCGATGCCAATGACCACCCGGCCGTTCGAAATGGTGTCGAGCGAAGCGATCTCCTTGGCGAGGGTGATGGGGTCGCGCTCGATCACCAGGCAGATGCCGGTTCCGAGCAGGATGCGCTCGGTGACTGCGGCGGCTGCGCCGAGCGCCACGAACGGGTCGTGGGCATGCCAGTACGTCTTCGGCAAGTCGCCGCCACCCGGATAGGGCGTTGCGCGGCTTGCCGGAATGTGGGTGTGTTCCGGGAAGAAGAGGCTGTCGAGACCGCGTTCTTCCACCGCCTTGGCGATTTCCACGGGACCGATGGAATAGTCCGTTGGAAACAATGTGATGCCAAAGCGCGCGTTTTCGACTCCACTGTAGGCCATTGCGTTCTCCTTGTCCGGGATGCGGGTTGGTTGGGTCAGATGTCCGAAAAGTCGCCGTGCCGGCCCGCCCCTTCGTTGAATCGGGTCGCACCGTGAATCGTCTCGCCGGACTTGATGACCTCGCGGCCAAGCAGCGTCTCCTGCTGCATGGCTTCGTGGGTGGGCTTGCCCCACTGCGAAAGCACCGAGCGGCGGTCGCTGCGCAAGCAGCGTTGCGGGAACCGGGTCAACATCTCGGCCAGTTGCACGGCACCGTGGAGAGCCTCGCCATCGTCGGTCAGGCGGTTGGCGAGTCCCATCTGCTTGGCTTCCTCGCCACCGACGCCGCGGCCGGTGAGGATCATGTCGAGCGCGTGGCTTTGGCCGATGAGTCTTGGCAGGCGAACGGTACCGCCGTCCACCAACGGCACCCCCCAGCGTCGGCAGTAGACCCCGAACACGGCGGAGCGTGCGGCCACGCGCAGGTCGCACCACAGCGCCAGCTCCAATCCCCCGGCGACCGCGTAGCCTTCGACGGCGGCGATGACCGGCTTCGACAGCGTCATCCGCGTTGGTCCGAGTGGCCCGTCGCCGTCGAGCGTGACCCGATTGCCACGTCCGGTGGCCACCGCCTTGAGGTCTGCGCCGGCGCAGAAGTTGCCGGCGGCGCCGGTAAGCACGCAGGCGGCACGCTGCTTGTCGGAATCGAAGGCGCGGAACGCCTCGACCAGGGCGATGGCCGTCTCGTGGTCGACGGCGTTGCGCACGTCCGGGCGGTCGATGGTGATCACCAGAAGATCGCCGTGCTTGTCGGTTCGCACGGTCATCGCGTCTCCTCAAGAAACAGCCGGTATCTTCGGGATGTTAGCGTGTTGGAAGTCGGAAACGTACCGACATCCCGCGACCGTCGTTCGAGGAGGCGCGCGAACGCAGGCAACATTCGGCGAACGTGTCTCGAATCGCGACGGATTCGCGCCATCGCCAGCCTCAATCGTCACCATCGGTAACGAATTGCACATTATGACGTAACAAAGGTGTTGAAACCCGTGGCCAATTCACCGACTATCGGGAGAGCAAGGCCGAAGGTGGCTGGAGGTGCCTGCCGGACTATGCAGTATGTCAACGCGATGATTGCCGTTGCGCTTCTGGCGCTGGCACTTGCCCGCTTGGACAATCCGTCCGGTGCGGCGATGTTCATCTTTGGGGCGGTGCTTGCCGCCATCGCGTTGAAACACTACTTGAGCAGTTGGGCTGTGCGCGTGCTTGCATTCCTCGCGGCCGGTGCGCTGTTCTGCTACTTCGGACAGTTCTTCGTCCTTGTACCGGACCTGCAACCGAGCTGGTACTGGCAGTGGGGCGCCGGCACCAGCGACGCTGCCGGGCTGTTGCTGGCCGGCTTCACCATGATCCCCGTACTGTCCGAATACAGTTGTCGAATGAAGGCCGGCAAGGAGTGCGAACGCGGTCGACGCGAACTCGAGGTTCGAAAACCCCTTCTCGCTATGTTCAAGAGCTGAACCGGGCGGCCCCACTCGGACCCAACGTTCGCGGCCCGCGCGAATCCGTCAAACAGACCGCCGTACGGCGGGCATCACCTCGCCGAGGTAGGCGTTCAGGGCGTCTTCGTTCCAAGGTGCCCGCAAGGCGATATTGACGGCGTCGGCACCGCTTTCCACATAGGCCATGACCCGGTCCAAGGCTTCGTTGGGCGTGCACAGGAGCGATCCGGCTGCCACGCGTTCGGTCTGTCCGCCCCAATCCCGCGCCATGATCGTCCGCTCCCGGGCCACGCCTGCGTCGTCCATCGCCATCCCGAAGGCAACGTTCACCCCGCGAGCGATGGCCGCAGGATCCCGCTGCTCCTCCTCGCACCAGTGGTCGAGGACGCCGTTCAACCGGGCAAACTCCGACGCGCTGGTGTAGGCGGCGTTCCAGCCATCGGCGTGGCGGGCGGCGATGTCGAGGGTGCGGCGCTCGCCACGACCCCCTACCCACAACGGCAGACGAGACTGGACAGGCCGCGGCAGGCAGGTTGCGTCGTCCACTTGAAAGTGCTTGCCGGAGAACGTGGTGCGTTCCTGGTCGAGCATTTGGCGCAGCACTTGCGCCGCTTCGTCGAGCATGTCGAGCCGCGTGCCGATGTCGGGGAAGGGATAACCGTAGGCCAAGGCTTCCCAGATGTGCCAACCCGCACCGATCCCCAGCTCGAACCTGCCTCCCGAGAGATGGTCGAGCGTCGTCGCCGCCTTGGCCAAGAGCGCCGGGTTGCGGTAGCCGACGTAGAACACCAGGCAGCCGATACGCACCCGTTCGGTCTCCGCAGCGAGCGCCCCGAGGGTTGTCAACGCCTCGAAGTGCGGTTGCGTGCCACCCTGGAAGGGCGTTTCGTAGAAGTGGTCCCAAACGGAAATCCAGTCTACGCCGGCATCCTCCAAACGCCGCCAGAGCGCGCGCATCTCCGCCATGTCCAGATTCTGTTGACCAATATGAACGCCGAGCGAAACTGTCATCGCGCAAACCACTGCGAAAGGAGCGGCTACCATAGCGATGGTCGGGGGCGTTTGGAAGCTGCGGGCGATTGGGGCGGATGATCGACTTGGTGCGGGAACTTTCTCGGCGGTACGCCGGTCATAGACTACGGAAACGGAATTTTTCCCATAGTTGGGTTTAGAAACGCCCCGGCGATAACTCCCTTCCCCCAAACCCCCCTCTATCGCCGGGGCTCTTTTTTCTCTTGACCGGCGTTTGCGCCTCGCAGCGCACCGGACTCGGGGCGGTGTGCGCCGCGCCAAGTCCGCAGGGTGCTACAGGCCGGCGGCGACTTGCCGTTTGGCGGTCCGCAGTCGAGGGAGTCTGGTGATGGTGCGCCATCCGAAAAGGGCGGGTTTGAGGGCGCCGGCGAGGGTTCGGAGAGCCTGCGCCACGCGTTGCGCGGCCGGCTGGTAGGGCATCGCCAGCAGGGCTGGCGTCGCCACCAGGGTCAACACGGTGGCGAACGTCAGGCCGGAAACGATGGCCTGGGCCAGCGGCACCCAAAAACCGGACAGCAGGCCGCCATAGACGATGGAACGGTTGATGAAGTCGATGGAGAGGTGACTGGCCAGCGGTAGCAGGCCCAGCACGGTGGTCACCGTAGTCAACAACACCGGCCGCAGGCGTTGCGCTCCCGTGCGCACGATGACGGCCACGTGATCCAACTCCGGGTGCTGGCGGCGAATGTGGTTGAACGTGTCGATGAGCACGATGTTGTTGTTGACCACGATGCCCGCCAACGCGACCACGCCCACGCCGGTCAGGATCGCACTGAACGGACTGTCGGTGATGAGCAGCCCGAGGAGCACGCCGGCGGTGGACATGACCACCGCGCCGAGAATGAGCAGGCTCTGGTAGGTGTTGTTGAATTGGATCACCAGCAACACGAACATCAGCAACAGCGCTAGCAGCATGGCCACGACGACGAAGTCGATGGAGTTGGCCTGCTCCTCGTTGGCACCCCGGAAGGCAATCTCCACGCCGGGGTCCAAGGCCGCCTCGTCGAGCCACGCCTGCAGTTCGGCGACCTTGTCCGAGGCGAGCGCACCGGGGACCAGATCCGCGCGAATGAACTCCACGACCCGGCCATCGATCCGCTCGATGGCCTCGACATTAGGCACCGCGGTGCGCCGGACGAAGTTGGATATCGGCACCTGACCCTTTGGCGTGGTGATCTTGAGGTCGTCGAGTGCTCCCACACCGCGGGCGTTCGACGGGAAACGGACCCGGATGTCCACCACGTCGTCAGCCGTGCTCGGACGGTATTCGCCGACCTTGACGCCGTTCGTGACCAGTTGCACGGCGATGCCCACGAGTGAAACGTCGGCGTTGTAGAACGCGGCCTGGGCGCGATCGACACTCAGCTCCCACTCGATGCCGGGCAGCGAACGGGTGTCGTCGATATCGCGCAGGCCGTCCATGCCGGTGTCCATGTACTCGCGCATGGCGGCGACGACCGGGTCGAGGCGAGTCTTCTCCAACGCGGAGAACTGGATCTGTATGGGTTTGCCCACTGGAGGGCCGCGTTCTGCCTCGCGCACTTCCACCGTGATCCCGGCCAGTGCGGCAGTTGCCTCGCGAGCGCGTTCGAGAATTGCCGATCCGCTCATCGTACGTTCGTTCTGCTCATGCATCTCGACATACATTCTTCCCACGGTGTCGTTGGCGTCGGCTAGACTCGCGCTGCCGCTGCCGCCCCCGCCGACGACCTGAGTCTGCAGCGCGACGCTCTTGATGCCTGGAATACCGACGATTCTCGCCTCCACCTCCCGTACGAGGGCATAGGCCTCCGCCGCAGACAGGTTTCCCCGCGCCCGAACCGCGACACGCGCACGCACGGGGTCTCCGTCGGAGAAGAAGATCATGCCGCGGCCAAACTGGCTGTAGGAGAAGTACACGCCGCCGAGAACCGCGGCAATCACCAGCAGCGTCACGCCTGCGTGGCGGCAGGTGATGTCGAGCAACCGCGCGTACGCCCCCGTGAAGCCGGCCAGTTGGCGGGGGTCGCCTTCCTCGATCTGGGACAGCGTGCGCCGCGTGCGCTCGTCTCGAACCCGCGCTCGACCCGCCAGCGCACCGATGGTCGGACCGAATAACAGCGCATAGATGAGCGATCCGGTGAGCACCAGGAAGACCGTCACCGGCAGGTAGCTCATGAACTTGCCGGAGACGCCGGGCCAGAACACCAGCGGCAGGAAGGCCGCGAGCGTCGTCCCGACCGATACCGTGACCGGCCAGAACATTCTCTTTGCGGCGGCGGCATAGGCATCGCGGGGCGGATAGCCCTCGGCCATTTTTCGATCCGCGTATTCGGCGACGACGATGGCCCCGTCGATCAGCATGCCAAGTGCGAGCAGCATCCCGAACATCACCATGAAGTTGAACGTGTAGCCGAACACCCACAGGAAGATGAGCGCGAACAGGAACGACACCGGAATGGCGGCCCCCACGATCACGCCGCTGCGCATGCCGATGGCGGCAACCACCAGCACCATCACCAATACCAGCGTGGTCACGATGTTGCCCTGGAGTTCGGTCACCTGGGAGCGCGCAAAGGGGGCCTGGTCCTGGGTGTAGAGGAGCGCGAGGTCGCCGGGCAGCTTCGGACGGTACGCCTCGGCCACGCGCCTGACGTCTTCGACGGTGTCCACGAGATTCGCGTTCTGCCGCTTGAACACATTGAGCGAGATCGCTTGCCGACCGTTGATGCGGGCGTACCGTTGGCGGTCCTTGAAGGTCCGTCGTATGGACGCCACGTCGGCGAGGGTGACCACCGACTCGGCGTCGGCCTTCACCGGCAAGTCGAAGATGTCGGCGGCGGTCTTGATGACGCCCGGCACCTTGACCGCCACTCGTCCGGCACCGGTGTCGAGGGAACCGGCCGCGATCAGGCGATTGTTCCGGACCACGGTATCGATGAGCTCTTCGGTGGAGACCTGGTAGGACTCCAGCGCGGCCGGGTCGATCACGATTTCCAGCAACTCCTCCCGGTGTCCCTGCAATTGGGCCGCCAACACGGTAGGCAGCGCCTCGATCGCGTCGCGCAACTGCTGGGCGAGCGTGAACACCACACGTTCCGGCACACCGCTTTCGCGGCCGCCCACAAGGCTCACCTGGATGATCGGAAAGTCGCTGGCCGTCTGCTCGAGAACGACGGGCTCCTCGGCCGTGGCGGGAATCTCCGGCTTGGCCCGATCAACGGCTTCCCGCACATCCGCGAGCGCCTCGTCGAGATCGTGGCTGGCGTCGAATTCCACCATCAACCGCGCCGCCCCCTCGTAGGCGATGGCACGAACCTCGTCCAAGCCCTCGACAACCCGCAGTTCGGCCTCCAGCGGCTTCACCAGCAAGCGATCGGCGTCCTCCGGCGAAATGCCCTCGTGCGCCACCGAGACGATGAAGAACGGCACTTCGATGTTGGGCTCGGATTCGATTGGGATGGCGATGCGGGCAACGACTCCGGCGAGTACGAATATCGCCATCACCGAAAGGGTCGCGTGGGGTCGGTCGACCGCCGCGTCGATGAGGAGGTTCTTCAAGAGCGCTCCATGGCGGGCGCGCTTTGTGTCTCCTCGGGGTGGTCGCTCGACCCGGCGTGTTCGCTTCCCGGCATGTTGGCAACTTCGCCGGATTCGAACTGAACCCGGACGCGGTCCCCATCGACCACCAGTTGATGGCCCACGGTGATCAGCGTCACAACACTCGGCAACCCCGTCACCCAAACGCCGTTGCCACCATCGGCGACGATCTCCACGAACTGGAACCGCACCCGGTTGTCGCCGTTGACGGTCCGCACGCCGAGGCGGCCTTCGTCGTCAAGCGCGAGCACCGCCGGACTGATCTGGTGCGCGTCCACCTCCCCCACGATGATGTCGATGTTCGCGGTGGCGCCGCTCAACAGCCGGTGGTCGGGATTGGCTACGGTCACCTCGACTCGGTAGGTTCGGGTCGCGGCGTCCGCTTGGTGCCCGATGAAGCTGATCGGTCCGGTTGCCGTCTTGCCGGTCGCCAGCGTCCCGGTGGCGGTTGTGCCGATCGTCAAGCGGCCGACATCCCGTTCGGAGACCTGCCCGACGAGCAGCATGGGGTCGAGATCGACAACGAGCGCGCAAGGCGTCGCCGGCTGGACGTAGTCGCCCACATCGAGCAGGGTTTGCTCGACCACGCCGTCGAACGGTGCCAGGAGGAGGGTGCGATCCATATCGAGGATCGCGGTCTCGAGTTGCGCTTGCGCAGCGGCCAGACGCGCCTTCGCCTGGGCGATGGCGGTCTCCGACTGGAAGCCGCCGTCCTTCAGGCGCAGGCTGCCCTCGTGTTCGATTCGCGTCTGGTTTACGGCTTCCCTCGCTTGGTCTACGCGCGCTTGGCGGTCCTCAATGGCGAGGCGGCATAGCACGTCGCCGGTCGCGACGCGGGTGCCGCGTTCCACTGGACGCTCCACCACGTGGCCTGCGGTTTCGGCCCGAACTTCGACGGCGCGCTTGTCTTGGGTATGGCCCCGAATCTTGACCCGTACGGGCAGGCGCGAGGCGTGGATGACCCGGCCGCGAACGGCGGTGGGTTCCCGTTTGTCGACGCCTGCGCCGGTGAGGGCGTTGACTTCCTTGATTGTCGGATGTTCCGCGATGGCATCCGCGCCGCCGAGGTAGCCCGATGCGAGCCAGAGGACCGTCCCTATCGCGATTCCAAGAGCAGCGAGGTGCGTCTTCCGCATGCGGGCGCCTCGAAGACGACGTGTTACCGAACGTAGCACAGCCGGCGTCCGTGCCGCCACACGACGGTCGTCGGATGCGGTTCAGAGCGGGCCTCGGACCTCACCATTCGCCGGTGTTGGGCATGGAAGCCCAAGGTTCTTGCCGTGGCAACGGCGCTCCGGTCTGCAAGAGTTCGATGGACACGTTGTCTGGGGAACGCACGAAGGCCATGTGACCGTCCCTGGGCGGTCGGTTGATGGTCACACCGCCGTCCATCAGACGCTGGCATAGGTCGTAGATGTCGCTCACCCGGTAGGCCAAGTGGCCGAAGTTGCGGCCGCCGCCGAGGGTTTCCGGATCCCAATTGTGGGTGAGTTCGACTTGCGCATCATCGTCCCCGGGTGCCGCGAGGAACACCAGCGTGAAACGCGCGGCTTCGTTGTCGATGCGTCGCAGTTCGCGCAGGCCGAGCTTGTCGCAGTAGAAGTCGAGCGTTGCGTCGAGGTCGGCGACGCGAACCATCGTGTGCAGGTATTTCATAGGGCCTTCTCAATCCGGAGGAACTCGCCCAAGGATAGCGAATTGGAGACGAAGCCGGGAGAGCGATGGAGCCGTTGGTCGCCCGAGGCAGTCCCCCGATCATTGATCGGGGGACCGCCATTGGGCTGGGAAGGGGATTGAGATGATACGGCCTGTGGAGGGAGAGGGGATAGTCGAGGGATTTGATTTCTCCACAGGCCGTTCGCAAATCATAGTCGTCAATCGTGGACGGCGGGTGGACAGGTGGTGGAAGTTGCTGGAAGAAAAGTGGAGCTAATATGGGCGCCCCCGGATCGCTCATCAGTCACGAAGGAAAGCCCATGCACAACATCGCAATCAAGGATCTGGTCAACGAGTCGGTCGCCGTCGAGGGTGCCTTAGGGTTCGATGACCGCGGCGACGGCTTGAGCCCCCGTCGGCTACCGGACTGGACGCGGCCGCAGCTACCGCAATTCATGGACGTGATGGTGCGCATGCCTTCGGGCGTCCGGCTGCGGTTCGCCACCGACGCGACGTGCGTTGGCATCGGGTTCCTGGCCACCAACATGGTGATGCCGCCGCGTGAGCGCAGACCGGTCGTCTTCAATCTGGAGACGCACGGTCGGTTGCTACGGGCGGACTCCACCCTCGGCAATGCGCTCGTGATGGATCCGCAAGCCCGGGACGATTTCGAACTCGTGCGCGGCGAGGCGGACACGTTGCTGTTCGACCACTTGGCGCCGGGCAGGAGGACCTGCGAAGTCTGGCTCCCCCACAACGCCTTCGTCGAGCTGCGTGACCTGGTTGTCAGCGACGGCGCGATCGTCGAAGCCGCGCCCGTCGAGACCCGGCCGCGATGGGTCCACTACGGGAGTTCCATCAGCCATTGCATGGAAGCGGAAGAGCCAGCGAAGACATGGCCGGCGGTAGCCGCTCGACTTGCCGGCGTTGCGCTGCGAAACCTCGGCTTCGGGGGACAATGCCACCTTGACCAGTTCGTCGCGAGAACCATCCGCGATCTCGACGATGTGGATGTCCTGAGCATCAAGACAGGCATCAACATCGTCAATATGGACTCCATGCGGGAGCGGGTGTTCACTCCCGCACTACATGGTTTCCTGGACACGATCCGGGAACGCAAGCCCGACCTGCCCATTGTGGTCATCTCGCCGATCTACTGCCCGAGCGCGGAGACGCGACCGGGACCGACGGTGCCCGACGGGCGAGGCAAGTTCGTCACCATCGACGGTTTCGAGCAGTTCCGCGCCGGATGCCTGTCCCTGGAACGCATCCGCGAGATCATCGGCACCGTGGTCGAGAGCCGCCGCGCCGCAGGCGACTCGCGCTTGCACTACGTGGACGGCCTTTCGCTCTTCGGCACGGACGACAGGCACGACCTGCCCGACGATCTGCACCCGAATCCAGCGGGCTACCAGCGCATGGGCGAGCGCTTCGCGCCGGTGTTGGAGTCGTTTTTCTGACCTCGGGAAGAGCCACTTGCGTTCAGCCGGCGGGTCATCGTCCACGCCGGCCAGGTGGCTGGGCGCGGTGCCTGAAGCGAGCAAGACGGCGGTTGCGACCCTGTCGTGTTGTGTGATCGCCCCTGCCGTACCGCGGCCGCAAAGGAGATGGCTGCTACCTGTCCTACGGTCGCCAAGTTAGACTGAGCCTTCAATACAGCTACGACACGAGACCGGAGCCACCATGTCCATCACCCCGGGATTGGCCCGACGCGGGTGCCGTCCGTGGTGTTGCATTGCAGGAATCTAGTGGCTAGTGGACGAGTGAAGACCCGGTCGTGCTGCACACGCTAGCCGTCGCCAACTACCGGTCGCTGCGCAACCTCGTGCTGCCGCTCGGGCCGCTGAACGTGGTCACGGGTCCCAACGGTAGCGGCAAATCGAACCTCTACCGGGGCTTGAGGCTCCTGTCCGAGACCGCCTTCGGCACGGCAGTGGAGTCGCTTGCCGCGGAAGGCGGGATCGAGTCGGTGCTCTGGGCCGGACCCGAACAGTTCTCGAAAGCCGTGCGGAGCGGCGAGTACGCCGTCCAGGGCGGACCGCGCAAACGGCGGGTGCACCTGCGCTTCGGCTTCGCCGGCGACGACTTCAGCTATGCCATCGACTATGGCCTACCCGAGCTGTCGTCCACCATGTTCGGCAAGGATCCCGAGATCAAGCGCGAGGTCATCTGGCATGGCGGCTCGTGGCACGACCGCCGGGCGATGGTCGATCGACGGGGACCCCTGGTGCGCGCGCGGGACGACCAGGGGCAGTGGCAGGTGGTCGAGAAGCACTTGCCGACGTTCGACAGCATGCTGTCGCGCCTGGCCGACCCGGAGCGCGCGCCGGAAGTGCTGATGCTGCGCGAGCGGATCCGGTCCTGGCGGTTCTACGACCACTTCCGCACCGATGCGTCGTCGCCGGCGCGCCTCCCGCAGATCGGCACGCGAACGCCGGTACTTGGCAACGACGGCCGGGATCTGGCGGCGGCTTGGCAAACCATCCGGGAGATCGGCGATGGGGATGCCTTGGAAGACGCGGTTGCCGACGCCTTCCCCGGCGCAACGGTCGACGTGGTGGAGACCGGCGGGCGGTTCAGCTTGGAATTCCGCCAACACGGCTTGTTGCGGCCTCTCTCCCAAGCCGAGCTCTCGGACGGCACGTTGCGCTACCTGCTCTGGATCGCGGCCCTGCTCACCCCCCGGCCGCCGGAGTTGATGGTGCTCAACGAACCCGAAACCAGCCTGCATCCGGACTTGCTCCCGGCACTCGGCCGGCTCATGAAGCGCTGCGCGGAGAACACCCAGCTCTGGGTTACATCACACGCGGCAACCCTTGTCGAGGCCCTGACCCGGGTGGACGACTGCAATCACCTTGAGCTTGACAAGGCCCTGGGCGAAACGTCGGTCCTCGGCTTCGGGCCCCTGGAACTGCCGCCCTGGCGGTGGCCGGCACGGTAGCCAAGAGGAAGCCAACGGGACCGCCCGTCAACCCGGCGGCGCGTCGGGAAACCCCGGCAAACGGTCGTCGACCACCGACCAGGCCGCCTTCGATTCCGTGAAGATGTTCGCCGCCGGTCGTGTTCCCGGATCGTCGTCCAGGCATCCGGAGGGGATCTGCATTTGGTGCTCGCCGCGCCGGCGGGGTACCTGGGAACCGCAGGTTCGGCAGAATGCGGTGCCTTTCACCTTGGCCTCCGGCATCTTGTAGTCGATGACGTCCTGTTCGTCGGCGAGCCACCGGAAGGCTTCCAGGGGAACCATCGTCATCGTGGCATAGGCGGCGCCCATCGCACGCCGGCAGCGCGAGCAGTGGCAATTGACCATGCGATCCGGCTCGCCGTCGAACTCGAAGGCGACGGCACCGCACAGGCAACTGCCGCCTGTTGCGCCCGGTGTCCGCGCAGTACGCGCGGGTCTGTCCACGGCAACGGCGTCGGGACCGAATCCCGGCGGCCAGGCGTCGTGCCGAGGCAGGTCGTCGGGAATGTCGTGCCAAGGGGCCTTCGAGCCGACGAAGAAGTGCAGGTTCGGACGTGTTCCGGGATCCTCGGCGACGTTGCCGAGCGGCACCAGCGCGAACGGCCCGCCCTCGGGAGATACGGGAACTGCCGAGCCGCAGCGAGGACAGAAGTTGCGCCAGCCCTTGCCCGAGGATCGGTAGCACACAACCTTGTCGGAGCCTTGCCGCCAGCGGAAGTTGCTTGGCGCAGTGACGCCGAAGGTAGCGAAGGGCCCACCGTGGAACTTGCGGCACATGGAGCAGTGGCAGTGGACGATGTGGTCGACGGGGCCGTCGATCTCGAAGGCGATGTCGCCGCACAGGCAACTTCCAGTCAGCATGTTGTTCTCCAAAGAGATTCAGATGTTGGCAACGATGTCCCTCGCCACCCGTTCCAACACATCGAAACGGGTGTCGAAGTTCGGCAGGATCATCACCTGGTCGAGGCCGGTGCCGGCAAGGGCGAGCAGCCGCTCGATCAGATCATCGCGCTCGCCGATCATGGAGGTGGCGCTCAGGATCTCCGGGGTGAGGAACCGCTCTTCCTCCGGCAGTACCCAGCAGTTGTGGCCTCCGTGGATGCGCTGGTGACGGCGTTCGGCCGGGTAGGACTCGATGAGCGCCCGGTAGTCGTCCCAGATGCCGAGCAGGTAGCCGGAGGGGCGCCGAGAGAAGTTGCGGAACTGATCGTAGGCGAAGTGCACGGCCGACATCGCCATGGCGCCGCACTCGGACTTCACCCGCGGCGAGTCCACGGCTTCGCCGGGGTCGAGCACGACCATGGTCGTGAGTGCCGTGGTGTAGTAGGCGTCGCGGTCGATCCGACGGCCAGCCTGGGTCGCACCAGCTTCGATCATGCGCCAGATATTGGCCATCGCCGCAGGGTTGGCGGGCAGCGCGAGCACCGCGCCGTCGCCGTATTTGCCGGCGACGCCCAGGGACTTCGGCCCGAATCCGGAGACGTACATCGGAATCGGGTCGTCGAAGTTGACGAAGCCCTGCTCGGGCATGATGTGTCGGATGGGTCGACTCTTGCCACCGTGGTGCAGGACCGCTTCCTCCCCGCGCAGGAGCGGCCCCACCGTCGCAAGATACCGGTCGAACTCGGCGATCCGCTGCGGCGGCAGGCCCATCACCCGCATGGCGGTGTTGCCGGCGCCGACACCGAAGAAGGTCCGGCCCGGCGCCAGGGCGTTGACCGTGGCAATGCCCGAAGCGTTGTTGGGCGCCGGCCGCGTGCCGGTGATGGCGACACCGGTGCCTAGCCCGCATTTCTCACCAAGCCGCTTGTCGGCGTCAAAAAGCTCTTGGGTTTCACTAGTTTGACCGCGATGTCGATGATCGTGACGATGCGGACTGCGCTGGCCGCGCCCTCGCGGGTCTTTTGGCCCCGTGTACACACGGGCCCGTGCGCGCACGTGCTCCCTCAACCGTAGTCCCCGCTATGCTTTCGGTCGCGAGCACGCGCACGTGCCCGTGTGTACACGGGGCCAAAATCCTCCGCGATCATCACGGCCCATGGTGAGAAAATGCGGGCTAGCCGAATGCGGCTGGTGCGCGTGGCTGCGACGGCCAGGGCGGCATAGCAGTCCGACCACAGCATCTGGCTGTCGGCCAGCCAGGCGTGGGAGTAGCCGAGCTCTTCGGCCCGCACCACGTAGTCGATGTCCTTGATGTGGGAGGCGACGCAGACGCCGATGTCCATGGTCAATTCGCTCCTCGCGTCGATTTCGCCATCAGTTGCCGATCCCTGTTCCGGGCGTGGCCGGGTTGGACATGGTTCGTTCCTTGAATGCGACGACCGACGCTTTCGGCAGCGTTGGATTGCCGAAGTAGGCGATGCTCTGCCGGTCGTCGCTCATCATCGCCAACAGCGCCTCCCGGTCTCCGGACAGGTTGACCAGCTCGTCGCAGGCCAACTCCCTGGCATCGAGAGTCTCCAGCACCGTCTTGCCGACGTCGTAGAGGTGCATGGGCGTTTGCGCGACCCCCACGAGCCAGCGATCCTCGCAGGTGGCGACGAAGGCGCGGATGAAGGGCGGCAGTTCGCGTTCCCGTGGCAGGATGTCGAGTCGCCCGGCTTCCACAACGCCCGGGCCGACCTGGATCGCCGACTCGAACAGTCCTGGATGATAGTCGCGGCGTCCAATGACGCGAAGCGTGCCAGCGCGAACGCCGAGAATGCGGGTGTAGCCGTGCGGGGTGAGGGCGCTACGGACTTCGCCGTTCAGTTGCAGCAATCCCAAGGGTGCCACGGGGTCGAATACCGAAACGAAGCCGCTGCCGACCACGAGGGTGTAGCCGCCCGCGACCAGCGCGTCCAACGCCGGGGTCTCCACGCCGAGGATGAACGGCTCGAAGGCCGCGTGCGGCACGTGCGCGACGAGCAGACTGTTGGCTTCGCCCAAACCGTCCACCGAGATCATGCCACCGCCCCCCTGGAACGCCGCCAGCAAGCCCTCGGAGGACAACCGCGCGTCGAATCGCTGGGTGTCGGGCATTGGCAGCGTCAACACGCCCGAAGCGAGCGGAGCATCGAAGCGCGGCGCAGGTTCCCCGCAGCCGGCAAGCGCTAGCGCCGCGACGAGCCAGCTCGCCTTCGTTCGATGCGTCCATATCCGCCACATGGCAGCAGTGGAACTCCGTTCGTCTCGTCGAATGGCCTTGCTCAAGCGGCGATGGGCAAGCTGCGGTAGCGCTTGCCGGTCGCGGCGAACAAGGCATTGGACAACGCCGGCGCCACGGGCGGGACGCCCGGTTCGCCGACCCCGGCCGGCAACCGGCCGTGGGCGGCCACCAGTTCCACCGTCGTCGCGGGCGCGTCCGGCATCCGCAGCGGGTGCCGCTCCACCAAGGACTCGATGGTGCTGATCGACTTGCCCCCGAGTGTGGACAGCGGCAGTTGGCAGGATCGCAAAGCGGTCCCGTCGATGTGGACGGTGCAGGCCCCGCAGTAGCCGCCGCCGCAGCCGTACTTGCTGCCGGTCAGCCCGAGATGATCGCGCAGCACCCAAAGGAGCGGGGTGTCGGGCGTCGCGTCGACTTCGACGGCACGCCCATTGACGTTCAGTTTGTATGTCATTCGTCTTGCCGCTAGACGGGTGATGGAACCGACTCTACTTGGCAAGGAAGGCAGCGGCAACGACCGTTTGCCCCGAAGCGCGCGCGGCGGCGCACAACGCGATGGGTGCCAGATGGAGCGCGACGGCGTCCCTTTGCCGCTCGTCGACAAGCCGGATTCGGGGCCCGTCGATTCAGAATCGCAACACGGGGCGCGCCGCATGTACGGCGCGATCGAGAATGCGCGCCCTGTGGGCGCGCATTCTCCCGGCCGCGTTCGAAATGCAACTCAAGTGTCAACATTCGGCGTCCTCAAGGAATCTAGTGCGTCTCGCTGCCTGCGGGCGCCTAACGGCACCTCGACCGGCGAGCTCCCCTGGGCTCGCCGTTCTTGTTGTCAGTCCATGAGCGCCTTCAGCATTCGCTTCAGCGCGAAATGCCGGTAGCTCCCTAGCGCCAGCTCCCGAACCTCGTCCCAGTCGACGCGATCCTCCAGGTCGAGATCGATCCAGCCGCGGTGGCCGATGTAGGCCGGGATGGTGAATCGGGGATCGTCGGTGAGCGTCGCTTGGAGCTCGGGCCCGACCCACATCTCCAACCGCATCCTTCCCCGGCGGCGATACACCGTGAGAAAGGTCTTCTTGCCGGCCTTGAACGCCGGCGTCCCGAACTGGGTGCCTTCGGAGGTTTCGGGCAACGCCGCAACGAGTGTGCGAATCCGGGCGAGCTTCTCCTGGGCATGCGCGGCCGTCAGGGGGTCGAACTCCTCCGGATCCACGGTCTCGGTGGGTGGCTCGATGTCGATGGGCTCGCCCAAGTCGCCGAGGAGTTCTCTTGGCGCGACGTTTGCGTAGGCTTCCCGAACGCGCGACGCGATGGCGAACCAATCGTTTCCCCGGTCGAGATGCATGCCGAGCCATCCGCGCGGACCGACGTAGGGCGGCACGAAGTAGTGGTCCGGCTCGCCCTCCACGTGCAGATGCTGTGCGCCCGCCGGCGCGTGGACCCACAACGCGATGCGACCATCGCCGTGGTGGTTGACGGCCATCATCGCGAAGGTCTTGCCGCGCACCCGGAAGTCCGGCATGCCGTGGCCCGACCGTTCTTCGACCTCGGGAAGGCACAGGCAGACTTCGCGTACGGCGGACTTGATGTCTTTGGCCATGGGAAGTCCTCGGGAAACGCCGCAACATACCATGACCGACGGGGCGGTCGGGACAAGGAAGC
>JAKZRQ010000303.1:0-5605 GCA_047518105.1 Pseudomonadales bacterium | reverse complement strand
TTGACTAGATTCCTTGAGCGCGCCGAATGTGCCGCGCGCCTAGATTTCTTGAGCGCGCCGAATGTTGACACTTGGGTTGCATTTCGAACGAGGCCGGGAGAATGCGCAAGCATTCTCGATCGCGCCCGTCAGGGCGCGCCGCCGCCACATGCGGCGCGCCTAGACCGTATTTCTCGTAAGCGATGGCGATGAAGCGGCCGCGATGATTGCGGTGGGCGTTGCAGTTCCGACCGTGGGGATGGTCCCCGGGGCAGCGCGTCTGACGCGAGTGTGGTATAAAGCCGCCCGCCGCCGGGCGGGGCTCGGTGGCCAATTAGACGTCGCGTCGGTGTTGTCGTTGCGGGTGGTCGCCTTCGAGGCGACGGATTCAATGGCTTGGCGCGGTGGATGCAACCAACCCGGAGACAAGGAATGGCAATGATCGGCATGCGCGACATGCTGGCCGCAGGCGTGCACTTCGGCCACCAAACGCGCTTCTGGAACCCGAAGATGTCGGCGCACATCTTCGGTTCGCGAAACAAGATTCACATCATCAACCTGGAAGCCACGGTTCCGGCGCTGGAAGCGGCGCTCGCGGAGGTGCGCCGGCTGGGCGCGCGGCGCAACAAGATCCTTTTCGTGGGCACCAAGCGAGCGGCATCCAAGGTCATTCGCGAGCAGGCCAGCCGCGTGGGGATGCCGTACATCGACCGACGTTGGCTGGGTGGCACGTTGACCAACTACAAGACCATCCGGCAGTCCATCCGCCGCTTGACGGATCTGGAGGCGGACTCCGAGGCTGGCAAGCTCGAGATGCTGACCAAGCGGGAGGCGCTGCAGAAGCGCCGCCTGATGGACAAGCTCACGCGCAGCCTTGGCGGGATCAAGGAGATGGGCGGTCTGCCGGACGCGCTCTTCGTGGTCGACGTCAACCACGAACGTATCGCCGTCACCGAAGCAAACAAGCTCGGCATCCCGGTAATCGGCGTGGTCGATACCAACAGCGATCCGGACGGCGTCGACTTCGTCATCCCCGGCAACGACGACGCCATCCGCGCGGTGCGCTTGTTCGTCACGGCGGTGGCCGATGCAATCGTCGAGGGCCAAAACCGGGGCGCGGGCGAGGTCGGCATCGAGGAGTTCGTCGAAGTTGCCGAAGAAGTGGAAACAGCGGAGACCGCCAAAGTGGCCGAGGTCGTCAAAGTGGCCGAGGCCGGCGAAGTGGCGGAGGCCGGCGAAGTAGCGGAGGCCGCCGAAGTGGCGGAGGCCGGCGAAGTGGCGGAGGCCGCCGAAGTGGCGGAGGCCGGCGAAGTGGCGGAAGTCGCGGAAGTCGCGGAAGGCGCGGAGGGCGCGAAGGTCGCGGAGGTCGCGAAGAAGGCACCGGCGGAATCATGAACACCGCCTTGATCAAGGAACTGCGCGAACGCACGGGGGTCGGCTTCGGCGACTGCAAGAAGGCCCTGGTTGAAGCCGAATGGGACATGGGCCGTGCGGTGGACATCGTGCGTCGCCAAAGCGGTGCCAAGGCGGAGAAGAAAGCCGACCGAACGGCGTCGGAAGGATTGCTGGGCCTCGCCTTGGACAATGACAAGGGGGTGGTCGTCGAGATCAACGTGGAAACCGACTTTGCGGCCCGGAGCGCCCAGTTCGGCGAGTTCGTCGAGCACGCCGTCGCCGAGGCGCTGGCCAACGGTTCCGACGGCCTGGCGGAATCGCTGGAGGACGAGCGCCGTACCTTGGTTCAGGAGATTGGCGAAAACGTCAGTGTTCGCCGGGCGAGAACCTTGGCGGTATCGGACGGTGTTGTCGCCGGCTATCTTCACCAGGATCGCAAGAAGGCGGCGTTGGTCGCCCTCAGCGGCGGCAACGATGCAAACGACTGCGCGGCCCTTGCGCGCGACATCGCGATGCATGTGACCGCGATGCGGCCCGTGGTCGTCTCGCCGGAGGACATGCCGGAAGAGGCGGTCGCGAAGGAGCGTGAGATTCTAGTTCTGCAAGCGGCCGAGAGCGGCAAACCGCCGCAGATCGTCGAGCGCATGGTCGACGGACGGGTACGTAAATTCCTCGCCGAGTCGAGCCTCACCGAGCAGCCTTTCGTCAAGGACACCTCCACCACCGTGGGCAAGCTGCTCAAGTCTTTCAATGCGACCTGCGCGGGATTCGAGCGCTTCGAGGTGGGCGAAGGCCTCGACAGCTCCAGATGATGTCGGCGGTGCGACTCCCTTGGGGCTCTTGGGGCCGTTGGGGCTCTTGGTAATAGGGGACCCGCCTTGCCCGACGACCGGTTTCGGCACCCCGAGGACTTGATCCCGGTGTTGCGTAGATGAACAGGCGGCGCGTTCTCATCAAGCTGTCCGGGGAAGTCCTGGGCGGTGCGACGGGTTTCGGGATCGACGCACCGACGTTGTCCCGCACTGCGGCGGAAGTGGCTGCCGCAGCGGCCACAGGTGTGGAAACTTCCCTAGTGGTCGGCGGCGGCAACCTGTTTCGGGGAGCGCAGGACTCGGACCTGGCCGCCGTGGGACTCGGTCGCATCACCGGCGACCACATGGGCATGCTGGCAACGCTGATCAACGCGCTCGCCTTCCGGGATGCGCTGGAGGCGCATGGAGCGCCAGCGGTGGTGCTGTCGTCCCATCCCGTGGCCACCGTGGCGGACGGCTATTCGGCGCGCAAAGCCCTCGATCATCTGGCGGCGGGGCGGATCGTCCTGCACGCTGGCGGAACCGGCAATCCGTTGTTCACAACCGACACCGCCGCCTGTCTGCGCGGCATCGAGACGGATGCCGATCTGGTCGTGAAGGCGACCAAGGTGGACGGCGTCTACAGCGCGGACCCCTTGGTGGACGCCGACGCCGTGCGGTTCGACGAACTCACCTATATGGAGGTGATCGACCGTCGCTTGCGGGTTATGGATCTCACTGCGATCACGCTGTGCCGCGAGCACGGACTGCCGGTCGTCATCTGCGATGTGTCGGAGCCGGGTACGTTGACGAAGGTGGTACACGGTGCCAAGGTTGGCACGCGTATCTGGGCGGGACACGGTCGTGATTGAAGAGATCAAGCAAGATGCCGGCGAGCGCATGGACAAGTCGGTGTCATCGCTGGCCACGGCGTTTTCGCGCCTGCGCACCGGACGCGCCAATCCGGCGATCCTCGACGCCGTGGAAGTGGACTACTACGGCAACCCGACGCCGCTCAACCAGGTCGCCAGCATCACTGTCCAGGAGGCGAGAACGCTGGTGATCGCACCGTGGGAAAAGCGCCTCGTGCCCGATATCGAGAAGGCGATCCTGAAGAGCCCTCTCGGTTTGACACCCAATAGCTCCGGCGACGTGGTGCGCCTGCCGCTGCCGCCGTTGACCGAGGAGAATCGCCGCAACCTGATCCGTCAAGCCCGGCAGGAAGCGGAGAACGCGCGGGTTGCCGTTCGAAACATTCGCCGGGATGCCATCGCCGACCTGCGCGAACTGGTCCGCGAGAAGGAAGCTACCGAGGACGAAGGCCGACGTTCCGAGGAGGATGTCCAACACCTCACCGACGCGCATGTCCGCCGGGTGGACGCCACATTGGCCGAAAAGGAAGCGGACCTGATCACCTTCTAGTGTGCCGCGCAGCCCATGGGGCGTGCCCTGCACGGACGCACATTGCATAGAATTGACGCATCCTCCGAGCCACACCGATCACCCGACCGGGTACAGTGAACCCGATGGCCGTGCCACGGTTTGCTGCAACGTCATACGAGGACGATCATGCCCGAGCCCAGCTTGAAACTGCTCACTGACCCGGAGTTCGCGACGGGATCCTGCCCGCGTCACCTGGCGATCGTCATGGATGGCAACCACCGGTGGGCGCGTAGCAAACGCCTCCCCGGGGCAGCGGGACACCGGGCCGGGGCAAAGAACCTCAAGGCGGTGGCCCAGGCTTCGGCCGATCACGGCGTGGAGTTCCTGACTTTGTTCGCCTTCAGTACCGAGAACTGGCAACGCCCCAAGCGGGAGGTCAGCCTGCTGCTCGATCTCATGCGCGGCGTGCTCAACGACGACATCGACGAGTTGAACGCCAAGAACGTGCGGCTTCGTTTCGTCGGCGATCGAAGCCGGTTCCCCGGCGATTTGCAAGGCTTGATGGACCGCGCCGAGGACTCGACCCGCGCCAACGACCGCTTGCATCTGACCATCGCGGTCAACTTCGGTGGTCGTTGGGACATTGCCCAAGCGGCCCGGGCGATGGCGCGTGCGGTTCGCGCCGGCGAACTCGACCCGGAGGAGGTCACCGAGCACCGCTTCGCCGGGTTCCTGTCGCTCAACGGTCTGCCCCCGCCCGATCTGTGCATCCGAACGGGCGGCGAGCGACGGATCAGCAATTTCCTGCTGTGGGACTTCGCCTACACGGAGTTCTACTTCACGGATGTGTACTGGCCTGAGCTCGACGACGAACACCTGGCGCGGGCGTTTGCCGATTTCGGCTTGCGCCAGCGGCGCTACGGGTGCCGCGCGATGCGCGGTTTCGACGGCCCTCGGTGAGAAATCCGGACTAGCGTCGTGCTCAAACTGCGCGTCGCTTCGGCGCTGGCTCTGGCGGCGGTCGTCATTGCCGCAGTCACTCTTCTGCCACCCCCTTGGTTGGCGGCGTTCTTCCATCTGCTCGGCTTGGTCGCGATCCGGGAGTGGGCGAAGCTCTCGGGCATCGTCACGCGAGTGGGCTGGATCGCCTACGCGTCGCTGGTGTCGGCCCTGGTCGTGGCGCTGTGGCTCGCGCGCGAGGCCTGGCAGGCACCAGCGGTCTCGCACGGCTTCCTCGTGCTTGCCTGCGTGTTCTGGATCGCGGGGTTCGCCGTCGTCTGGAGCTACCCGCGGAGCATGTGGATTCTGCGCTCGAAGGTGTTCATGGTGGCGTTGGGAGCTCTCGTCGTACCCGGCGCTTGGCTGGCGCTGATCACGCTAGCGACCTTGGGGTCTCGAGGGGCCTACGTCCTCATCTGGCTACTGGCCGCAGTGGCGGCGGCGGACATCGCCGCCTATTTCGCCGGCCGCCGATTCGGGCGTAGGAAACTCGCGCCAGAGGTCAGTCCCGGCAAGACCTGGGAAGGCGTCGCCGGCGGCGCCTTGGCGGCCTTGGCCTGGGGCGTTTGCGGCGCGTGGTTCTTCGCCCACGATTTTGGCGCGTCTCTACCCGGCTGGCTTGGCGCAACCGCCGTGCTGATCGCCGCGAGCGTCGTTGGCGACCTGTTCGAGAGCGCGTTCAAGCGTTCTCGGGGCGTCAAGGATTCCGGTTCCATCCTGCCCGGTCACGGTGGGATCCTCGACCGCATCGACGCTCTGTTGGCGGCGGCGCCGGCATTCGCACTGTTGGCGCCGGCATTGGTTCTCCAGAGTCCTTGAGCACGCCGGATGTTGACATTTAGGTTGCATTTCGAACACCGGTCCGCAGCGTTCTTGAACGGCTCGTCTTCCGAGACGCGCTCGCGCAGCGAGACGCTCTAGCCCGCATTTCTCACCAGGCCGCTTGTCGGCGTCAAAAAGCTCTTGGGTTTCACTAGTTTGACCGCGATGTCGATGATCGTGCCGATGGCGGACTGCGCTGGCCGCGCCCTCGCGGGTCTTTTGGCCCCATGCGCGCA
>JAKZRQ010000302.1:0-9281 GCA_047518105.1 Pseudomonadales bacterium | reverse complement strand
AGGTTCGGTGCCAGTCCGTAGACATCGTTCGTGTAGACCCCGTCGACGTAGAACGCGACCGCCTGGTCGGCGTTGTACTGCACCGCCTTCTGGGTGCCGATACCGCGGATGGTGATGCCGTTGCCCTCGGAGTCGTAGGCGAACTGCAATCCGGGAACGAGTTGCTCAAGATCCTCGTCGCCGGTTAGACCGAGTTCCTCGATCATGTCCTGGTTGAAGGCCGTCATGGTGACCGGCACTTTGAGGATGTCCTCTTCGCGCTTCTCGGCGGTGACGATGATGATCTCGCGGACCCTGTCGTCGTCCGAGGACTCCTGGGCCATTGCAGGCATTGTCAGACCGAGCGAGATGAAAATTCCGACAGCGGCGGAAGTGAAGTGCTCTTGCGTAAGCATCGTGGCCCCTTGAGTTGTTGCTCCGTTGGGTTGCCGTTGGGTTTGCTGCGCCGACCCTTGGGGTCAACGGCTGGCGTACGTCGGTGTATTGACTAGCCCGGTCTTGGTTGCGGCCGTTGCCTCGTCGAATGCTTGGCGTATCTCCCTCGCCGGTCCCTTCTGTTGGCAGTCTGCGCAACCGCATACGTTAGACTACTTACCGGTCGTTGACAATGTGTGGGGTGCCGGTGGGAAGCCCGTCCGAACGTAGCGCCACCGTTCCCTCGTTCGGTTTCACAGGCGTTGTGCGGGTCTTCTTCCGCACCTGGCCGTATCTGAAGCCCCAGTTCCTGCACATCCTCTGCTGGCTCGTTCTTCAACTGACGTCGTACACGTCGGTCGGCCTCGCGATGGTGTTGGTGGACGACATCCTGAACAACAAGATCATGCTTGGCCACGCCTTGGAGCCCGCCCAGGCGACGCTCCTGCTGCTCGAGGCGAGCTACGCGGAGGTCGACGAACTCACCGAGGAGCAACGGCTCGTGGTGCGCGACCGCTTCCTTCTCTATGTCGCCATCGGCTACTTCATCAACACCGTGGTGCTGCAGATCTGCATCCTGCACTACTACTACACGTGGATCATCCAGGGCATCAACCAGCGCCTGCGGGTGACGATGGTGGAAAACGCGGAGCACCTGTCGCTGCGCTACCACAACCATGCGCGCACGGGCGATGCGATCTACCGGGTCTACCAGGACAGCGGCACCATCACGGCGATCATCGATACCGCGATCCTTGATCCGATCAACATGGCCTGGAAGCTCGCCTTCGCGTGCTTCGTCCTGTGGCTGTTCAATCCGCTGCTGGGGTTGATCTGCATCGCGGCGACCGTCCCCATTGGCGGCGTGGTGGCCTGGTATACACCGCGGCTACAGCGTTTCGCGCGATTGGCGCGGGAAGCCAACAGCAACTTGACCTCCCGCATCCAGGAATCGTTCGCGGCCATCCGCGTCGTCAAGGCGAACCAGGCCGAGGCCACGGTGATGCGCCGCTTCGACACCGATTCCAACCATGCCCTGAACGCCGCCCTGCGTGTCCGGATGGAGATGATCCTGCTCTGGATGATCGTGCTGGCGATGGCCGCTACGGCCATGTTCATCGCCGACTACCTGATGGCGGGCTGGACGGTGAACGAGGAGTCGACCTGGCTCGCCGGCGCGATCACGCTCGTCGGTTTCGCCATCTGGAACCTGGGGGCGTTCCAGCAGGCGAGCGGCCGGACGCAGGAGTACTTCGGCTGGGGTCAGGGGCTCGTCAACAAGTGGAGTCTCATGCAGGACATGGCGGTGGGGCTCGACCGAGCCTTCCACCTGCTCGACGCGAAGCCCGAGGTCGCGGACCCCGCCCATCCAGTGCGCGTTCCCGATCCAGTTCGCGAAGTCGAGTTCGAAGGCGTGCGCTTCGCGTACGACGCCGATCAGCCGGTGCTCGATGGCGTGGATCTCACTGCCCGGGCCGGAACGGTGACCGCGCTCGTCGGTGCCACGGGGTCGGGCAAGTCAACGCTCATGTCGCTGCTGCTCCGGCTCTACGATCCGACCGCGGGCGCCGTGCGGATCAACGGGGTCGACATCCGCGACATCGGGGTCGACGATCTGCGCGGCAACATGGCGATTGCGTTGCAGCAGAACGTGCTGTTCGCGGCAACCGTGGCGGACAACATCGGTTATGCGAGCCGTGGGGTGTCGCGGCGCGACATCGAAGCGGCCGCACGTGTCGCCTGTGCCGGTGAATTCATCCGTCGAATGGCCCACGGCTACGACACCGAACTCGGCGAGCGGGGCGGCAAGCTGTCCACCGGGCAGCGCCAGCGGCTGACCATCGCCCGGGCCATCGTCCGCGACACGCCGGTCCTGATTCTCGACGAGCCCACCGCGTCGCTGGATGCCGAGACCGAACAGCGACTGTTGGCGAACCTGTCGGACTGGGGGCGGTACCGGGTCGTCTTTCTCATCACCCACCGACTGTCCACCATCCGCAACGCGGACCAGATCGCCTTCCTCGAGGGTGGGCGGATCGAGGAGGTGGGCGACCACGACGCCTTGATGGCCATACCGGGCGGCCGCTATCGACGCTTTGTCGAGGCCGAAACCGAGGCTGCGCCGAGCGAGGAGGCCGCACGATGAGCGAGTCGGCGGCCGCCACGGCCGACATGGCGGCCTTCGGCACGGCCGACCGGTTCGACGACCGGATCGACCTTTCGACACGCATCAGCAATGTCCAGTCGCTGCGGCTCATCGGTCGCGCGCTCGTCCTTCTCAAGCAGGTGAAACTGCTGTTCGCCGGCAAGATGGTTCTCGCGGCGCTTGCCCTCGTTCCGGGCCTCACGCTGCCCTTTCTCGCCAAGATCACCATCGACCAGGTTGTGCTCGGCAAAGCCCTGGACGAGAGCGAAGTCCCATTCCCACCACACATCCTCCCGTTCGTGAACGCCGTCGCGGAGCTTGGCCGGATGGAGATCATGCTGGCGGTAATCGGCTTCATGGCGGTGCTCCTGCTGCTCTTCGGACGCGGGGGGCTGTTCGTCTGGATCGGCGTCGGCGCGGACAGCGCGAGCACCTCGGAACTCAAGCTCAACTCGGGTAGCAGTTCGGTGTCCGGCGTGCTCGGCGTGTGCGAAGCCTGGTTGAGCATCCGGCTCACGCAACGGCTTGCGAACAACCTGCGCACGCGGCTCTTCAACCGCCTCGCCCTGATGCCGATGAGCCGGCTGGACGACCACCGCATCGGGGACTCGATCTACCGCGTGATGTACGACGCGCCGGACGTCCCGCAAATCTGCCTGGGACTGACGCTGGAACCCGTATTCACCATGATCGGCGTGATCGTCACGCTCTATCTCCTGCAATACAGCTACGGCGGGACGCTGCCGGACCTGGTCTGGGTTGCCGCGGCACTGGTTCCGGTCGGACTTCTCGCCACGCTGCCGGCGTCGGGGATCATTCGCCGCGTGCAGCAGGCGAGCCGCGCGGCGGGGACCGCGACGACGAACGCCATCGAAGAGAGCATGAGCAACATCTCCGCCGTGCAAAGCCTGGGCGGAATGGCCCGCGAAAAGGAACGCATCGAGGCCAAGAGCGGCGAGTCCTACCGGCGCTACCGGCACGTGGTGGTGATGCAGATCGCCATGTGGTCGCTGTCGACTCTGCTGACCATCGGGCTCGGCATCTACGTTGCGCTGTCCGTCCTCGGCGGCATCGTCGAAGGTTCCATGACGCCGGGCGACTTCGGGACCGTGTTCGGCTTCGCGCTCTCGATTGGCGGTGCCGGACTCTCCATCGGCATGGCCTGGATCAACCTGCAAGGCAACACGGCCGCCATCCGCCGCGTGTTCTTCTTCCTGGACATGGAGGCGGAAGACGCCTTCGGGCAGTTCGAGGATTTGGCGCCGGTTCGCCAGGGTGTGCGGTTCGAGGCGGTCGACTTCAGCTACCCGAACGGGCAGGCCGCGTTGAAGGCGATCGACCTTGACCTGGGCGTCGGCGAACTCGTCGCCGTCGTGGGACCCACGGGTGCCGGCAAGACGAGCCTCGCCTACCTCGTTCCGGGCTTCTATCGCCCGACCCGGGGGAGGGTGCTGATCGACGGCAGGGATATCCTCCGCGTCAACCTGGCATCGCTCCGTCGCCAGGTGGCCTACGTCTTCCAGGAACACCTGCTGCTGAGCGAGTCTATTCGGTCCAATTTCCTGCTGGTCAATCCAACAGCGTCGGAAGCTGACATTCTGGATGCTTGTCGCACGGCCGGGGCGCTGGACTTCATCGACGACCTGCCCGAGGGCATCGATACCGTGCTTGGCCGGTCGGGCGATACGCTCTCGGTCGGTCAGAAACAGCGTCTATGCATCGCGCGCGGCCTGATCCGCAACACACCCATCCTCATCCTGGACGAACCCACCGCCGCGTTGGACCCGCCCACCGAGCACGCCCTGGTGCGTTCCCTGCGCGAGGCGACCGAAGGCCGATTGGTGATCGTGATCGCCCACCGCCTGTCCACCATCCGGCGTGCCGACCGGATCGTCTTTCTCGAGGACGGCGAAATTCGCGACATCGGCAGCCATGAGGAACTGATGGCGGATCCCGAGAGCCGCTATCGGCGGTTCGTCGAGTTACAGGGTGGCGGGTGATGTGAAGGACGTTCACCCGTCGGAAGTCGCAGCCAACGCACCCGCGGCGTCGGCCTACTAGAATCCTTGAGCATGCCGAATGTCGACACTTGGGTTGTTGCGAACACCGGTGGGCAGCGCTCCTGAACGGCTCGTATTCCGAGACGCGAACGGCTCGCATTCCGAGACGCGAACGGTTCGCATTCCGAGACGCGCTCGGCTCGTATTCCGAGACGCGAACGGTTCGTATTCCGAGACGCGAACGGTTCGTATTCCGAGACGCGCTCGGCTCGTATTCCGAGACGCGCTCGCGCAGCGAGACGCACTAGACTGCTTGAGCACGCCTCATGTTGACACTTGGGTTGCATTCTTCGAATGGCGCCTCGAGCCGCTCTTAAACGGCTCGCGCCAGCGAGACGCGCTAGGAGACCTATGCACATTTATTAAGGGAATTGTGTAGCAAAATCCGCAAAAAGTGCTTGCGCCCTGATTGTCTCGACATACAATATTCCGCAACGGTTGGGTTGAGGCAGTCATGGCGGTGACGGAGTTCGACAAGGACGGCGGCGTGATCCACAGCGGCAAGCGCATCGCGGAGACGATCAGCGTCGTTCAACTGTTCCGAATGTTCCCCGACGAGGATGCCTGCTTCGCGTGGCTCGAAGATGCCCGTTGGGACGGCACCCCGATCTGCCCGCACTGCAGCGGAATCGAGAACATCAGCCGCCCGCCGAGCAAGCCACGCCACTACTGGCACAAGGACTGCCGAAAGCAGTTCACCGTCACCACCGGCACCTGCATGCATGCCACCAAGCGCCCGTTGCAGGACTGGATTTTCGCGATCCACAGTGTCCTGACGGCCCGCAAAGGCATCTCCGCGACGCAGCTATCCAAGGAACTCGGAGTGCAGTACCGCACGGCATGGCATATGCTCCACCGCATCCGCGAAGCCTGCGGCAGAGGGGACTTCACGTTGACCACCGTTGTCGAAGTGGACGAGACCTACATCGGCGGCAAGGAAAAGAACAAGCACGAGTCCAAGAAACTCCGCGCGGGGCGCGGGACGGTCGGCAAGACGCCGGTGGCCGGTGCCCGCCAGCGTGGCGGCAAGGTCAAGGCCGAACCCGTCGAGCGCACCGACAGCGCCACTCTCGTCGGTTTCGTGGAGCGCAGCGTGGAACCGGGCGCACGATCTGCACCGACGACGCGGCGGCATACGGGGCGTTGCCGAGCGTCCTGAACCGGATCACCCACGAGACGGTCAGCCACGCGAGAGGCGAGTATGTTCGCGGCGATGCATACACCAACGGCATCGAGTCCGTGTGGGCGGTGCTCAAGCGCTCCATCACCGGGACGTGGCACCACGTCTCGCCCAAGCACCTTGGCCGCTAAGTCAACGACGCCACCTTTCGGCTGAACGAGGGCAACTGCGAAATCGACACCATCGACCGCATAGCCGAGTTCGCACACGGCATCGGCGGCAAGCGCCTATCCTACGAGCGGTTGGTCGCGGACAGCGGACTGTCTGCCGCGGCGCTGCCCGCGTGAGCGAGGACGAACAGGACCGGCAAATCGCGTCCGAGTGGCGGCGCGAGCGCGAACTAACGCGGACGCTGGCTTGCCTCGAAGCGAAGGCCGACAGATACAGCCGTTCGCTGTCCGTCGCCCTCGCCGCCATCCAGCCGTATGCGGGCGCCGCGCGGAAGCTGAACGAAACGGGCGTGGTCCAAGTGCCCAAACTCGACAATCCCGCCGGCGGCGACGTGGCCGGCCTGATCCGCGAGATCGAGGAAAACGAATGGGACCTCGCGAACGTGCGCCGCAGGCTCGACGCGATGCGCTAGGACGGCCCAGCCTAGTCCTCGGCAGAATCGTCTATGGTGTAGATTTCGTTGAACTCGATGTGGACGATTGGTTCTTTGTCGCCGCCGCGATTCTTGACCCTGCCAAAAGCGAGTTCCGGCCCACCGAAAATCACGGGGGCATGCATCGGATAGAACCGGAGTTTGTTTCGAAGCTGGCCAACCGTGATGCGGTCCGAATTCAAGTCCGCGCGATCTTCGCTGCCTGCGCTCATCGGAGCAGCCCTGCGATATCTAACTCACCGACACGGACGTCGGCAACAAGCCGTCCGTAGCTGACCGTGCGGGCTTGCAATTGGACGTGCTTGCCGAGGACGGCGTTTTCCAACTTGGTCTTGGCTTGCAACCCCCCGGGTTGGCGCAGTTCGGGCGCATTGACATTGGCGATGCGGACACGCGGTCCACTCGTCCCTTGATACAGCCAGGATGGCGTCACGTCGAAGGTGTCGCCATCGACAACGTTGTAGCACTGGAAGTTGTTCATTGCTCATTCTCCACCAACAGCCTGTCCCGCAGTTCGACGACAAGGACGTCGAGCACCTGATTAGCCTCCAGCCCGTTGTCGTAGGCGCAGGTCTGTATCATCGCGTCCCGTTCGTCGTCGGGTTTGAATTCGTCATAGATGTATCCCCGGCATATGGCCTGTACCTCGAACGGCTGCTTCCCCTTGGTGCGTTCGACAAGATCCGGGACCATGCGTTCCGCCCAAGCCGTCGCGCCGAGCGTGTCCGAGATTGATTGGCCGAGTTCCGTCAGCCGAAGTGGGCTCCCGCCGGATACCGTGTTCGATTGGGGTAGGCGCTCGAATATCCGCTTGATGTCGGCGCGGATCTCATCCATGAACTTCACCACGTCGGCCTTGTGATGGTTCATACCGCCAATCCACATCCCGATGCCGATTAGCGCCGACGCCGCCGCGATGGTTCCGGCCACGTAGAAGATTGGGTGCAGGTCACCCATGTTGATCTTTGCCCCTAGTCCCGTGTCGTCGGGCAAGTATGTAATACAGCCGAACCGGCCTGCAAACTGTAGTTTGCGGGCCCTCAAGGTTGCCACCCGCAGACAGCCGCTATGCGGTTGACCACCTGCGCCGAACTGCGGGCGTGGTCGCGGACGCGCCACCACTTGATCGCCGCCTCGCCCTCGAAGGTTTCGGACGCCAAGGTCGACGGATCCACTAAGGCGAAGGTCATTCGGCCCTCGCACCCGCCCGTAGTCCCCGGCCTTCGAGCCGGCGTCGCGCAGGCACGCCGCTCGGCCCTTGCAGTCCAGCCCGTAGGCCGCCGCCGGGCAGCGGTCCGCCTCGAAGCCCTGGAACGCCATCGGCCGCACCTCCCCCGTCGCCGGGCAGCCGCAGAACACCTCGCCCTTCTCGCTGTGCAGCACGTTGCCGCCGCCGTCCGCCGCCAGCGAGCGCAACACCTGCCGCGCGGGGTCGTATCCCGGCTCCGCCTCCTCCTCGCGCCACAGCTCCCGCACGTCCACCAGCGGGCGCACCCCGTACGCGTCCCACAGCTTCCGCTTCAGCGGCCCGCCGTCCAGCCCCCGGTCGGCGCAGAAGTCCGCGCACCGCTCCGCCAGCGCCGGCTCCGCTTCGAACAGCGCGTCCACCCCCGCCGACAGCACCGGCTGCTCCGACGCCGATGCCTTCGTCGCCCCGAACCACACCGGGATCTCGTGCTCCACGTCCGCGATCACGTGCAGACCGTAGCCGAACCACGTCCTGACCTTCGTCCACGGCCTGCCCGTCTTCCCGTCGACGCCGCGCGTCTCGTGCTTTCCCCAGTCCGCGTCCGGGTCCGACGTCCTCCCCGTCGCCGCGTTCGTCCGCCCCGTCGAACGGCTCGGCACCGCCTTGCCGTCGTAGCCCAGGCGCCGGCCGAACCCCGGCAGTTCCTCCTGCAGCCGGCCGCGCAGCGCGTCCGCCATCCCGGACACCGCTCCGGTCTCCTGCTCGAGCTTCACGACCCCGGCCAGGAACCGCGAGAACGCCCACGCCGTCGGCACCCCGTCGCGCTGCGGCGCCGTCTCGTGCGCCGCCGCCGCCGAACCCGCCGCGTCCCGAACCACCGTCCGCCGCGTCGGCCCTGCCGGCCCAGCGGGTCGAACCCGCACAGCCCCAGCAGCGCCGGGTTTCGCGCCAGCTCGCGCAGCAGCGACGCCGCCGAGGCGTGGCCGAACACCACCCCCGCCACCAGCGCCCGCCACCGGGTACTCGTCCCGTCCCCGGCCGCGCCGCGACTCCAGCGCCGCCACGACCGGCCCGTCAGGCAGGTTGTCCAGCACGAACCCCAGCCGCCGCAGCTCCGGCAGCCGTTCGACATCGTCCCAGGAAAAAGCATACTGCGGTCCGTCGCCATGGCGTCTCCCTCCGTGGCCCTCCGTGGAGCGGCTTTGGTTGTTCGCCAATGATCATTCTGCCCCATGGCGACCCCCTTTCCCCGGCCGAGCCCCGTTTCCCGGGCCGTCGCGCCGCCCCCGTCGCCCGCCCGGCGCCGTCGGGGTGGAAATCCGGAATCCCGCGCATCGAAGCGCCGAAAATGCCAAAGAATCCGCGTTCCCGGGGGTGAAGAAAAAAGCCGGCCGCCCGGAAGCCCTTATGAATGGCGGCTCTCAGAACAGCGCAAGTCCCTCCATGTCAGCGGAACTGATCGCCATACTCGGGGTTGGGTCAACTATCCTTGTCGGCCACCGCGGAGGCGTTCTACCGCGACGTGGTCGGCGCCGATTTCATCGCATGTTTCGATCCGCCCGGACTGCTCTTCTTCGACCTTGACGGTACACGGGTGCTGTTCGAAGCCGGCGGCGCGGCGAAGGGCAACTCGATCCTCTACCTTTGGACCGACGACCTCGACGCCTGCGTCGCCGAACTGGAAGCCA
>JAKZRQ010000301.1:0-9119 GCA_047518105.1 Pseudomonadales bacterium | reverse complement strand
CTCGCCGCGCAACGCGTGACTCAAGGCGTTCAGCTTCTCCGGACGGTTGAGCGTGATGAACGCCAGCCGATCATCGGTCTCGTAGAGGATGTTGTTGTAGCTCATGGTCTCTCCGTGGTGTGAATGTCAATCGAGTGAGTCTAGGATTTTGAGCATCGCCGCGTTCGTGCCCTCGGGGTTCTCCTGTTGTGTCCAATGGCCGATACCCGGGAAGGTGACGATTTCCTTGAGATTCGGGACCAGCATGGACGAGGCCGACGATGTCGCCGACCAGATGGAACTGGGTATAGGCGCCGATGTCCCTCGGGGCGTCCGTTCGCCCGTAGCCGCGCTGGTCGGGCGCCACGGCAGGGTAGCCACGCTCGGCAAGTGCTGGAAGCTGATGCCGCCAGGAGTACCAGGACTCGGGGAAGCCGTGGCAGAGGATCACCAACGGACCCTCGCCGGCTTCGGCAATGTGCATGTCGATGCCATTGGTTCGCACGGTGCGGTGGTTGATGTCGGTCAAAAGCGCCTTCCCCCTCTTGCTTGTCCGGCATTGTAGCGGTCGTAGGGCATTGGGCGCGGGTGATGTTAACCTTCGCCTCTGCCGGACCGGTAGCACGCCACTTCGGGTCAATGGACGACGGATGGCGATGGACGGGCCTTGGCAAAGTAAGCTAGGGAGTTGATCAAAGAGCCATTCCAGGGGAGATCGGAAACAATGAGGAAGTGGCAGTGCATGACCTGCGGATTCATCTACGACGAGGCCGAGGGTTTGCCGGACGAGGGCATCGCTTCGGGTACGCGGTGGGAGGATGTCCCGGAGGATTGGATTTGCCCCGAATGTGCGACGCCGAAGTCCGACTTCGAGATGGTCGAAGTCTGACCGCAACGGCTCGGTGCGCAACATCTCGTCCGGGGGGGCCATCCATCCCAAGCCTGGCCAGCGTTCCTATGACGGGCCGTTGGACGCGTTCGGTCTGACGCCGGCGCCGGCGGACATCGGCATGGAGGCACCTGAACCGAACTGATCAGCGTTCCGCCGGCGCCGGTTCCGTTGGCGCACGAGTAGAGAATCTCCGGTGAGTGACGACCCGTACACCATTCAGCCGGGGCGCACCCGGGCGCCACCGACCACCCTGTTGGGGAGGCTTCGGTACCTCGGCCCGGGCATCATCGTGTCCGGGTCCATCGTGGGTTCGGGGGAAATCCTGCTCACCGCCGGCCTCGGCGCGGCAGCCGGGTTCGCATTGCTCTGGTTCGTGCTGTTCTCGTGCTGGATCAAGTCGCTCGTCCAAGCGGAACTTGCCCGCTACGTGGTGACCACCGGCGACACCTATCAGCGGACGCTGAACCGCATGCCCGGCAAAATTCCGGGTCCCAACGGGCGATCGCGTGGCCGATCTGGCTTGGCCTCGTCGGATTCATCCCGGGCTTGATTACCTCTGGTGGCATCATCGGGGGCGCGGGACAGGCGCTCGGCTACCTCCTAGCCCGCATTCCTCACCAGGGGCCGTCAGGGCGCGGCCAGCGCAGTCCGCCATCGGCACGATCATCGACATCGCGGTCAAACTAGTGAAACCCAAGAGCTTTTTGACGCCGACAAGCGGCCTGGTGAGAAATGCGGGCTAGAACTGGTGCCGTTCGTCGGCGAGGTCGACGGGGCTTGGGCGACGGTGATGGCGGCGGGGATCGTCATGCTGCTGCTCTGGACGGGCCGGTACGGACGCATCGAGAAGATTCTCATCCCGATGGTGATGGCTTTCACCCTGACGACCGTCGTCTGCGCGGTGATGATGCAAACAACCGAGTTCCGCGTAACGCCGGAGAATATCGTCACGGGGTTCCAATTCCACTTTCCGATCGAGCACTTGGTTCTTGCCATTGGCATGTACGGGGCTACCGGCGTGGCTTCCAGCGAGATCGCGGGCTTTCAGCTACTGGTGCGTCGAAAAGGGCTATCCGAGCTTCGTTGGCGGCGATCACGACGATCCCGGTTGGGTGGCGCGAGCCAAGGGTTGGATTCGGGTCGTGCAGGTCGATGTCTGGGTGACCTTGCTGATCCTGACATTCGCCACCCTTGCCTTCTATTTTCTTGGCGCGGGCGTGCTCCATAGCCAAGGCCTCGTGCCGGCCCGCGACGAGACGGTCGCGATCCTCGCCAACATGTATACCTCGACCTTGGGGCACTGGTCGTACGTGCTGTTCATGTTCGGCGCTTTCTTCATCCTGTTCTCCACGGTCCTGTCCGGCTTGGGCGCGGGCTCGCGGTCCTTTCCCGATCTCTTGGTCACGTTCGGCTTCATTCCGCGACAGAACCTGGCACTGCGCCAGAAGTGGATCAGGGGCTACGTCATCGCGATGCCGCTGATTAGCGCGGGCCTCTACTTCGGCATCGAACGGCCGATTGCCATGGTCATCGTGGGCGCAACCTTCGGGGCGTTCATGCTGCCGGTGCAGGCCTTCGCAACGCTCTACCTGCAGCCCAACGCATGGACCCGCGGGTGCGGCCGAAGAGCTGGGTTGCGGGGTGCATGATCGGGGTATTGCTGGCAATGGCCGTGCTGTGCGCGCTCTACATCTACTTCCAGGTCTTCAACTAGGAAGAGGCTCGAAAGAGTCTCGGGCGACTTACTTGGGCAGGTTGTACCTCACGGCCTCCTTCACCACGGCGATGTACTCTCTTTCCCGCAACTCCTCGATCAAGGCCGAGACCTGATCGTCGTCGAGGCCGTTCTTGAACAGCGATTGGATTGTGCCGGCCAACGTCCTGACCCTTCTCGGCTTGGACGAACCTTGGCCAGCCAGAATGCGGACGATCTCGTCGATCGTGTTCTCGTCCGGGGACTGCGTGTCGGAGGCTGGCGGCGCGGAGGACCTCGCCCCGCGCGGCAGGCGGACGTCGGTCAGGCTGCCGACGCGCCGCGCCGAGATGTTCAGCGTCCGCAGGTGGCGAATCAGCGGATCGAATCCCCGGTCCTTGGAAACCACGTGGAAGTTCGAGCCGGGTTCGGTTTCCGCCAGGCGGCCGATGTAGAACGCGATGTGGAAGTCCAGCGCGTTGGGGCCGTTGCCGGAGATGCGGATGTAGTCGGCCATGTGCAGCCTCGCCATCTGCATCGCGAGTTCGATGGGAATCTTCGTCTGGTTGGCCCCGACGAACACCATCACGTCGAACGGCCGCGTGGCAAGCAGGTCCAAGTTGGCGTCGTTGACGTTCTCGTAGTCGATCAGCACGTAGTTCTTGGTCATTGGACCTTCCTCGTGTCGTGAGTCACCAATTGGGTCGGACCATCCGCCGACCGTCCGCCGACCGCTGGGATTGCCACGACGCAACGCCAGGCGGGAGAGTGCCTCATTGGTTGAACCTCGCCTCGCGCTTCTCCAGGAAAGCGGCCACCGCCTCGGCGTGGTCCGGTAAGCGGCGAGCGATCTGGTCGCGCAGGCCCTCGCGTTCCATTACCGCGTCGAGGTCGTCTTCCATCGGGTTCTTGCGCAACAGTTCCTTGATCATCATGACCGCGCGAGTGGGGTTGTTGGCGATCTCCGCTGCCTTGGCGAGCGCCGTGGCCACGAGGTCGTCAGGCTCCGTGACCGCCGTCACCAGGCCGATGCGCAGGGCTTCCTCCGCAGCCACCATGCGCCCGGTCAGGCACATCTCGGTGGCGTTGCCAAGACCGACAAGCTGTGCGAGCAGATGGGTGGAGCCGAGTTCGGGCATCAGGCCCATCTTGATGAACCGGATGCTCAGATTGGCATTGGTGGATGCGATGCGAACATCGCACGGCAGGATCATGGTGAGCCCCACGCCTACCGCGTAGCCGTTGACTGCCGCCACCGTGGGTTTCGACTGGCGGATGAAGTTGGTCATGTTGGCACCACCGCGGTGCAGTTGCTCGCCCTGGCCCTGGCGGTTGGTTTCGACGCGTTTGGCGAAGTTGCCGATATCGGCCCCGGCGCAGAACGCCCGGCCTTCGCCGGTGAGGACGATGGCGCCGATACCGTCGTCGTCGTTCCAGGCGCCCATGGCGTCGATGATCTCCGCCGACATGGTGTCGGTCCAGGCATTGAGTTTGCCCGGCCGGTTCAGGCGGATGATGCCGACGCGGCCGCGCGTTTCGGTGAGGATTTCGTCGTACGCCATCGTTTGGCTCCCTGTTGGTTCAGATCGTCTTCTGCTCGTGCGGGTACACCGCCCTCGCCGGAATGTCCCTCGGCATAGGCGACCCGCGACCGTCGCGAACAGTCCCCTTGGTCCCTCGGCAAAGAACGCCGACAGCAACTCCCGTTCAGGAACGAAACGGGTTGCCTGCCTGTATATGGCATGGACCGTGCCGATGGGCAAGTGTCTATGGATAGGCACAACTAGGCGCGCCGCATGTGCGGCGCGATCGAGAGTGCGCGCCCCGACGGGCGCGTTTGAGAATGCTTGCGCATTCTCCCGGCCTCGCAGAATCTCTCGGGCACTTGTATATCTAAAGATTCAAGTATTACATGCAGCGACTGCGCCACCGTCAAGTGTTGACGTCCGGTTCTGCCGAACGCATTCCGCCCAAACCGGGCGACGGCGGTTGCCGTGGTCTGGGTTGCGGAGCTTGGCAAACGACGGCAAGCGCTATAGGCGGTAGACGCGCGCGGCGGTCGCGTAGAACATCGCGTGCTTCTCGTCTTCGCTGAAGTCGCGGACGATCTTCTTCATGCCGTTCCACATGACGTGATAGGAGATCGACAGCCGGTCGACAGGGAAGTTGCTCTCGAACATGCAGCGGTCCGGTCCGAAGCACTCGATGGTGTGCAGGTAGTAGCGCCGTTGGGCTTCGGCGAACTCGTCGGAAGTGGGCGGCATGTCGCGCGTGTCCCAGCCGAAGCCGTTGTCGGGCATGGCGAGGCCACCGAGCTTGGCGACCACGTTGGGACATTCGGCGGCGATGGCCGCCATGTCGTCCTTCCACTGCGCGAAGATCTCTTCCTGTTTGCCGGCGTAGGCACCGACGCCGAGCGGCGTGCCGAAGTGGTCGAGGATCATGGTCGTCTCGGGGACGGCCCGGGCGAGCGCAAGGTAGTCGCGGTTCTGGTGGAAGAAGTGCCAGGTGTCGTAGGTGTAGCCGAGTTCCCCCAAGGTGCGTACGCCGGTGCGGAAGCCCTCGTCGCCGTATGGGCAGGGACGACCGCGTCCGGCGTTGGTGAGCGTGCCGGTGGTGTCGCGGGGACCGGCGTGACGGATGCCGCGGAAGAGACCGTTGCCCGCCTTCTCGTGTGCTTCGAGGACTTCCTCCAGGGCCTCGCCGAGGTGCATGTTGGCGTGACTGACGATTCCGGCGATGGTGGCCGCGCCTTCGCGCTTGGCGCTCTCCGCCGCAACCCGGGCGACGAATTCGGTCTCGCCAACCGGGCGCAAGTGCACGGGTCCATCCTGCCGGTAGCTGGAGTGGCAGTCGATGAACACGGTCTTCTCGATGTTGTGACCGGACTCGGTATCCGCCCAGAGATCCTCGAGCACGTAGGTTCCCCACGCGGACGGGATCTGCCACAGGTGGTGGTGCGGATCGACGATGGGCCGCTCGGGCTCGACGATTTCCTCGCGGACTGCGGCGTACCATTCCTCGGTGCGTGGTTTGGGCATCTATCTCTCTTTCCAAAGCCGCCCTCGGGCGGCAGATTCCTTCTTAGGTCAATTGTCACCGATCCGCCGCGGATGCGGAAGGTCGGTCGTGGAGGGTGGAGGGTGGAGGGTGGAGGCATAAGGGTGGACACAAGGACGGCAAGGTCGTGCAACGTTGTAGACTCTTGACAACTGCCAACCGCGTCAACCCGAGACACGATGCGCGTCACCCGCTTCTACACCACCTCCGACGGTGGCTCGTCATTCGGCGAGGTGGACATCCCCCTATCGTCGCATTCGCCCGACGCCTGGGGCAACGAACTGCGCCTGAGCGAAGCCTTCGTCTCGCCCGCTGTGCGCGTCTTCGAAGCGCCCGCCGGGGCTTTCCAGGACTGGCACAACGCGCCGCGCCGCCAGCTCTGCATCATGATGCAGGGCATCTGGGAGATCGGCACCACCGACGGCCGAAAGCGACGCTGGGGTCCGGGCGAGCCCTTCCTGCCGGACGATGTCGACGGGCGTGGCCACACCAGCGAGGTGATCGAAGGGCCGGTGCGCATGGTCTTCGTGCCGTTGCCGGACGATCTGGACCTCGACGCTTGGCGGGTGGCGTGAAAACCATGTTCGACCCCTTGGCAACCCGCATCGATTTGGCGCTCGCGGCGATGAACGCACGACCGCCGTCCGACACGCCGGAGCTCGATGCGCTGTTCGCCCGGCTTCGCACCGCCAGCGGTCGCGAGCGAACGGAGACGACGCAGCGTATCTGGGCAAACTGGCACTCCCACGAGGAAGCCGCGGCGCGGGAGACGATGCAAGCCGTCATCGCCGCATTCGACTTTGGCGACCTGGACCGGATGGGCGAGGCGCTCGATGCGATGGTCGAGCGCTGGCCGGACTGGGCCGAAGCGTGGAACAAGCGTGCGACGCTGCACTTCGTGGAAGACCGCCATGCCGAGAGTCTGGACGACATCGCCCGAACCTTGGAACGCGAACCGCGCCACTTCGGCGCGCTTGGCGGCTTTGGGCAGATCTGTCTTGGCGCGGGCGAGCTCACGCCCGCCTTGCTGGTTTTCGAACGCCTGTTGGCGATCGACCCCGGCGTCGAGGAAGTGCGGCATGCGGTGGCCATGCTGCGCACCAAGACCCAGCACACGATCCACTGATGGTCGGCGTCGAGCCGCTTGCAGACGCGTTTGTGCCGTTCCTGGGTACCGCACGCTGGTGCGCGCACGCTGGTGCCGCGCACACCGGCAACCGCAGGCAGTTCCGACCCGGATCGGGTAGAGTTCGCCGGCATGAACCGCGAGACGTTGCTCAACCACATCCGCGTGACGCACTTCGAATCGGGCAACCGGGAACAGGCGTTGGCCGATGCCCGGCGAATCGCAGCGTTCCTCAAGAAACAAGGGGCGAGCCGGGTCTTCGGAATCGGCTCTACCTTCGAGCCATTGCGGTCGTTCACGGATCGCTCCGACATTGACCTTGTCGTCGCCGGCATCGAACCGCGCCGGTTCTTTGCCGTTTCCGCTGCGGCAGCCGTCTTGACCGACTTCAACTTGGATCTGACGGCCCTCGAAGTTGCGACGAGCGGGCTTCGGCATAGCGTCGACCAGCACGCCATCGAGCTGTGAAGATCGAGGAAGTCCTCGTTAGACGACTCGCCGCTGAAATCGAGTCCGAGTTGGCAAGTCTGGCGGCGTTGGGAGAAGAGTTCGCCAACGCGCCTCAAGGGAACGATACCTACTCGGTGCGCGCCCGCGCCTCGATCCTCCACGACTTCTACAATGGCGTTGAACGTGTTTTCGTGCGCATTGCGCGGGAGCTCAACGGTGGCATACCGCGCGGAGAACAGTGGCACCGGGATCTCGTCGACGACATGGCGCTCGACATCCCAGAGGTTCGACCGGCTGTTGTTGACCGTGAATTCGCCAACGCGCTCGGCGAGTTTCTTCGCTTTCGGCATGTGTTCCGCAATGTCTATGGCGGCGTCTTGGACGCGGAACGACTAGCATCGCTTCAGACGCGGTTGCCGACGATGCTCGGCGGGTTTGAGCAGCGCATCGCGGCGTTCGTTTCGTGGATGCTGGCGGAAGACTGACGTCTCGTGCGTCTCGAAATTCGCACCGGCGCGATGCCGAATGGCTGGAAGATCTCGGTCGTTGCGGCGAATCGAGGGGAAATGGGAATAGATTGGGAGCGAGCATGGCCCAAGTCGACTTGATCGAGACCATCGATCAGTTTCAGGCGGAGTACAAGAAGGGTATCGGTACGGTCCTCCCGCATCGGCCGTCGAAGGAAGCGAGTCTGGACAACATCCGCCGCTTCGGCGATGGCGTCGGCGACTACAACCCGCTGTGGCGGGACGAAGCGCACGCGGCCGCCAGCCGTTTCGGCATGATCACCGCGCCGCCGCCGTTCCTGTATGGCGTGACCCTGGGAGTGGTGGCGGGAGAGAACGGCGCCATCGATCGGCGGCGTGTTTCGACCCGGCATCTGCCCGTGAACTACGCCGGCGCCGAGATCGACTGCATCCGCCCCATCTGGCTCGGCGATCGAATCACCGCCCAAGAACGGGTCGGCGAGACCGTCCGCAAGCAAAGCCGGCGCATCGGCGCGATCAATTTCAACACGGGGCACGTCACGTTCACCAATCAGCGCCGGGAGGTGGTGGCAACCATCAAAACCCTAATGGCCCGCTACGAGAACACGGGCCAAACCATGGAGTACGACCGGACGCCGAAGGATGCCAGCGGCGAACCGGCGGACCCGGTTGTCGAACCGGCGGACCCGCTGGTCTGGGAGCGGGAACGGCGCGGTGCCGAGACGCGGTTCTGGGAGGATGTCGTCGAGGGGGAACCGATCCCCTCGCTGAAGAAAGGAACGTACTCCGTCACCGAGCTTTTCCTGTTCACCCACGGCGTGCTCGGTACCGGACGCAGTTCCCGGACCGCCTTGGAGGCGGAGGGCTCTGCCGACCTCGGCGGCGGCGGTCGCTTCGACCCGGAACACGCGGCCAAACGCCGCAACATGCCCGGACAGTTCGACTACGGGCCGCAGCGGGTCTGCTGGCTGAGCCAGATCGTCACCGACTGGATGGGCGACGACGGCATCCTGAAGAAGCTGAACGCTTCGATTCGCCATCCCAACGTCGTCGGTGACACCAACACCGTCCACGGTGAAGTCGCGAAGAAGATGAAGGTCCACGGCGAACACCTGGTGGAACTGCGAATCCACAACGAGAACCAGTCAGGCTTGCCAACCGCGCTAGGCACCGCCGTCGTCGCCCTCTCATCCCGCATCTGACCTCCGCCAGGAGCGCGCCCCGGAGAATCGCCGCCCACGCCGAGTTCGCAAAGCGAACTCGAACGCGCTCCGTCAGGAGCGCGCTTCCGGGGTCGACGCCCGCGCCGAGTTCGCAAAGCGAACTCGAACGCGCTCCGTCAGGAGCGCGCGCGTTAGTTGGTCCCGAAATACCGCGCCGACAACGTCCGCTGGTTCTCGTAGATCGAACCTTGGTACGGCGCGACCGGTA
>JAKZRQ010000300.1:0-7532 GCA_047518105.1 Pseudomonadales bacterium | reverse complement strand
CCTAAACGTTGGCCGTCAGCGTTTCGATGAGTCCCTTCGCATGTGGCGAAACCGCGCAGACCCTGTCCGCATCCAGCCGGGCAAGAATCTCGAATGAGTGGCGTCCCTTGCGATAGGTACCCTTGCGGGACGGTCTTGATGCCGACCGCAATCCGGTCTGGACGTCCCTCTTTGGGATGTCCTCGATGGCGGCGCCCGACAAGAGGTTGGGCTTGAAGCCTTGGCCGAAGAAGACTGCCAGCAAATCCTTGTCCGCATAGAACCAGCTCTCCCTGCATTGCACCATCAGGTGGGCGCTGTCGTCCCGGGCCTTCTTCGGTTGATTCCAGCCATCGTGGCGCTTCAAATGCGACCATGGGTCGTCGTCGACAACGGGTGCTTCGCTATCGACGAGCAAGACCGCGAATCCGCCGCGTCTGCCCCTGTACGCGTGGCAAAAGTCTTCGTAGGCTTGGTGTCTGCTGCCGCAGGCGACGACCTTGGGTAGCCGGTCCTTCAAGCCTGCGTTGCGACCGAAAAACTCGCTGAACGCGCGGCGGCATTCCGTTCGCAACGCTTTCGTGTCCTTGTCCCCGCCTCCTTCCACATAGACGGTCGTGCTCACCAGCGATTCCCGCCCAACTCGCCTCTGGTCCACAGTTCGCCAAGGCTGTAGCGCTTGAGCCAATGCTTCAGGCCATCGTCGTCCAACCGCCGCGTCTGGGTTTGGCCGTCGTGCTTTTCGCAGACGACGACGCTTTCCGGGGTGTCCGACAGCTTGTCCACAAGCACGTCGGAATGCGTCGTGACAACGAGCTGGCAACGCTTCGAAGCCTCCACGAGCAAGTCGCCCAAGCCCGGCAGGATGTCGGGATGCAGGCCCAGCTCGGGTTCTTCGAGGCACACGAGGGGAGGCGGTTCGGGGTGGCAGAGAATTGCAAGCAGGCACAGGTAGCGGATCGTGCCATCGGAAAGCCGCGTGGCGGGTATCTCTACGCGCCCTTCCCGCAAGTAGACGTTGACCTTGTCGTGTTCAATGTTTACGCGCAGGTCGGAAATGCCCGCGTAGAGCCTGCGGAGCGTCTGGAGGAGCTGCTGCTTGGCTGCGGTATCCTGGTTCAGCAGATTCAGTACGAGACCCAAGTTGGCCGCATCGTCCAGCAAGACGTCGCTAGATTGGTTGGTTGGCTCGGGGTGCCGCATTGGCGCGAGTCGACCGAAGGTCCAGTCGCGATAGATGCGGATGCGCTTGAGGGCGTCCGCAACCCGGCACACCTGTGGAAAGCGCAGAGGATCATCGCCCACCAAGGCGAGAAGCGACTGTTGGTCGTCCAAATTCATGCGGGTTCGGCTTTGGCCTTCCGCAGTTGTCAGTTCCGCCTCATCGACACTGGTTTGAGCGCTGTGCGACGGATTTCGTGGCGGACGTTGGAAGTAGAAGGCGTCTTGTTCGTTGCAGTCGTTGCCGCCCGTGCCGTGCGCTTCCAGTATTTCGTTCGCGACTCTGAAACGCTTGCCCTGACCTAGGAACGCCAGTCGATAGCTAAGCGCGGCGCTGGTGTCGGACGCCGCGAACACGACGCCGATTTCCGCCCGACGTGGCTCGCTGCCGCCGCGCCAAATCCAATCCGCAGCGCAGCCGTTGGCACCTAGGGGTTGGGCAATGCCTGTGGGCGCGCAGCTCAGTAGACGGATCGCTTCGAGAAGGTTCGACTTCCCGGACCCGTTGGGACCGATCAAGACGTTCAGCGGTCTGAGATCGAGTGCAGGCGAATCCGGTCCGAACGAAAGCAGATTGGTCAACTCCAGCCGATCGATCAGCATCTTTCTTTTCGCTCGCCTCTCGCCTCTCGCCTTTCGCCTTCCGCCCGATTCATCCCCCGATCGCAGGGTGACCTAGTGTCCGCTTCGACGACCTCAGCGCCCCGTCGGTACCTCGTTGAACGGAATCCCCTTGTCCACGCGTACGTCCTGGGGCATGCCCAGCACCCGCTCGGAGAGGATGTTCAGCATGATCTCGTCGGTGCCGCCGGCGATGCGGATCCCCGGCGCACCCATGAACGTCGCCTGGTACATCCCGTGGGCTTCGGCGTAGGCGGGGTCGCTGATGGCGCCGGATAGTTCCAGGAGATCCATGGCGAACGAGGCCATGTCCTGGGACTTGGCGGCGCCGACCAGCTTGCCGATGGAGTTTTCCGGGCCCGGCGTCTCGCCCTTGGAAAGTGCCGTCATGGACCGGTAGCCGGTGTACTTGAGACCCGCCTCCTGGGCAAACCAGGTGGCGAGCTTGGCGCGCACGTTGCGGTCGCGGATGGCGGGCTCGCCGTCGATCTCGACCTTGCAAGCCAAATCGAAGACCTGCCTGAAGCCCGCGCCGGCCCCGCCGCCGCCGATGGCCATGCGTTCGTTCATGAGTGTCGTCAGCGCCACTTGCCACCCTTGGCCGACCGCGCCCAAGCGCTGGTGGTCGGGGACGCGCACGTCGGTGAAGTAGACCTCGTTGAAGTTGGCGCCGCCCGAAATCTGCTTGATCGGGCGGATGTCGACGCCCGGTGACTTCATGTCGAGAAAGAAGTACGACAGGCCCTTGTGCTTGGGCACCGTCGGGTCGGTGCGCAGCACGATGATGCCGTAGTCGGAGTAGTGCGCGCCTGAGGTCCAGATCTTCTGCCCGTTGATGACCCACTCGTCGCCATCCCTTTCCGCCCGCATGCGCAAGGCGGCCAAGTCCGAGCCGCTCGCAGGTTCGCTGAACAATTGGCACCAGATGTGCTCACCGGAGGCGAGCGGCGGCAGGTGCCTGCGCTTGTGCTCTTCGCTGGCCCATGCCATCAGGGTCGGTGCCGCCATGCCCTGGCCAATGGCGAAGACGCTGCCCGTGGTGGAGAACTTCCCCTCTTCCTGGTTCCAGATCACCTGCTCCATGGCGCTGGCGCTGCGGCCGCCGTATTCCTCCGGCCAGCGGATGCAAGCCCAGCCGGCGTCGTACTTGCGCTTCTGCCAGAGCTTGGCGGCCTGGATCTCGTCCATACCGGCGAGTTCTTCCCGGCTTGGCGCGTTGGCTTCGAGCCAGGTTCGGGCCTGGGCGCGAAACGCCGCCTCGTCGGGAGTGTCGTTGAAGTCCATGAGATTCTCCTTCGCCCGTTCAGGCGACCGCAGCGCGGTCGCGTTCCACGGCGGTGATCAGTCGGTCCTGCCAAGTGGCCTCGCTGCCGATGTTGACCGACAGGAGCTTGGCGCGGCGGTAGTGGAATTGGCAGTCGAACTCCCAGGTGAACCCCATCCCGCCATGGGTCTGGATGTTCTCCTTGGATGCGTAGTAGTACGCCTCGGTCGCGCTCACCCGCGCGGTCGCCGCTGCGACGGGGAGGTCTACGGCGTCGGCGGCGAGCGCCCACGCGCCGTAGTAGCAGTTGGACCGGGCGAGCGTGTTCTTGACGTAGGCGTTGGCGAGCTTGTGCTTGATCGCCTGGTAGCTCGCGATGGGGCGGCCGAAGGCGTAGCGCCCGAGGGCGTATTCCTTGGCCATCTCCAGCGCCGCGCTAGCGCCGCCGACCTGTTCCCAGGCGAACAGCACGGCGGCCCGGTCGAGCAGTCGCCCGGTGGCTGCCCAGCCTTCGCCGTCGGCACCCAGGGGATCCGCGGCGTCGTTGTCGAACACGATCCGGGCGTGGGAACGGGTGGGGTCGAGCGTGGCCACGGTTTCGCGGGCGACGTCGTCGAGTTCGACCAGTTGCAGGGCCGCACCATCGCCCTGGTCGGAACCGGCGACGACCACGGCGAAGTCGGCGCTGTCGCCATCGGCCACCGGTATCTTGACGCCGCTGAGCCGATTGGCCGATGCCCTGGTGGTGAGCTTGTCGGGCCGGGGCCGGCCGGGGCCTTCGCCGAGCGCGAATGTGCCGATGACATCGCCGGTGGCCAATCTCGGCAGCCATTTCTCCTTTTGCGCTTCGCTGCCGGCCAGCAGGATCGCCTCGGTTGCGAGGTAGACGGAGGACGAGAACGGCACCGGCGCCACCGCGCGACCGAGTTCCTCGGCGATGACGCTGAGCTCCAGATAGGAGAGACCCAGGCCACCGTAGGCCTCGGGGATCACGGTGGCCATCCAACCGAGTTCGGCGATCTTCTTCCAAAGCGCTTCGTCGTATGCCGCATCGCCGTCCAGAATCGCGCGCACGGCGGAAGGCGGGCAGTTGTCTTGAAGAAAGCCGAACGCCTGCTCGCGCAGAAGATTTTGCTCGTCGGAGAATTCGAAATTCACGGCATTTGCCACCACGGGTCGGAGCGCGATTGTAACCGCAGTAACCGCGGCAGCAACCGCGCGGCAGTAACCGCAGCAGTAGCCGCAGGAGTAGCCGCAATGGCGGCGCGCGCCGATCGGCTTCCGCTCGACGTGTTCGCTTGGGCAGGAGACGGCGTCTTTTCGGGCGGTCCCACGTGGAGGCCGACGGCATGGCAGGAGGAATCCGAGTACGATTGTCTCCCAAGCCGATCTTGGGGAAGGCATGGCACACGACATCGCGATCCGGGGGGCTATGGTCGTCGACGGCACTGGCAACCCGCCGGTGGCAGGCGATGCGGCCATCGACGGCTTTGATCTCGGCGGTTGGGATAGTCGATGCGCAGGCGTAGACATGGGCCGACCGCGACGTCGAATTCCTGGCATCGGTTGCATGGCGTGACGGACTATCGTGATCTGGGTTTCGTCAAGATCGCCGCAGTCGCGCCGCCGGTGGCGATTGCGGATCCCGCAGCCAACGCCGAGGCGGCCTCCCGCGCCTACGTCGAAGCGCCCCGCGATGCGGCGATCGTCCTGTTGCCGGAACTCGGCATCACCGGCTACACCTGCGAAGACCTGTTCGCCACGGCGGACCTGCGCCGCGCCACCGACACGGCCCTCGGCGCGATCGCGAGTGCCACGGACGAACGGATACTGGTGGTCGGGGCGCCCTGTTGGCTGGCGGACGGTCGAATACTGAATTGCGCATTCGTTTGCCGAAGCGGCCGCATCCTCGGTGCGGTGCCCAAGGTGGCTCAGCCGAACTACGAGGAGTTCTACGAGAAGCGCTGGTTCGCCTCGGGCGGCGGCATCGCCATCGAGGTCGACCATCCGTTGGGCCGATTTCCCTTGCGCCCCGATCTGATCTTCAAATTGGGCGGCACCGCGTTCGGCATCGAGATCTGCGAGGATCTTTGGTCGCCGAGTCCGCCGAGCGCGGACCTCGCCCTGGCCGGCGCGGAGATCCTCCTCAACCTCTCCGCCAGCACTGAACTGGTGGCCAAGGCGGACTACCGTCGCGACCTCGTGCGCACGCAAAGCGCTCGGACGATTTCCGGCTACGTCTACGCCGGGGCCGGACCGACCGAGTCCACCAAGGACGTGGTATTCGGCGGTCACCTCGTCGCTGCCGAGAACGGTCGAATGCTGGGCGAGTCGTCGCGATTCGACCTCGGTGGTTCCACCCTGACCGTGGAGATCGATTGCGAGCGCATCCGCCACGGCCGGGTCCGGAATAGCACCTTCGCGCAGAGTCCGCGGCCACCGTCGACGACGGTGGTGGACGCGGGCGCGCCGCCGTCGCTGGCGATGCTGTCGCGGACCTACGTGCGGCAGCCATTCGTGCCTTCCGACGAGGCGGAGCTTACCGCCCGCGCGCAGGAGATCCTCGCCATCCAAGCCACGGGACTGGCTCGGCGCATGCTCGCGTCCGCTGCCAAGAGGCTGGTGATCGGCCTGTCCGGCGGCCTCGACTCCAGTCTTGCGTACCTGGTATGCCTCGATGCCCTGAAGATGCTGGATCTACCAACGGCGTCGCTCTGCGCCCTCACCATGCCGGGGCCCGGGACGACGAAGCATACCCTTGCCTCGGCCCGCGAACTGGCCCGGAGCACGGGCGTGGAACTGCGCGAGATACCCATCGCGGCGGCGGTGGACCAGCATCTGGCGGACATCGAGCATCCCGGAGACGCCGACGTCACCTTCGAGAATGTCCAGGCCCGGGAACGCACGCAGATCCTTTTCGACACGGCGAACCTCACCGGCGGGATCGTGGTGGGCACCGGCGACTTGTCGGAACTCGCCTTGGGCTGGTGCACGTTCAATGCGGATCAGATGGCGAGCTACAACGTCAACGCCGGGGTTCCCAAGACGCTGATCGTCTACCTGGTACGCTGGTACGCGCGCCACCGCGCCGCCGACGAGTTGCGCGCGGTCCTGGAACGCGTTTTGGAGACGCCGATCACGCCGGAACTGGTTCCGTCCGAGGACGGCGAGATCGGGCAGCGTACCGAGGACATCATCGGCCCGTACGAACTCCACGACTTCTTTCTGTACCACTTCCTGCGCAACGGCGCTGGCGTGGAGAAGATCTTCGCGTTGGCGAGCCGGGCATTCGGGGGCGGCCATCCGCCGGCCGAGATCAAGCGCTGGCTCGCCGTTTTCTTTCGCCGCTTCTTCGCACAACAATTCAAACGTACGACTCTGCCGCCGGGCCCGAAGGTCGGCACCGTCAGCCTGTCCCCCCGGGGCGATTGGCGGATGCCGGACGAGGCGAGCGCCGGGGCGCTTTTGGCCGCGATCGACAAGATTTCCATCGATCACTGACTGCCAGGAGAAGACCCATGCACAAGTTGATTGCGCTAGCGATGTCCGCAACGGTCGCAGCCGTCCCGGTTGCAGCCCAGGACGTGCCCTATTGCGGCGACGAAGGCGTCTGGCTGCAGATCCTCGGATCCGGAGGCGCGGATCTCGATGATCAACGGGGTGGCGCCTCGTACCTCGTATGGATTGACGAGAACGTCCGCCTGATGGTGGACGTGGGCTCCGCCGCCGCGTTGCGTTTCGATCAAGCGGGCGCGGCGTTCGCCGACCTCGATGCCATCGTGTTCACGAAACTGCTGGCCCGCCAAACCGTCGACTTCCCGGCCTTGATCGAAGGCTCGCGGACCGCCGGACGCACGCGTCCGCTACCCGTGTTCGGGCCTGCGGATCCGGCTGGCGACTCGGCGACGGCTCTCATCGAGCGGCTGATGGGTTCGAATGGTGCCTATTCCCACCTGGCCGGTTTTCTCGACTCCCCGTCGCCGGGCGGCTACCGGCTCTCGGTGCGGGATGTGCCGGCCACCGGCACGCGACGTTGGGCGGAGTTCGGCACCGCCAACATCGCCCTCACGGCCATCCCCCTGCATCACGGCGGTGTTCCATCGCTGGCCTGGCGGGTGGAGATCGGCGAGGTGTCGCTGGTGTTCGCCGGCGGCTTCAGCAACCAGAAAAGCGTCATCGCCAAGTTCGCCGAGGGCGTGGATGCCCTGATCGTCCACCACGCGGTGCTCGACTCCGCACGGGGCGCAGTGCGGGAGTACTACGCCACCCCGTCGGAGCTTGGTCGCATCGCCGCCGAAGCCAATGTCCGGATGATGATCCTGGGGCACCGCACCACCCGCACCTTGGGCATGGAGAGCATCAGCCGGGAGTTCATCGAAAAGCACTACCAGGGGCCGCTGATCTTCGCCGACGAGTTGGAGTGCTGGGGGATGTGACTGCCACCGCC
>JAKZRQ010000299.1:0-5078 GCA_047518105.1 Pseudomonadales bacterium | reverse complement strand
CCTGCGGCGACGGTCGCTACATCCGATCCACAGTCTCGATTCCAAGCAGCCCGAGTCCCCGCGACAGGGTCGAAGCGGTGTGCTTCGAGAGCAGAAGCCTGTCGCCGCGTGCATCGCTGTCGAGCACCGGGCAGTGCTCGTAGAAACGCATGAAAGCCGCCGCCAAGTCGTAGAGATAGGTGCATAGGTGGTGGGGCATCACCGTCGCCGCGACCTGTTCGAGAGTTTCCTGGTAGCGGGCTAGCTGCAACGCCAAGGCATGCTCCTCCGGTTCGCGGATCGCCGGTCTCCCCGTCAATGACCGGGGATCGACCTGGCCCCGGACGAACAGGCTCTGAACCCGCGCGTAGGCGTATTGCAGGTACGGTGCCGTATTGCCTTCGAAGGACAGCATCGCGTCCCAATCGAAGAGATAGTCGCTGGTGCGGTTCTTGGAGAGATCGGCGTACTTGACAGCGCCGATACCCACCGCCCGCGCCACGTCGTCCATCTCGACCGCACCCAATGCGGGATTTTTCGCCTGGACCAGTTCGCGCGCTCGCGCCGTCGCGTCATCGAGCAAGTCGAGAAGCCGCGTTCCTCCGCCGGCGCGGGTCTTGAACGGCCGACCGTCGGCCCCGAGCATCATGCCGAACGGGTGGTGTTCCAGCGACGCGCTCTGGTCGTAGGACGCCTTCCTGGACAATGCGAACAGTTGCTTGAAGTGCAGGCTCTGGCGCGCATCCACAATGTAGAGGATGCGCTTGGCGCCTAGCGTCGCAGCGCGGTAGCGCACGGCCGCCAAGTCCGTCGAGTGGTAGAGGAAGCCGCCGTCGGACTTCTTGACGATGATCGGCGCCACCCTGCCGTCCTTGCCTTTGAACTCGTCCAGGAAGGCGCACAGCGCGCCGTCCGACTCCGCCAGCAGACCCTTGGCCTCGAGATCGGCCACGATGCCGTCGAGATCGTCGTTGTAGGCGCTTTCACCGCGCACATGTTCGGGTCGAAGACCGACCCCGAGCCGGTCGTAGACGGCTTGGCAGTGGGACATGGAGATGTCGATGTAGCGCCGCCAGCGGGCTAGCGTCTGCGCATCGCCGCCCTGCAGATCAACGACGACCCGACGCGCCCGATCGGCGAACGCCGAATCGTTCTCAAAGCGCGTGGATGCCTCCGTGTAGAACCGTTCGAGGTCGCCGAGTGCTTCGCTGTCCTCCCCGATGTCGTTGAGATGGGCGACCAGACGGCCGAACCCGGTACCCCAATCGCCGACGTGGTTCTGGCGGATCACGTCGTAGCCCAATGCCTCGAGCACCCGCGCCATGGCGTCGCCGATGATGGTGCTGCGCAGGTGGTGGACCTGCATTTCCTTGGCGAGATTCGGGTGCGAATAGTCGATGACCACGCGGGCACCCTCACCCACCGGCTCGACCACATCCGTTAGGCGTTCGGCGAGATACCCGTCCTCGACCGTCAGGCTGATGAAGCCCGGCCCAGTGACGTCGCAACGTGCGGCGATGCCGCCGAGATCGGCGTTGTCGACAATGCGCTGGGCTAGTTCGCGGGGCTTCGCACCCAAGCGTTTCGCGGCCGCCATGGCGCCGTTCGCTTGGTAGTCACCGAACTCGGGACGCGTTGCCGGTCCGACGATGGCGGGCGCGTCGGAGGCGCCGACGCGGGCAAGCCCCGCCTCAAGGCGTTCGGCAAGAACGGATTTGAGATTCACTCGGGAGCGACATCCTCGGCCTGCCAGCCCCGCTCCCGCTCGACCGCGGCGAAGCTGACTGCCTGTCCGTCGTCCAGGTTCGGCCGCTCGCGCCCGTCGCGGCGGATGGAGCGATGGTGGACGAAGATCTCATCGCCGTTCTCCCGGACGACAAAGCCGTACCCCTTGGTGCGGTCGAACCACTTGACGGTACCGTTCTCGCGCGTGGCATCGGCGGGCACGGCGGGCACGCCCGCGCGGGGTTCGCGCCGGACGCGTTGACGCTTTCGAGGCGCCTTGGGAGCGCCCCGAGCGTCCGCCTGGCGTCCAGCGAAGCGAACCGTTGCGAGGGCCGTGGCGATACCGACGACGAAGCACATCGCCAACAGAACGAGGTACCTGCCGTCCAAAAACCTGAAATAGACCTCGGTGACGACGGCACTGAGCAAGGCCGCCACCGCGATGGCTGTGAGGATTTTCTTCATGCGCGACGCGTTTCGTTGTTGATGCAAGTCATCATACGTCAATCCGGTTGCTGATCGCCGCGTTGGGTGGACACGCGTTGCGTGGACAGGATCGTTATTGGCTGCAGCGGTACATACGGCATTCCCGCGGCAGTGCCCGTTGGCACCAATCCGATCTCGTCGGCCACGTCGATGCCGGCCGTGACTTTGCCGAAGACCGTATAGCCGGGCTTCCCGGGCGCCGCGTCCAAGTTCGGATTGTCCTTGGCGTTGATGTAGAACTGCGCGCCGGCGGAATCCGGATCGCCGCCGCGCGCCATGGCGATGGTCCAAGGCGCATTGCTCAAGCCGTTGTTCGACTCGTTGACGACGTTCTGCGGTGCCTTGCGGTAATTCATCTCGGCGTCGAACCCCCCGGCCTGGATGATGTAGTTGAAGATCACCCGGTGGAAGATCAAGCCGTCGTAGAAACCTTCGTCCACCCGTTCGAGGAAGTTGGCGACCGTCAGCGGCGCCTTCGCCGGCCATAGTTCGACCGTCATCGAGCCAACGCTGGTGACGATTTCGACGGCGAGGTTCTCGGGACTCTCCTCAATCGCGTCGCCTGCGCCCGCGTCAATCGCGACGGCCAGCGCCGCAGCCGAGATCAACAGGGAGGTTGTTCGCAAGGTCATTGGGGCAGTTTCTCCAGATAGCGTTTGACGGTCGACGCCAGCCCGAACTCCAGCGCATCCGCGACCAAGGCGTGCCCGATGGAGACCTCGGCGATGTCGCCTATGGACACGAAGCGGGTCAGGTTGACCAGGTCGAGGTCGTGGCCGGCATTGACGCCCAGGCCGAGCTCGTTGGCGTGGCGGGCCGCGTCGCGGTAGGCCCTCCAGGACGCCAAGGTTTCCGGATGATCCAGTCCGCGGCTGCCAGCCAAGTCCGCATACGGACCGGTATAGAGTTCGATGCGATCGGCGCCGACGCGTCTCGCGGCCGCGACCTGCGCCCGCACGGGGTCGAGGAACAGGCTGACCCGGGCACCCCAAGCGTGGTAGCGGGCGGTTAGCGCCTGCACCTTCTTGGCGACCGCGTCGCTCGAGAGATCCCAGCCGTGGTCCGACGTGAGTTGGGCGTCGTCGTCGGGTACCAGGGTGCACTGGTGCGGGCGCGCCGACTCGATCAGGTGGTCGAATCCGGGATAGCCGTTGCGCGCCGTCGCGATGGGATTGCCTTCGATGTTGAATTCGGTCCCCGGGTATTCGTCGACGAGTTTCTTCAAGGCGTAGACGTCGTCCGCCCGGATGTGCCGGGCGTCGGGGCGCGGATGGACGGTGATGCCTGCGGCGCCCGCGTCGAGCACGGCGCGCGCAAAGGCCACCACGTCGGGTCGTCCACCGCCCCGGGCATTGCGCAACAAGGCGATCTTGTTGACGTTGACCGACAGTGCCGTCATGGATTCTTGGTTGATGGGGCGAGGGGCGCCGGTTCCGACGAGGCCTCGCTCTCGCGTTCGCCGGGCAGCGACGGCAACTGCCGGGTTGCCGCCAAGTAGACGACGCTGCCGCCGACCAGGAGAAACGACACGGCGATCCCGGAGGCGATCTTGTAGTAGACCCAGGTACTCTCGCTGAACGTGTACGCCACCCAGAGGTTGATGGCACCCGACAGCGCAAATGTTCCGGCCCAACCCCAGATCAATGCTCGCCAGGCGCGGTCCGGCAGAACGAGGGCCTTGCCGAGGGCGCGCTGAACGTACTGGCGGTGACCAACGAACCGGCTGCCGACGAGCAACAACGCCAGGACCCAGTTGACCACGCTCGGCCGCCACTGGATGAACAAGGGGTTGCGGAACACCAAGGTCAAGGTGCCGAACACCATCACCGCCGCGAAGACGAGCCACACCCTTCCAGGGATGGGCCACGACAGGAGCTTGAACACGACGACCTGCAAGGCCGCCGCCGCCATGAGGGCCACCGTGGCGTAGTAGATATCCGCCAACAGGTACACGCCGAAGAAGGCGAGGATGGGAAGGTAGTCGAATAGTTGCTTCATGCCTTGGGCACTCAGTGTTCTTGTACAGCCGTCAAAGTCACGCAATCGAGCGAAGTCCAGCCCGTGCCCAACCGGGCCCACCTAAGGTACCGCCGAGGTTGCATCGTCAATCTCGAACACGCCCCACGGGCGCGCGCGCGCCCTCTATCATATCGTGCCGGTGGCGCCTGCTTGCGATTCATCCAACAATACGACGTGCCGCTCGGCGGACGAGAACGAATTCGCCGCACGCGTAGATGAGGGAGGGGCCATGGCAGACGACATCGTCGACGTGCTGATCGTCGGGGCCGGCGCATCCGGCGCCGCCGTCGCCTGGAGTCTGGCCGAGACGCGAATGCGGATCGTCTGCCTCGAGCAGGGCGGCTGGATGAATCCCGCCGAATATCCCAGCACGGGACGGGACTGGGAGATGCGCGCGGCAAGGGAATTCCAGACCAGCCCCAACCTGCGCAAACGGCCCGCCGACTATCCCGTCAACGACGACGACTCGCCCATCGCCGTACTCAACTTCAACGCCGTCGGCGGCAGCACGATCCTCTACTCCGCGCACTTTCCGCGCTTCCATCCGTCGGACTTCCGGGTGAAGTCCTTGGACGGCGTCGCCGACGACTGGCCCATCGACTACGCCACCCTCGACCCCTACTTCGCCGAAAACGACCGCAACATCGGCGTTGCGGGCTTGGCCGGCGATCCCGCGATCCCCGCCCACCAACCGCCTCTGCCGCACGTGCCGATGGGGCGCATGGGCGAGACGATGGGACGAGGTTTCAACAAGCTCGGCTGGCATTGGTGGCCATCGGACAGCGCCATCGCCACGCGCCCGCACAACGGCCGCGGCCAGTGCCTGAACCTCGGTCCCTGCAACGCCGGCTGCGCCCAGGGCGCGAAGA
>JAKZRQ010000298.1:0-13389 GCA_047518105.1 Pseudomonadales bacterium | reverse complement strand
CCGTGCCCTGCGGCTTCACGGAAGACGGTTTGCCCGTCGGTCTGCAACTGGTGGGCAGGCGCGCCGCCGACCACCTGGTGCTGCGCGGCGCGGCGACGTTCGAGCGAGCCCGCCCATGGGCCGACCGCCGACCGCCGTTGGACCACTAGCCCGCATTTCTCACCAGGCCGCTTGTCGGCGTCAAAAAGCTCTTGGATTTCACTAGTTGGACCGCGATGTCGATGGTCGTGCCGATGGCGGACTGCGCTGGCCGCGCCCGCCCGCGCTTCGCGCGGAGGCCCTCGCGGGTTCTTTGTCCCCGTGTACACACGGGCCGTGCGCGCACGTGCTCCCTCAACCGTAGTCCCCGCTATGCTTTCGGTCGCGAGCACGCGCACGTGCCCGTTGTGTACAACGGGGCCAAAATCCTCCGCGATCACCACGGCCCCTGGTGAGAAATGCGGGCTAGCTGCTCGGCGACGACTCACGAGCGGTCGTCGGCTGCGTCGGCCGCGCTTCGCTCGGCGAGATGGCGGAACAGCCTCGCGAGCTGACCGACTTCGTCGTCCCGCTCCAGTACGGCTTCGTGGGTGGGGTCGGCGTCCCGTCGGGCCAGTGCAACCGCGTAGGCGAGCAGTCGCGCCATCGGCTTCGCGGCCAGGTTGACGAGCCAGATGGCCGCGACGACGCCGACCGCGAAGACCACGCAGAAGAGCCACATCTGTTGGCCGATCGCGCGTTGGATCTTCAGCGCGATGAGCCCCGTGTCCATGCCCACATGCACTGTACCCGCCACTCCCGCGAGAATCGGGCTGCCGACCTCCACGAAATCGCCGAGACCAGGCAGGCTGCGCTCCACCGTTGCCGTGCTCAAAGGGTCGCTTGCGAGTATCTCCTCCGGTATGCCGGGCACGAAGGTGTGGGCGATGAACTCGCCGGACTCGTTGGCGATGTAGATGTAGCGGATGCCCTGGATCTCGAGGAACTGGTCGATCAGGGATTGCAACGCCGCCAAGTCCCGGTTGAGCAGGATGTCGACGCTGGCGTCGGCGATGGTCTTGGCGATGTCCTTGCTGTTGCTGATGTACTCCTCCGAGAGGTGGGTGTCGACCGTGTAGACGTTCAGGATCGAAGTCGACAGGCCGATCACGCCGAACAGCAGGAACACGCCGAACATCGTCTTCCGGAAGAGCTTCTTGACCTTGATTTCCGGCATTCCCGGCATTCCCGGTACTTGCTGATCAGGCTCCGACATTGGCGAACCTCCCCTTCCAATCGTCCAACGTAACGAATCGACCCTGCTCGACCACCGTGTGGTAGACCCCTTGCAGACCTTGTCGGCGGTCGGGACCGAAGGACACCCGCTCGCTGATGCCGAGATCGAAGTCCTGAATCGTGAACACGGCCCGCTCCAGACCGTTGCGCGACGGGTTGTCGCCCAGGCGGCGCAGCACCTCGACCATCAACTTGGCATCGAGGAACCCCTCGAGACTCACGAAACTGTGCGCAAACGGCGTGTACTCCTCCGTAACCAGGTCTTCAGGCACGGCGGGATCGTAGCGGGCCATGAAGTCGCGGTATTCCTGAACCGCCGGGATCGAGACGTCCTCGTAGCTGGGCACCACCTGCGAGTTCACCAAGAGGTCGGTATAGCGCTCGGCGTCGTCGCGTCCCTCCGAGAGGAGCTTCAGCATGTTTTCGCTGCCCACGAACGACAGGTTGGCCATGGGCACGGAGAGCCCGAGATCCACGGCATCCCGCGCGAACGCCGCACAGGCAGCGTACGAGCCGATGCAGATCACGACCTGGGGGTCGGCGGCCTTGAGTATCTCGACCTGGTCGCGCATCACGCTGGTGAATTGCGATCCGCGCCGGTAGGTCGCCTCGCCGACGATCTGTTCGCCATGCCGGGACAACGCCTTGCGAACGCCGGCCCAGCCACTGCGACCGTACGCGTCGGCCTGGTAGAAGACGGCGATGCGGCGGCGACCTACGGAAACGAAGTTGTCCACGAGGCCGGCCGTCTCCTGGCCGTAGGACGCGCGCAGGTTGAAGGCGAAGTCCCCGTAGGGTGGCTCGCGCTGCGGCGCCGCGCCCGTGAACGGGAAGAACAGGTGCATGTCCCGATCCTGGAACTTCTTCAATATCGGCAGCACCCGGGTCACGGTCGGCGTTCCCACGTAGCCGAACAGCGCGAAGACCTGGTCTTTGAGCATCAGCGTGGTGGTGTTGTTGACGGCGGGGTCCGGTTGGTAGCCATCGTCGTAGATCTTGAGCCGGATGCGACGACCGCCGACACCGCCGGCGCGGTTGACGTGCTCGAAATAGGCGCTGGCGCCCCGGTAGAGCTCGATACCCAACCCGCGCGACGGTCCCGAGAACGCTGCCGACATGCCAAGCAGGAATTCGTCGTCGTTGACGCCACCGAAGTCGGTCGCCGCGCGAACGTCGCTGGCGGCGCGGATTGGAAACCAAGGCGCAGCCAATCCAAACGCCAGCAGTGTCCGCCTGGTCAGCATGTCGGTCGACTCGTGCCTCTGATTTTGAGCGTACTCTAACGCTTTCCGGCGAATGCGGTCGATGGGTCTTGCCTCGGCAAGGCAAGGCATGGCATGGCGTGGTCGGTCTTGCCGGGTGCCGAGGTTGAAGGACGCTTGATCCGAATGGATTGATCGATTCCAACCGACCTTCGCGGTCGGGTTGACCCGGACGGACTGGCGAGGGGTTGACCCGGACTGGCGAGGGACCGGATACTTCCCGCCGAGTTCCGCAGCCCGGTACCCAATTGGGATTCAAATGAAGATCGCACCGGTCGAGAGCAAGGGTTTCGGTGCCGTCGTTACCGGCGTCCGCCTCGGCAGCCTGAACGACAACGCGTTCGCGGCCATCAAGGCTGCCTTCCTCCAGTACGGCTTCCTGCTTTTCCCCGGCCAGTTCCTGACCGACGCGCAGAACATCGCCTTCGGGCAGCGCTTCGGGGAGTTGGAATTCGGCGCGAGTCCTATGTCCAACCGGCGGCGGGACGGGGACGGCAGCCACGGCGAGGTTCTCGAGCTGCAGACCCAGGTCATGCGCACCAACGTCGGCAATGAAGCCTGGCACACGGATTCCACCTACAAGCCGATCAGCAGCAAGTGCGCCATGCTCTCGGCGGTCACCGTGCCCGAGCAGGGCGGCGGCACGGAACTGGCCGACCTGCGGGCGGGCTATGCCGCCCTCGACCAGGCAACGAAGGATCGCATCGCCAATTTCAGCGCCTACCACTCGACCCAGTACTCCCAGGCCAACGACGTCGGCGACTTCCCGCCGCAGAGGCCGCAAGGGATCTATCACGGCGAAGCGTACCTGCGGCCCTTGGTGAAGATTCACCCGGAAACAGGCGTCGCGAACCTCTTCGTCGGACGCCATGCGTTCGGCATTCCGGGTTTGCCCCGTGACGAAAGCCGGTCGCTCCTGAAATCGCTCGTCGCGTTCGTCGTCTCCGAACAAAGCCGGGTCTACAGCCACCGCTGGCGAGAGGGCGATACGTTGCTTTGGGACAATCGCGCGCTAATGCACCGCGCGCTGCCCTACGACTACGCGAAGCCCCGGGTGCTGATCGGCACCCGCGTGGCGGGGGACGAGGCAACCGAGCTTGCCTACTACCCGACGGACCCGGCGGCCGAAGCGGGGCGCGAAGCGCTCAAGCATGAACTGGCAATCCTTCGCGAAGAGACCAGGGACCGAAGGTACGGCGCGACGACCGCGGGCCGTGCCGCCTGACGAGGCCGGCGCGCTTGGAGTCCTTGAGCGCGCCGCTGCCGTATGCAGCGCGCCTAGCCCGCATTTCTCACCAGGGGCCGTGATGATCGCGGAGGATTTTGGCCCCGTGTACACACGGGGCGAAAGACCCGCGAGGGCGGGGCCAGCGCAGTCCGCCATCGGCACGATCATCGACATCGCGGTCAAACTAGTGAAACCCAAGAGCTTTTTGACGCCGACAAGCGGCCTGGTGAGAAATGCGGGCTAGACCACCACCGCCTGGGCTTCGGCCGTGCTCGGTTTTGCCGCGTTGCGAATGGCGATGCCACGCCTTACCGCCAGCCGGTTCCAATACCAGGCGCCGACACCGAGCAGGACGTTCGTGAACGCCGTGGCGATGAAGATGCCGACGTACCCCCACAAGACGTTGCCGAGGATCGCGAGCGGTATGTAGAACCCGATGGTGCGCAGCGCGGAGATCACCAGCGGCGGGAACGGCTTGCCCAAGGCGTTGAAGCAGGAGGTCGCCACCTGCATGACGCCCATGAAGCCCATGGACAGGGGAATGATCAGAAAGAACGCCGCCGCCACTTCGACGACCGTTGGATTGGCGTCGATGGCACGCACGGCGGCTGCGCCGATGACCGCGAGCACGGCGAAGGTCACCACGCCCCAACCGAGGCAGAAGAAATTGGACAGTCTGAGCGCGACCCGTACCCGCTGGTAGTGTCCCGCCCCCCAATTCTGTCCGACGAACGGCGCGACCGAGGACGCCGCCGCCCAGATGAACATGTGCACCAGGATCTCGACCCGCGAGGCGACGGTGTACCCGGCCACCACCGCGTCGCCGTGTTCAGCGAGCAGTCGGGTAATGACCAGCATGGAGATGGGCAACGTCAGGCTGCTCAGGGTGGCGGGACCGCCGACGTGAAAAATCGACCACCAGGACGCGCCGAGATTGGTCAAGGACCAACTGACCATGCGCACCCTCAGCAGGATCGCACCGAAGAGCGCGACGCTGAACACGCGGGACGCCACGTAGGCCCACGCGGCGCCCGCGATGCCAAGTTCCGGAAAGCCGAACCAGCCGAAGATCAACAACGGGGCGATGGCGATCTGCAGGACCGAGCCGCCGATCATCACCATGCCGGGGCTGGTGGCGCTGCCGGTTGCGCGCAGCAGCATCGATCCCACCATGGACAGCATGAACAGCGGAAAGCCCAGCATGTAGATGTTGAGGTACTCGATCGCCATGGTCCGCACGTCGTCCCGCGCGCCGAGAAGCGTCACCAGGTCGCTGCCGAAGACCAGCCCGACGGCACTGATGCCGATGCTCACCAGGAGTACGAGCAACTCGGCGTGAGTAACCAGTCGCGCGGCCCGGCGCCGATTGCCGGCGCCGTACGCGCGGGCGATCACGGATGAGGCCCCGGTGCCGATGCCGCCCGCGAATGCGAACAGGAACATGGTGATCGGGAAGGCGAACCCCATGGCCGCCAGCGCCTCGGTGCCGAGGAATCCAAGGTAGAAGGCTTCGGCGATGCGGGCACCGATCATGGACACCGAACCGAGCGCCGAGAACGACCCCAAGTGCAACAGGTGACCGCCGACGCTGCCTTCGGTGAATCCAGCGTACCGACTGCTTCCCGAAGCGCTGGGTACCGGGTCGTGGGCAGACGCCTGGCTGTGCACGGGGTCGACTTGCGGTGTGCTGCGCAGGTCCTTTCGTGGCGATCGTCGCCGCCTGCGCAGGGTGGCAGCACGAGCATCCTTGGTCGACGGCAATCCCTTGGCCATGAAGTGAGGAAAGACGCAAAAACAAACCCTCTATATTACACGCACCTCAACCAAGCCGCCGATATCGCGGAGTGTTCGAGTCCAAAGTCGCTGGCTGAAGTGCTGCGCGAAGCCCTAGGCGCGCTGCATATGGCAGCGGCGCGCATTCTCCCGGCCTCGTTCCAAATGCAACCCAAGTGTCAGCATTCGGAGCGCTCAAGGACTCTAAGAGACGAATCGTCGCGACGCTTGTCGATCGGGTTGCCAACCCACTACTCGTGATTGCGTCCTGACGCAACAGGTGACGATCATGCTGCTCAAGATACCCGATGAAGGCGCGCTTCTTCATTGGGGTGGTTCGTAGTCAATCGGCAACTACGGCATACGCACCTCAACCAAGCCGCCGGTCACGGCGAAGTGGACAAGGCACCCCGCCACGTTTCGACCCGCAGCCGTCAGTGCAGCTCGGTAGGTCGCCAACTGCCCCGAGTGCTTCAGCGCTTCTTCCGGCCATTTGGAGCTTGGCTGCGGTGACGACTTGTGGTCGATGACAAGCCAGCCTTGGGGGGTTTCGGCGAGCACGTCGACGAAGCCGCGGACGACGCGACCGTCGGCCAGCGTGTGGAGAATCGGCACTTCCACTTCGATGTTCGTCGCGTGGAGCTGTTTTTCGAGACATCTTGCGAAACGGCGGGCGATTGCGACGGCGTCTTTTGCGTCGATGTGTTTCTCGGCGGCATGGCCTGCGAGTATGGCTTCAGCGCGCTTGATCGACTTGGCTGGCGGCAACGAGTTGACCAGTTCGGCGGCGATGGCGGCGTGCAGGCCATTGCCGACGTTTTCCATGGCATCGCCGTGCAGCGCGACGCGCTCGCCGATCTCGATGATCTTGCCGATACCGGCGTCTTCAAGAGGTCCGGCGGAGGAGGGCTGCAGGTATTTCGCCGGATGGTGTGTGCGTTCGCGCCGCTCGAACCAGCGGGGCGAGTAGGGCAGTGGTTGCGGTTCGCCTGCCGCGGCTGCCATGACTTCCGAGTGCGTCGGAATGGTCTGGCCGTTGGGCAACACGAGGGTTTCGCCGGTTGGAATAGCGAATTCCGCCGCGAAGTCCTGGAACCAGGCGTCCTTGCGAAATTTCGGCGGCACTGCCAACACAAGCCGGTCGCGGGCGCGCGTCATGCCAACGTAGGCCAGCCGACGTTGTTCGGCCCGGGTCTTTTCCCGGCACCGGATGCCCTCGTCCGACCCCTCTATGGCTTGCCGGGCAGGAACGCCCTTGGTGCGCCGGTCGAAGATGTTTGGCCAGTAGCGCAGATCCCGGTTCGCGAGGGGCGCGTCGATGTCGAAGTCATCCGTGAGTTCGACGCGTACGTCCCAGGTTCTCAAGCGTTCCCGGTAGTCGAAGTCGGTGCACACGACCACCGGCCACTCCAACCCCTTGGCGCGGTGGTAGGTCAGGACGTGTACCGCGTCGCCGGTGGTCACCACGGGTTGCAGATCGAGGTCGGGAGAACTCGGATTCTCCAGCCAGAACAGAAAGCCGGTCAGGGTGCCGGGCGCACGGTGCGAGGCCGCGTGCTTCTCGTACTCGACGGCAAGGTTCAAGAAGGCGTCCAGGTTTTTCTGCCGCTGGGCGGCCCGGATCTCGTCGGGGCCCCAGGCGGTGACGATGCGTCGGATGTCGACCTCGTTCAGCACCCGGGCGACGATCTCCACCGGGGAACGCAACGCGCTCTCGGCGCGCATCTCGTGGAGGCGGCGAATCACGGGATGGTCCTCTTCGCCCCATGCCATGGAATCGCTGTGGGTCGCGAGCCAGTCGAGTCGGCTGGCCAGCCACTCCTCCGGCTCGGCGCAGTCCGCCAAGGCCATGATTTCGGCAGTGGCCAGGGTGTCCGCCCGGTCCGCCAAGCGCCGCAGGCAACTCTTGGCTAGCGATACTTCCGGGGTATCGAGCAAACCCGTCAGCGTCATCTTCATCGGCACTTGGCGTTGTCTGAGCGAACGCGCGATGTATTCCACGTGGTCGTTGGTGCGGGCCAAAACCGCGACATCGCCGTAGGAGACTGGGCGATTGCGCCCGGTTTCCGGATCGGCAATCGGTTCCCCGGACGCAATCAACCGGGCGACGCCTTCCGCGATCGCGAAGGCCGTGGCCTCCTTGTTGCCTTCCACCGTCCAAGCGGTGACGGCGGGCGGGTCGACTTCGTCGCGTTGCGGGCGGAGCACCACCAGGTCCCGATGAATTTCCGCCTCGAATGCATTGGCGAAGAGTTCGTTGACGTAGCCCACCAGCGCCGGCCGGGAACGCCAGCTCGAGTCCAGGTTGTCCGTCCTGGCATCGCCGGCGGTCAGGCCGTCGAGGGTCTGGAAGACCAAGCCCGGATCGCAGCCTCGGAACTCGTAGATCGCCTGCTTGACGTCGCCGACGAAGATGGCCTTGTCGGCCAATGACGCGAGTTTGAGGAACAGTGCGAGTTGCATCGGATTGGTGTCCTGGAACTCGTCCACCAGCAGAAGCTGGATCTCGCCGGCTAGCCGCTCGCGCACCGCCTCGTAGTCCAACGCGTCGAGCACGAACTGCTCCATGTCGTTGAAGTCGATCAGACCCCGTTCACGCTTGAGTTCCTGGAACCGCGTCAGCGTGTCGGCGGCGATATCGAAAACGCCTTGGGTGAAACCCTGGAGGTCGCGGTGGAAGGCGGGGTGACTGGCGTACAGCGCGGCGACCTCCTGGATGTAGCGAACGTGCTCGCCGATTGCTTGGAGTCCGGTTTCGCCGGCAAGGCGCATCCACGCGTGCCACGGACAATCGGCTCGCCCAATGAGCGGACTGGCCTCGGCGAGAATGGCGCGGTACTTCCGCGTTCCCGCGTGACGGGTGTCCGGCATGTTCCGAAGGGTCTCCCGGACGCGGCGCGCCAGTTCAGCCGTCGGATCCGAGTCCGTACTCGCGGGAAAGAAAGACAACAGGCTCGCCGCGTTGCGTTCGCCCATCCTACGAAGATCGGACCCCTGGACGCTGTTCTCGCGGGCCTTGTCGGCAATGTCCTTGACCACGCGCCACCAAGTCGGCATTCCCCTGTCGACCATTCCGAGGCGGTGGGAAAGGGCGTTCATTTCGCGCACTCGGTCGATGGGCAGGACATGGTCGAGCGCCTGGTTGAAGAAGCGGGCGCCGTCGTCGATGCTCATCACGTTCAATTGCGGGGACAGGCCGAGTTCGAAGGCGAAACGCTCGAGCAATCGCTCGCAGACGCTGTGCACCGTGCCGATCAGCGACTCGGCGGTACGCTCCGCCAACTCCAGGCGGTCGTTGGCGAGCAGGCGGTCGCGGACCCGTTCCCGCAGCTCGGTCGCCGCCTTGACCGTAAACGTCGTGGCGACGATGCCGGCGGGGGACACGTCTTCATGGAGGAGCGCCTTTTCCAGTTCCTCGATCAGCCGATACGTCTTGCCACTGCCGGCGCCGGCGCTGATGAAGGTGACGTGATCGAATCGCCCGCCCGAGTCTTCTCGCGCGCCGTTCATCGGAACCGCGCCACGCCGGTCAGCCAACGGAATTCGTCGAAGCGGTCGGGCCCCACCCGCGTCTCCAAACAGCCGTCCGGCGGTTGGGAGCCGGCATCCGGTTCGGCGTCGGCGTTGACCTCGATCTCGCCGCGCGCGAACTGCTCGAGCCGCCAATCGCGGGTCGCCAGGCACTTGCGCCAAATGCCCTGGACGTCTTCGCCGCCGGTGCCGAGGGCTCGGGGGAAGAACACGTCGTCCGGGGCTAGTACGTTGCCCGTGGTGACGATGTAGTAGCCCGTCGACGGCCAGGCCTCCTGTGCCAGGGTGTAGCCGTACACCGCGAGCTGCAGATCCCGGCCGGTCTCGATCTCGGCCAAGTGGAAGTTCTCGCTGCCCCACTTGGCGTCCAACACGGCGCGCTCGCCCCTCGCGTTGACGAGCACGAGGTCGGCCTCGCCGTGCAGTCTGCCGCCGGCGAAGTCGCGCTTTACGGTGAGTTCGGACTTGACTTCCCGCACACCCGCCTGGTGCAGGTGTTCCAAGAGCCGGAACAGTGATCGCTCCAAGGTGGTCACCACCTGCTGCCGATCGACGCCGCGCCCGTTTTCGAGCAGCACGGCACCCTCTCTTCGGATCAGATCGTCGATGGTGTGGGCGAGCCAACGCTGGATGTCGTCGTTGCCGGGCGCTTGCCAGTCGCGGTGTTCCTTGAAGAACCGCTCGAACAGCCGGTGGGCCAGGCTGCCTTTCAGGATCGGTCCATCGGCGACATCGGTGATACCACCGCTGCGAAGGCGTGCCGCGTAAGTGAGCACCCACTCGTGCGGGTAGTAGCAGGTCTTGTTCAGACTGGTGTAGGACTCGGAATCCCGTGGCGGTATCGGCCGGGCGATGCGCCACCAGCGTCGCGGAGCAGGCAGCGCTTTCCTGGGCAGGGGCGATGCCGCAATCCCAAGTCGGCGAACAACCTCGATGTCCCCGTGCAGAAGACCGTCGTCCAGGGGCACGTCCACCCAGCCTTCCTTGATCTGCTCCCGAATTCGGCCCCACAGCGGATGCCGGCCCTCGTCCTCGTCGTGGACCACCAGCACCAACCGGCGACGGCAATTCAGCACCGGGCGCGTCCAAGCGCGTTTGTCGGCCGCTAGCCGTGCTTCCGGGCTCGTCAACTCGACGCCGGCGGCTGCCAGCGTCTCGCGCTCGGAGCTCGACCACGGCGACGTCAGATCCCGCCGGGTCGGTGCGACATCCCACCAGAACACCTCGTCGACGGGCTCGGTGACATTGCCGGGATGGCTGGTTGCGGGAATATGGCCGGCCTCGGCGATGCTCGAGGTATCCGGGGTGGGGCGGGTCACGTCGTCCACCAGGGCGTCCAACTCGACCTTCTTGATTCTTGCCGGATCGCGTTCTTGCCGCCGGTCCAAGTTGGCGGCGAGCGCTTCGGCCTGGGCGTACGCGGTGCGATAGACGGCGTCTTCCTCGCCGTCCTCGGCGATGGCCATCCTCTGCGCCAGCCAAGCGACGCAACGCCGCACTCGCACTGACAACGCCTGCACGGGAGCCCCCTCGCCGGCGCCGTAGCGGTCGGGCGTCGTCCAGAACTCGATGTCCTCGGACTTCTCGTCGCCTAGGCTCGCCATGGCTTCGCACCATGCCGGCCCGCCAATGCCGGGCGCCGACGCCACCGCTCGGGCGAGCCGACCTCGAACGCGCCAGGGGAGCGGGCTTACGGGGTGAATGAGGAATTGCAGCAAGCGGTGCGGATCGAGCGGTTCCCAGACCAGCGCCAAGGCGAGTTTCAGCACTTGGTTCGCGGCCCGGAAAGGCGAGTAGTGCTGGAATCCCGCCCGGGGAAGGCCGACGCGCTCGAAGGCGTTGTCCAGGATGATGCCGTCGCGACTGGCAACGACCACGGCGCGCGAGGCGTCGTCCACGCCGCGCAGCAGTTCCGCCGTCGCCTGGGCGGTGACATCCCGCGAGAATGCCCGCACCACGACAAGCGAACCATCGCTGCGCAGCTTGTCTACCGGGCCACCGAGCAGGAGGGCCTGGAGCTTGCCGAGATCCGAGTCCGCCGGCGCATGGCCGGTGCCATCGGCAATCGGCTGGCAGTCGAAACGTTCGACCAGACGGCGCCACATGGGCGCCAAGTCCTCGAGGTCGTCCAGCAACTCGACTTTGCGGACCTGAACGCGCCGGGAGTCGAGCAGTGCCAGGATCGACCGCAACCGCTGCCCGACACCGGGTGGCACGCGTGTCGCGGCCAGCGCCTCCACGGCCGCCATGTCGGCGAGACGATGGCTCGCGTCATCGGGGAACGTCCCGTCCCAGCCGTGCAAGTACCACTCGTGGCGCCAATCGCAAAGCGTTCGAGCGACACCCATTGGGTCGGCGTCGAACGACAGGTGGTAGAAGCGCATCATTTCGTTGCGCTCGGCGAGGCAGCCGCGGTAGAGCGTGATGGCTTCGGAGGGGTGGGCGGCTACGGGCGGGATGCCGAGGTGGCTCTCCAATAAGCTCAGGAATCCCTGGGGACCGACCGTGATGCTGCCGACGGCCGTGCGTGGCAAGGTGGGCTCAATACCGTCCCGGTGCAGGCCAAAACGAACGCGCATGGGCGCATCGTACAGGACTTGGGACTACGCGCCGGTCGCCGTTGTCTGGATGGCACCTGCTTCGAAGCCGGTTCAGCGCGAATGGAGTGACGCGTCGAGCAACTCGCCCCAATCCTCGTCGTAAGGATGAACCTGCCAAACCCGTTGGGACCCTCGATAGACGGGCCGACCCTCGTTGGCCCACTTGAAGAGCGACCCTTCAAGATTGAAGACGTCTTTCACACCGAGCGCCCGGAGCCGGTTGGCCAAGCGGGATGAACGATAGCCCACGGAGCAATAGACCACGACGATCCGTTTCTCGTCGCGACCCCGCAGCGCATTCAACGCCGTCTGGACGTCCTCCGCGTGTACGGCGTGTTGGAGGTGGCTGGTATTGAACTCCTCCTTCGAGCGGGCATCGAGGAGCACCACGCCCGCGCGTTCGTCCAGCAAGCGCGCTTCAAGGAAGCGTGCGAAACCCTCGGTTGCAAGCTGGCGGACCTCCGGAAAGGCCTCGCGGACCAGGCGCAGGGTGTCTTGCCATCGTTCTTCGGCGATGGATTCCGCCCGTAGGGTCGATGCGAGAAGGGTCGCGCCGGCCAATATCGCGACAGCCAATACCCTTCGGGCAAGAATCGTGTTCCGCGCTCGGGTCACGCGAGCACTCTGGAGACTTCGTATTTGGCGATGTTCCTGTCCCGCGTGATCAGGGCGAGGCCGCCCAGTTGCGCCTGCGCCACCAGCAGGCGGTCGAACGGATCCCGGTGGTGCATCGGCAGGTTTGCCGACGCTTGCACATGTGAGATATCGATGCCGATAACCTCGTAGTCTTCGACAACGATTCGATAAAAGCTATCTGGAATGTCGAGCTTGCCGATGGAGGACTTGATCGCGCACTCCCACAACGACGCCATGCTGACATACAAGGTGTTGTCGGTGGATTCCAGCACGGCGAGGGCCTCCGATGTCAGCCGCTCGGGTGCTGAACGTGCCCAAAGCAGGGTGTGGGTGTCCAGGAGGTATCTCACGGGCGTTCGGTCATCCCCAGCGCCTCCTGCAGGTCGTCCGGCCACTCGTCGAAGTCCTTGCTCATCCGAATCTGCCCGGCCAGGTCGCCGAGCTTGCGGGGTGCTTGGGCGGCCGCGAACCGGCTGATCCGCACCACGGGCTTGCCCATGCGCGTAACGATGAACTCGTCGCCGCCGACCGCCTTCTCGACGATTTCGGAGAACCGGGCCTTGGCATCACTAAGCGTCAGTGTCGATTCCAAGTCTGATCTCTATAGTTTGACCAAGTCAGACTATACACCCGATATGGCCGTGAGCAACTAGCCCGCATTTCTCACCAGGGGCCGTGATGATCGCGGAGGATTTTGGCCCCGTGTACACACGGGCACGTTCGCGTGCTCGCGACCGAGAGCATAGCGGGGCCTACGGTTGAGGGAGCATGTGCGCGCACGGCCCGTGTACACACGGGGCCAAAAGACCCGCGAGGGCACGGCCAGCGCAGTCTGCAACCGGCACGATCGTTGGCATCGCGGTCAACTTCTTGAAGCCATGAGCTCTTTTGACGCCGAGAAGCGGCTTGGTGAGAAATGCGGGCTAGAAGCTCGCCCCGCGCGACAACTTCATCGGATGGACGCCGCAACTGCGCGAGAAGAACCGCCCGCTGGTGGTCGACAATCCGAGGTTCCTCATCCTGCCCTGGATCGAAATCCCCAACCTCGGCTCGCACCTCCTCGCCATCGTCCGCCGCCGCCTGCCCGAGGACTGGACCGAGCGTT
>JAKZRQ010000297.1:0-22960 GCA_047518105.1 Pseudomonadales bacterium | reverse complement strand
CATCAAGACCGTCCCGCAAGGGTACCTATCGCAAGGGACGCCACTCATTCGAGATTCTTGCCCGGCTGGATGCGGACAGGGTCTGCGCGGTTTCGCCACATGCGAAGGGACTCATCGAAACGCTGACGGCCAACGTTTAGGCTTGCCAAGACGCCAAGACAAACACACGAGCTGGGGAATCCCGTTCAACAGGTGCCAGGGGCGGTAGCGGTCCGGTGGCGGCTCGGTTGGGCGAGCGGCCTCTAGATCTAGAGTTCTTGAGCGCTCCGAATGTTGACACTTGGGTTGCATTCGAACGAGGCCGGGAGAGTGCAGCAAGCATTCTCAAACGCGCCCGTCAGGGCACGCCGCTGCCACATGCAGCGCGCCTAGTGGATCTCGGGAGAGTCGGTCGGCAGCGCGAGTTGCTCCGCCTTCTCCAGGATGCGCGCCAATAGCACGTTGACGTCGCCCGAAGCCTCCGGGCGGACTTGGGACATGGTGGACAGTTCGTGGAGCGGTCGCGTCAACTCGCAGGAGTCCTTGGCATCGCACAGGGACTTGCGGATGCGCCGGTAGATCGCCTGTTCCGTCGCTCGCCCCTGCGCAGACAACTGGCGGATCAGTTCGGTCAGCAGGGGTTCGATTTCGTTGCGGGCAGCGACCGGGTTCATGGTCCTTGTTTCGGTCGTTTTCGACCGTTTTCAATCAATGTAGGGATTGTGCGCCTCACCGGGTTCAACGTAAACCGCGGCCATGAATTTCGGCCTTCCCTCGAACAACCGGACCCGCCTACCCGGACCCCGAGAGGACATCGTCATCGTCGGCCTCGTTGGCGTGGCGCCACAAGCCGCCACAAGCCGCCGCAACCCGGGGGGCGTTGGTCAGAGCACGTTCTGACCGCCGTCGTCGAGTTCGGCCGGTCGGGTCCAGTAGTTGAACTGGGGCGTGAATTCCTGTTCGTCCAAACCCGCCAAACCGAGCAAGCCCCACAGAGCGCAGTACAAGTCGCCCGGTCCGAAGGCGCAGGCGTTCTTGCGCAGGATGGTTCCCCGTCGGCCTAGGCCAGGGGAGGTCGAGGAGGGTTCCCCGTCGACGGGGGCCTTGCGTTCGTAGACCACGGCACCCGGGTAGTTCTCGGCCTGTCCGTAGACGCCCTGTTCCCGGATGTAGTCGCCGCCGCCGTGGGATGCGAGCCGAAACCGCCAGCCCCGCGACTGGGCGAACGTGCGCTGCAAGGCCGGCGGGTCCTTCGAGACCAGCACGACGGCAAGGGCGGCTTCGAGATGCCCCAAGAGCCCGTTGAATCCATCGGCCCACAGCGTGCAGTAGCGGCAGCCCTGCCCCATGTTGTGGATGACGAGAAGTTGGTCGCTCTCCCCGAAGAGGTCGAGCAACGTCGTCTCGCCACTCAACGTGTCGAAGGTGTAGTTGGGTACCGGGGTGCCGCTCTTGGCCTTGCGCAAGGCGCCGAGTTCCGCCGTCAATTCACCGATCCGACGCTCCAATTGGGAGATCTTTTCCTCCCCGATTTCTGCCGATTTATCTGTCACTTGTCTGCCGCTCCTCGTCGTTATTCGTGTCCACAACCGTCATGCGGACGATTTGCCCGCCCGACGCGTGTTCGAGCAGGAGGTAGATTTCCCCGTCCGCACCCACGTCGATGTCTCGGATTCGGGCCAAGTCCTCGATCACCGTCTCCCGTTCCCGGAGCACGCCGTCCTCCATCGCGAATCGATACAGGTCGCTGCCCTTGAGGCTGCCGACCAGCAGGTGGTCGCGCCATCGCGGGAACATGCCGGCCTCGTAGAAGATGAAGCTCGACACCGCGACCGAAGGCGTCAGGTCGACGACGGGCTGCTCGAGCTCGTCGATATCGAAGTCGATACCCAACCCCAGACCGTCCACGGGACGGCCGTTGTAGTGAACGCCCTTGGACGTCAGCGGCCAGCCGTAGTTGCGGCCCGGCAGCAGACGGTTGACCTCGTCGCCGCCGCGCGGCCCCATCTCCGTGCTCCACAACTCGCCCCATCGCGGGTTGAACTCGAGGCCGTGGGGGCTGCGATGACCATAGGTCCAAATCGTCGGCAACGCGCCGGGGCGATCCACGAAGGGGTTGTCCGTCGGCACCCGGCCGTCGTCGTGCATGCGGTGGACCTTGCCGTCCGGGGCTTCGAGGTTCTGGACGGCGCGGTAGCCGTGGGACTTCATGCCGACGCTCAAGAATACGTGGCCGTCCCCGTCGAAGCAGATGCAACCGCCCGCCGCGAGGTCGGTAGCGGAGTTGTACAACTCCACGTCCACCTGCCAGATGGTTTCCTGGTCCGCCCACTCGCCGTCGACCAGGCGTCCTCGGATCAGCTTGATCATCGACACCGGCTTGCCGCCGCGACTCTCCCGGTTGCAGTTCTCGCAGCGGTCGCCGTAGCTCAAGTAGACCCAGCCGTTGTCCTCGTAGTCGGGGTGGAGGGCGACATCCAGTATCCAGCCGAGACCATACTGCAACGGGCCGATCTGCTGGGCGTCCCGGTAGCCCTTGGGCGCGCCGGGAACCAAGTCCGACTGCTCGCCGGCAGCAGACACGATGCTCAAGCCTCGCATCTTCTCGGTGAGCAGGATGCGCCCGTCGGGCAGAGGCGCGATGGAGTACGGCAGCGGATCGAGGCCGTCGATCACGGTGTCGAGGCGGAAGTCGTGCTCGCGGGTGCGCTGCGTGTCGGTTGGAACGGTCAGCGGCGTCTTGATCCGAAAGTCTGCGAAGGTGGTGTTGGCGCGTTCTTCGGCGATGAAGATCGCAATGCTCCTGATCTCGGTGGCCGACCGCGTCTCGGACCAGGACGGCATGCCCTCCTCCGGCATGCCGGCGGCGATGCTGCGGGCAATGCCTTCGATACCGCCGCCGTAGGCCAGGTCGACGCCCACCAGCGCCGGACCTTGGGCCGCCCCTTCGAGAGCGGTGCCGTGGCAGACCGCGCAGTGGCGATGGTAGAGACGTTCGAAGCCGCCTGCGTCTTCGCACGCCACGGTCACGAGACACGTGGCTGCGAACAGGATGCCGTGCAACCATCGCAACCGCATGGGGAGAGGTTCTTTCCGAGTACATGTGCTTCCCTGTATCGTCTTTCGTCTTCGCGCCAGCGAGTACTCACGCCTCGTGTAGCGAGGCGCCCCCGTGGTCGGGTCGTATCGCCCACAGGCAACCGCGCTTCATGATCTCCCTGGCCTCGGGCACGTCGAAGTCGGAGGCCACGTGGCCGAGGGCACTGTAGAACACCTTGCCCGTGCCGTAGCGCTTCTTCCAAGCCACCGGCATGGCTACGCCCTTGACCCAGTCGATGTCCCAATGCTCGCCCATGAAGGTGGTTGTCGCGAGCACTTCGTTGGACGGATCGACGTGCATGAAGTACTGCTCGGAGTGCATCTGGAAGTCGTCGAGGCCGGCGACGATAGGATCGTTGCTGACGATATTGACTTGGTAGTCGATGATGCCGCCGGGGTGGCAGATGAACTGGCCGCCGACCATGAACTGGTACTCGACGTTGTTGCGAAAGGAGTCGCCCATGCCGCCGTGCCAGCCGGCGCAGCCGGCGCCCGACCGAATGGCCTTCAGCAGGCCCGCCTCCTGTTCGCGGCCGACTCGGGACATGGTCCACACGGGGATGACCAGGTCGATATCCGCCATGAAGTCGCCGTCCGCCAACGGGTCGAGCGTATCGGCGAGCGTGACGTCGTGGCCTTCGTCCTCGAGCACCTCGGCGAAGATGCCGGCGGTCTGTTCCGGCTCATGGCCGTTCCAGCCGCCCCACGTGATGAATACCCGCGCCATCGTCCCTCCTCGATTCGTCTGGCGTTCTTGAGAAGCCGTCATCTTTTCAATTTGAGCCAGGTTCTTCGCCACCCGGAGAGAATGCGGCAGCATTCTCGATCGACTCGCACCGCGAGGCGCCGCCGCCACATGCGGGCTAGTCCAGTTCGCCGTCGTCAAGCCCGCGCGGCAATGGCGCGGGCCGTTCCGGTCGGCTCTCGATTCCGACGTGTCGCCCTTCTGCCGACGAACGACCGAATGCCTCCATGATCTCCAGTACGTGCTGAGCCAGGCGGGCGTTGCAGCGATGATCCCGGCCCGTCCGGATGCCCATGCACATGTCCGCAAGACCGATGCTGCGCATGTTCCCGGTATAGCCATGGGTCAGCCCGCGCTCCTCCCACTCGCGCCCGTTGGAAACGCGCACCTTGCCACCGAACCCATTCGGGTCTGGCGCCGACAAGCTCGCGTCGACGCCGTGGATCTCGATGAAGCGGTTGGAGTGCAGGTGCACGTCGAAGCTCATCACCACCGTCACCACGGCGCCCGAGACGAACTCCAGCGTTCCAGCCGTGTGGGTATCGACCTCGACGTCGATGGTCTCACCCCGCCGGGGCGCCGAGCCGACGGTGCGGGTGTCGCGTCCGCGGGTGGTGATGGCCGCGATCCGGCGAACCGGTCCCAGGGCATGGACCAGTGCGGTCAGGTAGTAGGAGCCCATGTCGAACAGGGGCCCGCCACCCGGTTGGTAGTAGAACGCGGGATTCGGATGCCAGGACTCGTGGCCCGCTCCCATCATGAAGGCGGTGCCCGCTACCGGATTGCCGATGGCACCTTCGTCGATCAAGCCGCGCACGGTCTGATGCCCGCCGCCCAAGAAGGTATCCGGCGCGCAGCCCACACGCAGACCGGCGGCGTCCGCCGCCTCGAGCACCCGCTGACCTTCGGCGACGTCGAGGCCGAAGGGCTTTTCGCAATACGCGTGCTTGCCCGCCTCGATGGCGGCCAGGTTGACCTTGGCGTGCGCCGCCGGGATCGTCAGGTTCAGCACAACCTCGACATCGTCGTGCAGAAGGAGGTCGCTCACCGCCATGGCAGGCACCTCGAACGCGGCCTGCGTGCGCTTGGCGGCATCGGGATCGATATCCGCGCAGCCGACGAAGCGCAGCATGTCGAATGTGGTCGCGGCCCGGAGATAGGCTGGGCTGATGGTGCCGCAGCCGATCAGGCCGATGCGCACAGGGTCCAAGGATGCCTCCGGCGGTTGGACGGTTGCGGCTGTGCGCGTTCGGTCAGCGCCGATGATGTTCGTGCAGCACCACGCGATCGTAGATCGCGGTGACGTGTTTGAAGTCCAGGATCAGCGAGTGCGAAACGTGGCTATCGGGATCGTGCAGGTGGTACTTGAATCGCTCCTGCTTGCCACCCTGAAGGAAGGAGTCGTAGTCCTTCGACAGCTCGCGCACGTCGCTGATGATCTCGGTGCTCCACGTCGCGCGGAACGGGCCAAGCATCGCTCCGCCCGCCAAAGCGATGGTGATCTCGTGGTTGGTCAAGCCCTTGTCGTCCGCCACGAAACTGCTCCGGCGTTCCCCGTCCGTGTACCATAACACCCAACGATTGCTACTTTGCAACTGCAACACTGCGACCTTGAGGGGGGATAACCATGGCGCTATCGGCATTCGATCACCTGGTCGTTCGGGTAGGCGACATCGACGAAGGCATCGCCACCTACCGCAACCAGCTCGGACTGACTTTGGATCGTACCGACGAGAACGAGGCACTCGGCATCAAGCAGGCGTTCTTCAACCTGCCCGGGGGCGGATTCATCGAGGTGGTGGCACCCATCGGTCCGCAATCGGCGGTGGGTCAGGCGCTAGAGAAGCGGGGCGAAGGAATCCACACCATCGCGTTCGCCGTCGACGACTTGGAGGCCACCTGTGCAGCGATGAAGGCCGGCGGCGCGCGGCTCATCGGCGAAGGCGGACCCATGGTATTCGTTCACCCGCGCTCGACCCACGGCGTATTGATCCAACTATCGCCCAAGTTATCGCCCAAGTTATCGCCCAAGTGACGGGGTCGGGTTCGGCGTCATTCCCCTTCGCGCAAACGCAATTCACGGGCGAGCCCGTACCAGTGCCGGGCGGCGGGAGACCATAGCGAGACCAGCGCCACAAGGGCGAATGCCTTGGCGATGACATCGCCTGTCGGCAAGGCCTGGACCGCGCCCTCGAAAGACGGAGCATTGGCGAGTCCCCAGACCGCGACCAGGAAGACCGCCACGGTCGCGCCGCGCACCCAGCCCGCGCCGTGGTAGGCGGACCAGGCCAGGAACCCCCATAGGACGACGAAAAACACCCGTGCGCCGTTGCTCTCCACGGCGTCGATGCCAAGGGTCCAGGTGACGAGCAGCGCCACCGCGCTGCCCAACAGCAGGGCGGCACCCACCACGACAGCGCGCGGGCGGGCGGGCAACTCGTCGACGACGCTGGTGGTGTCCATGGCGAATCCGGTGTCGTGATCGGCAAGCCGGCGAGTATGGTCAGCCGCCTGATGTGAATCAAGCACACGCGGCTCGCGGAACACAACCGGGGCAATCACCGGGGAGGCGGCGTCGCACCACGACCTCGTTTACACTCAATGCGCGCAGCGGGCTGCCTGCGCGATCGTCGCGCAACCAGAAGGAGGACACGTTCGTGGGACCATTGAAGGGCTTTCGCGTCATCGAACTCGCCGGCATCGGACCGGGGCCGTTCTGCGGCATGATGCTGTCGGACATGGGGGCGGAGGTGATCCGGGTGGACCGTGTGGGCGGCGCCGGCGGACACCGACGCGAAGTGCTGGCCAGGAACCGGCGTTCCATCGCCGTGGATCTCAAGCAGCCCGGGGGCGTCGAGGTGGTTCTCAAGCTGGTCGAGACCGCCGACGCGTTGTTCGAAGGGTTTCGACCGGGGGTGACGGAACGTTTGGGACTGGGTCCCGAAGACTGCTTGGCGCGCAACGGGAAACTCGTCTACGGGCGGATGACGGGCTGGGGCCAGGAAGGGCCGATGGCGCTCGCCGCCGGCCACGACATCAACTACATCGGCCTCGCGGGTGCCCTGCACGCCATCGGCGAACCCGGAGGCAAACCCGTGCCGCCGCTCAACCTGATCGGGGATTTCGGCGGCGGCGGGATGCTCCTGGCCTACGGCCTGGTGTGCGCCATGCTCGAGTCCTCGCACTCCGGCAAGGGACAGGTCATCGACGCCGCCATGGTGGACGGCGCGGCGTCCCTGATGGCCATGTTCTTCTCGATGGCGGGACACGGCTTCACGGATCAGCGCGGCTCGAACATGCTCGACGGCGGCGCGCACTTCTACAACACCTACGAAACCAAGGACGGCAAGTACGTCTGCGTCGGCGCCATCGAACCGCAGTTCTACGCCGAGCTGGTGGAGAAGTCGGGCGTGGACGCGAATCGCTTCGGGCCGCAGATGGACAACGATCAGTGGGGCAATTTCAAGGACGAACTGACCGAAGTCTTCAAGACCCGGACCCGGGACGAGTGGTGCGCAATCATGGAAGGCAGCGATGCCTGCTTCGCGCCGGTTCTGTCCATCCTCGAAGCCCCGGATCATCCCCACAACCGCCACCGCGGCACCTTCGTCGAAGTGGACGGAGTGACCCAACCCGCGCCGTCGCCGCGGTTCAGCCGCACGACGCCCGAGATCTCTGGCGCTGCCCGGGCTCCCGGCGAGGACACCCTCGCCGTGCTCGCCGAAATCGGCTTGGCTACGGCGGAGATCGACGCGCTGCAAGCGTCGGGGATCGTCCAAGCCGCGGTCGCGAATTAGAACCTTGGGACGCCGCACCTACGCGGACGCCTACCGCGCGTCCATCGACGATCCGGAATCCTTCTGGCGCGCCGCCGCGCGGGACATCGACTGGTTCGAGTTCCCGGCGTCAATCCTGGACAAGGACGCCAACGGGGCCGCGCGCTGGTTCCGGGGCGGCAAGCTGAACACGGCCTGGCTCGCCCTCGACCGCCACGTCGGGGCCGGCCGCGGCGACGACGTGGCGCTGATCCACGACTCGCCCGTTACCGGCCGGATTCGGCGCTTCACCTTCGCCGAACTCACCGCGCGCGTGGCCCGGGTCGCCGGCGGCCTCAAGGATCTCGGCGTGGCGAAAGGCGACCGGGTCATCGTCTACATGCCGATGATCCCGGAGGCGGTAATCGCCATGCTGGCCTGCGCCAGGATCGGCGCCGTCCACTCGGTGGTATTCGGCGGTTTCGCGGCCCCGGAGCTCGCGCTGCGCATCGACGACGCCAAGCCCAAGGTCGTGCTCTCGGCCTCCTGCGGCATCGAATTTCAGAACGTGATTCCCTACAAACCGCTGATCGACGAAGCGATCGATATTGCAGCGTCGAAGCCATCACACACGGTGATCGTTCAACGCCCCCAGTGCGAAGCCGCGCTGATCCACGGCCGCGATCTCGACTGGACGGAATGGGAGGCAGCAAGCGAACCGGCACCCTGGATCGAGGTCGACGCCTGGGATCCGCTCTACATCCTCTATACGTCCGGCACCACCGGTCGGCCCAAGGGCGTCGTGCGGGACAACGGCGGCCATGCGGTGGCGCTCAACTACAGCATGGGCGCCATCTACGGGTGCGAGTCCGGCGACGTGTACTGGGCCGCGTCGGATGTGGGCTGGGTGGTCGGTCACTCGTACATCGTCTACGCGCCGCTCATCAAGGGCTGCGCGAGCGTGCTCTACGAAGGCAAGCCGGTGCGCACGCCGGATGCCGGCGCGATCTGGCGGGTCATCGCCGAACACGGCGTGAAGACGTTCTTCGTTGCGCCCACGGCGTTCCGGGCGGTGAAGAAGGAAGACCCGAACGCCGAGCTGAAGCGCCGCTACGACATCTCCTGCCTGCAATATCTCTTCGTCGCCGGCGAGCGCCTGGATCCTCCCACCTACGAATGGCTGAAGGACACCGTCCACACGCCGGTGATCGACCACTGGTGGCAAACCGAAACCGGCTGGTCGATCTGCGCCAACATGGCTGGCCTGGCGGATGCGGAGGCGTTGGAGACCCGCCCCGGCAGTTCCAGCTTCCCGGTTCCGGGCTACGACCTGCGCATTCTCGACGACGACGGCAACGAACTCGCCGCCGGCCAGGAAGGCAACGTGGTGGTGAAGGCGCCTTTGCCTCCGGGCACCCTGCCGACCATCTGGGGCGACCATCAGCGCTACCTGGATGCCTACTGGTCCCGATATCCGGGGTTCTACCTGACCGGCGACGGCGGCTACCGCGACGCCGACGGCTACGTCTACATCATGGGCCGCATCGACGACGTGATAAACGTGGCCGGCCATCGCCTGTCGACGGGCGAACTGGAAGAGGTGGTGGCCGACCACCCGGCGGTGGCCGAGTGCGCCGTGGTAGGCATCGCCGACGAGGACAAGGGCCAGGTGCCGTTGGGTTTGGTCTTGCTGAAGGACGGCGTCAACGCACAACCCGCGGCGCTCGAAGCGGAACTTGTGCAGATGGTGCGCCGCCGCGTGGGCGCGTTCGCGAACTTCAAGCAGGCGCTGGTGGTGGCGCGGCTGCCGAAGACGCGTTCGGGGAAGATCCTGCGGCAAGTGATCCGCAAGATCGCGGACGGCGAACCGTTCCAACCGCCGTCCACCATCGACGACCCGGCGATTCTCGAGGAGATCGAGGCCGCATTGCGCAAACGGGCGTGACCCGCTTAGAAACCCATCAATAGTTCGACTAGTTCGAACGCCTCGAACGGTTTTCCGTTGACCAGCAGCACCTTGTCCTCGAAGTCCACGTCGAGCGACCGCGTGTCGCCGTCCTCGCGCACGATCCCTTCCTGGACGAGCACCCGCACCAACGCGTCGAGCTCGTCCTGCCCCAGCGTCGTCAGTAGATCCCTGTGGATCGACACATCGAGTTGCGCATCCACGACGCTCAAGAACAACGCGGTATCCGTTGCCTCGTCCAACGCAAAGTTGGCGGGAAGTTCATCGCCCTTGTACTCGAGCGCCAACGATGCGGAGGCGGGCAGACCCTTGTGGCTGAAGGCAACCGGGTCCATCGTGATCCAGGCGCGGGTCTTCGCGAGCGACTCGAGCGCAGCGATCTGTCGGGCCTCGATGTCCTGTGTGGCGAGGTCTTCGAAGGGATTCATCAGTTCGGCAAACACAGCGGCGTTCAAGCGGGCCGTCGCATCGAGACGGATGTCGTCAATCTGGAAGTCGGCAATGCCAAGACGGCGGAGTCGGTACCCGCTGGCGTTGATCAGATGGTCGCCGTCGAGGCTGTTCTCGTAGCCTATGCTAAGTCCATCGAGATCGATCCGCTCGGCGTCCGAACCTCTCGAAGCGAACAGGATGCGGGCGACCTCCGTGTTCGCGCCGCCGAGCGGGACATTGGGCAGGCGATCATCGTAGCCGAGATCCCCCTCCCATCTCGCCTTGTCGACCACGATCCGGCCATCCGGCCAACCCACCGAGAATCGAGGGGTCCCGCCGTCAAGGCCCAGACTCTTGCGGTCGAAGGTCGCTATCGTCTCGAGTCCGCCGAACGAGAGTTCGATTCGGTTGCCAAGCAAATCGCCCAGGTACTCGAATGCGGGCATGTCGAGGCGGATGGTCGTGTCTGTGAAGAACCCGACCAGGACCGCCAACCGGGCAAGGTAGTCGATCCCAAGCTCGTTCTGGAAGGCCTGCAACTCGTCGACGACGGATTCGTCGATCTCGAACCAGATACCGCCCCAGCCTGCGCTGAACCAGGACAGCATGATGGGTCCGTGAACCAGCGTGACGGCATCCGGCAACGTCACGCTGAATTCGTCCGGCAAGTCCGGGACGGCGTTCGCAAGTTCACCTTGACCTGGGAACCGAGCGCTCAACGTGACGGTGGTCGTGCTCGAGAACCAACCGGCTTCCCAGTCGCCGAATGCAACGTCCAGCTCGAACCCCTGCGCCAGGAGCGAGGTCACTTCGGACAGCCGCTCTTCCATCAACGCCCGCGCCCGGGCGCCGAACACCGGCGGCAGGATGACCGTCGTCAGGACGGCCACGGCAACGACGACAACCACGATGCGTTTCATCAGCGACAGCCTCGTTCGCAAATCCGACCGGCGGGCACGCTACGGAAGCACGATGGCAAAGGCAATAGCCGGGTGGTCAGGCAACCCCGAACCTCATTGATCGCCTGAGGCTTCGGCGGCGAATGAATCGGCGGTGGCGAGGACCCCCGGCGTGGTGGAGAGATTCGTGAGATGGCCTGTGGGGCTCTGCAGAAGACTCATCACGTCGATGGGATGGTCGGTGGCGACCGTCAGCCACCACTTGCCCCCGCCGTCGCCTAGCGCGCCGGTGAAGTCATCATCGCCGGATTCCAGTTGCTGCGCCGAGAGCGTGCGCACCGATCCGCCCGGCACGGACAACCGCACCTCGCCGTGGGAGACGCCTGCGTCATCGAAGCCCTTGATCGCGACGGCCGCCGCTTGCTCGCCCGCGTTGATCAGCCGCAGAAGGCTGACCTGGTTCGGGTTGCTAGCCGGGTTGAAGACCGGCACCCGATGGACCCCGTCCACACCCGGCACGGTATCGTGCATGCTGGTGAGAAAACCATCCTCGGTGCGGATGTAGGCCAGCACATCGAGGTCGAGTGCGCTTGTGAACGCGAGCCGCCAGTTGCCTTCGCCCATGCCTACCCCGACGGGCAATCCTTTTGCGTCATTGCCCATTTCCAGGTCGTCGGAGTTGAAGTGCTCGGTTTCGCCGGCGCCCATTTCCAGCGTGATGGCAGGGTAGTCCTTGCTGGAGTCGTCGTAGGCCTTGATGCCAACCGTGCCTGCCTCGCCTTCCCGGTTGATGACGCGCACGAATCCCTGTCTACCCGTGGCGTCCGAAGCCGATGGGAACAGGAGCGTGCGATGCGTCGTCCCGTCATCGCCGGGCACCTTGTTCTCGGACAGCGTAGAGAGATTGGTCAAGTGCCCCGTGGGGCTCTCCAACAGACTGGCGACGCCAATCGGCTGGTCCGACACCACCAGCAACCGCCACTTGCCAACGCCCTCGCCCAAGGCTCCTTCCAAACCGTCCCCGGTTTCGAGTTCCTTGGACGAGATGGTGCGGGCCTGTCCCGCCGCAAGGCCGAGTTCCACCGACCCCTCCGAGGCGGCGCCATCGTCGTCGACACCGGCAACGGTCACGGTGGCATCTTCCACTCCGGCGTTGATCAGGCGCAGCCAACTGACTTGGTTGACGTTTTTTCCTAGGTTGAACGTCGGTACGGCGTAGCCGTCCGCGCCCGCCGGCACGAGATCGTGCAGGCTCGTGAGGAACCCGTCCCCGGTACGCATGTAGGCGAGCACTTCCACGGCGTTGCCGAGCAACTTGAGGCGCCAGTCGCCCGTTCCGCTACCGACGCCGCGAGAGAGGCCCTTGTCGAAGTTGCCGTTCTCCAGGTCGCCCGAGTTGAAATGAAGGGTCTCGCCGGCATCAATGGCCAACGAGGAGGTCTGGCGATTTCCCGCGTCGTCGACGGCGTCGATGTGTACCACCGTGCGTTCGCCTCGATTGATCACCCGGAGGAATCCTTGCCGCGTCTCGTGGGTGGCGGGCGCGAAAACCGGCACGTCCGCCGACGGCCCGTCCGGGTCGACGATCAACCCAAGCCCTTCGCCCTCGGCTATGGCCACGCCCAAGGGAAAATTGAGCGCCGCCAACCCCACACGGAAGGTCTCGTGGGGCTCCCGGACGTCATCTTCGTTGGCCGCCACCATGAAGGTCGCCGACGTGTCGCCGGCCGGAATCGTGACCTTACCCCCTTGGCCCATGGGATAGTCGTCGCCTGGTGTCGCCGATTCTGGCGTCGTCGACCATTCCACGTCGACGTCCGCCTCGACCGCCTCCGATAGTCGCAGGGTGAACTCCAGCGAACTGCCTTCCACCGCGGACGCGGCAACGATCCACACGCCGATGTTGTAGACCGTCACGCCGCGCGCCCTGAGCGCCCCAACGTGTCCATCGAACGAGGCCCCGGCGAGCGGATTGCCCTGCAGATACACCCTATCGAAGACGCGCAAGCCGGCGTTCTCCACGAGCGGCTCAATGTCGGTGATCTGGTTGTTCGCGAGATCCAGTCGAGACAGGCTGGTCAGATTGGCGAGAGGCGCCACGTTGCGAATCGCGTTGTCGGACAAGTTCAGATTCACCAGACGGCTGAGATTGGCAAGGGCGCGTACGTCGCGGATCAGGTTTCCGTTCGCCCACAGACGCGTCAGCCGGGCCAGGTTGGCCAGCGGCGAGACATCCGAGATGCGGTTGTCGGCCAAGTACAGCCTCTGCAGGGACGTGAGACCCGCCAAGGAATCGATGTTCGTGATCGCGTTGCCGTCTAGCCTGAGCAAAACCATCCCTTCGAGGGCCGCCAACGGTCCGATGTCTGTGAGTCGGTTGTGGTCCAGGGTCAACACCCGAAGACTGTCCATTTCCTCCAGATTCGGCAATTCGGCGACCTCGTTGTCGAACAACCACAAGTACGTCAGTTCGGACAGTCCAGCCAAAGGCGCGATGTCGACGACTGCGTTCTCGTCCAGATCCAGCCAGATCAGCCGTTTCAGGTTCCGAAGCGGACTCACGTCGCTGATTTCGTTTCCCCACAAGCTGAGGTACGATAGTTGCGTCAGGCCTCGGAGCGGCGACAGGTCGGCTACTTCGTTGAAGTTCAGAACCAAGGTGGACAATCGCGAGAGCCCCGCCAGGGGCACCAGGTCGTTGACGGCGTTGCGCTTTGCAGCCGGAGCGGCGTCCGAAACCTCTCCCAGGTCCAGGGTTTCCAGTTCGGTCAATGCGGCGAGCGGCGACAGATCGGTGAGGCGGTTTTCGTCCAGGCTTAGCTCGGTAAGCGCGGTCAACGAGGCGAGCGGCGAGAGGTCCGTGAGTTTGTTGCCGGACAGCCGCAGTTCAGTCACGCCGTCGAGAGCCGCCAGGGCCGACACGTCCGTGATTCCATTGCTGGCGATGTGCAGCCGCTCAAGGCCCGCCAAGTGGCCAAGCGGGGCGAGATCCGTGACCGCGTTGCCATCCAGCGTCAACGTCTGCAGGCCGGTCGCGGCCTCCAGCCCGGCGATGCTCTCGATTTCCGCAGAAGACGCGACCAGGCTTTTCAAGCCCGCCATTTCGGCTGCGGTAATGTCGTCCTCAGCTCGTTTGCCCAGCGCCCGAGTCAACGCGACGTGCAGGTTTTCGTCGCTGATCGCCGGGTCGCCGTCGTCGTCAACGATCGTACCCGAGGCTTGATACGCGTCGGCGCTCAACACGACGCCCGCAGGCGGGGCCGGGCTGGTTTCGACCAGGGTCAGGATAAAGGTGTCGTCGGCCTCCGCTAGCGTGTCGGCGAAGGTGTCCACCGAGATCGTCCCGAGAGTCGCATTGGGCGCGATGGTCACCGTACCGCCCGCGTCGGCGTAGTCGAGCCCGGCGACGGCCGTGCCCCGGGTCAGTTCCCAGCGAACCTCCACCGCAGTCGACCGGGTCTCCGACAGGGTCACCGAGAACGTCACGGCCAGGCCCTCCCCGGTGCTCGCATCGGTAACCGAGACGGTGGGGCCAACCGAGACGGCAAAGCCCCGGGAGCAGTTGTTGCCGGTATCCGTCTCGCCGTCGACCACGCCGACGCAGGTTCCGTAGTAGTACCTTCCGGCCTCGGTGGGCGCCGTCGTCGCGAAGGCATTGCTGGCGCTTTCCTTCCCTTGGAGGACAGCCACCTGAAACGAACCCAACTCGGTGTCGTCGGTCCCGATGATCGGATCCGTCGAGCGGTAGTAGGTCGCCGTGGTCTCGGCCGACTCGATCCTGCCTTGGTTGACGACGGCGGCGAGCAGGGTCACGGATTGGCCCGTCTCCCAGGATCTGTCCAGGATCACGGGCGCGATCGCCAGGTCGGGGCCGGCCTCGCGGTATCCGGCCACCACGGCGCGGGCGTTGTTCAGGCTGCGAACCGCGTCGGCGGGACCCCTCGTTCGCAAGGTCTCGGTCTCCCCGGCGACGCCCAGGGTGTCGTCTTCGTAGGTCTGATCCGGATTGGAGAAACGAAGCAGCCGGTCGCAGGAAAAGCCGGCGTCTCTGCACTGGTTGGAGTAGGCCATGATCGTGCGCCAACGCGTGCCGCGATCCGCATCCGGTTCGAATGCCGCCTGGTTCACATAACCATGGCTGTACGGATATGGCGAGTTGCCCGGATCCACGTACCGGTCGTGCCGCAGGCCCATGTTGTGCCCCAGCTCGTGCGCGAACACAGCGCCCCCGCAGGTGTGATCGGTGAGTCCGAAACCGAGCGCCTCGAAAGCCGGGTCGACGCGGACCATCAGATAGGCGATGCCGCAAACGGTGTCGGACAACGCAACCAGGTGGACGAGATCCGCGCCAGCCTGTTCGCGCAGCTCGTGGGCGATGTCCAGGTAGCCGTCCGAAGGATCCGCAAGTCGTGTGAGGTCGATGTCGGAGTTACCTCCTTCGGCGTAGTCCACCTCGACCGTGCGCGTCAGGAAAATCCGCTGATCGACGCCGCTGTCCTCGTAGGCTTGGTTGGTTTCCGTGACCCACAGATCGACCATTGCGTGAACCGGAAATATGCCACCGCGGGCGTCGCGCACGGCCGGCGTGAAGAGGACGAGCACGTCGGTCACGGTCGGGGCGTCTGCCGACCCCGAGACGCCCGCCGCCGCAGCGCCGGGGTTGGCACCGAAGGGGTTGGTCGGCGGTTCGGCCCGGAGCGGTTCCGCACCGTTGGGCAGCGTCGATGCGTCCACTTGACGAAGGTGGCAAACACCCTCGCCCGACGAGTCGATGGTGTAAGTCGCAAGCGGCGTGCGCACACTGCCGGCGACGGCTTCGCCGTTGACCACGAGAGATGCCGTGCCCCAACGGACTCCTTCCACGGACCCCGACAAGGAATAGCCGGTAGCGGTCCGGGAGGTGCGCAGGTCGACGACCTTGAAGACGACATCGTCAAACAGGTTCAGACTGATCAATGCAGGTTTGCCACCCGCCACTGCCGTCCGTACCTCCTCCAACTGCGCAAAGTCGATCCGCGCCCGTCGGTGCCTCATGGTCTCGCCACCCCAGGTGGGAATACTCGCCGTCGACCTCAACGCCGATCGGGTGTCCGGAACGGACGGATTCACCGCCGGTTGTTCGACGGCAAGGAACACGGCGTCGTCTTGTGCAAGAGCGCCCGCCGAGACGAGTGGCACGGATAGCAGCAGTGCCATCCATGCGCCACGTCGGACGACAGGAAAGTTCGTTCGAATAGGCAGCACGGCTACCTGTGGGGAGCTCTCCATCGCGAATCCTCCTGGTTGCCCCGACGGGTGCCAAGCCTGCGGTTTTTTCGCGTGCCTTGCAAGCGCCTTGCCCTCCACAGCAGGCCTATTCAAAAGTCCTGATTTTTCAGATGGTCGGCGGATCCGTCGAGGCGTCGGGCGGGTTCGGCTGGCTGGCGGGGGATGTCGATCCGTCTTGTCGAGGGGTTGTCGGGCGTGTCGGGGAGGATTGCGGGGCGTCTTGTCGGCCTGCGGACGCGGCGGTTTGCCCGGTGTCGCGCACCGGGGCGGGGGCTTTTGGCGGGACGCGGCGCTCAGCCGGACGGCGGGGTCGGGACGGCGTCGAGGGCTTCCTGCGGCCGGGCAGCGTAGTGCCGGTTGGCGGGGGGCAGGTAGGCGAAGCGGCCCGCGTGGCGCACGACGGAGATGGCCGCGTTGGTCAGGCAGGCGGGATTGCGCGGCGGATTGCCCACGCGCACCCGGCAGCGGTCCTCGTCGCAGGTGAAGTCGCGCACGTAGTGGAGGCGGTTCTCGATGTGCCAGTGGCGCCGGACGAGGGCCGCGAATTCCTCGGGACCGGCCTGCCCGGCGCCGAGCGAGGTGAGCCCGTAGGCGGTTTCCCGGCTGCCGGCGCCCTGCTTGACGAGGCGACGCTCGCGCTCGATGCGGAACGCCTGCCGCCGAGCGTGCAGGTCGCCGTAGCCGTCCCACTCCGGGCCGCCGATGTCGAGCACGGCGCAGCTGCGCCGCTCGATGCGGCCGCGGGCCTTCTCCCAGCCGCCGTCGACGCGGCGCGCCCCGCGCCAGTCGATCGCCCGCAGGTCGTCGAACATCGTCGGCTGGTTGTCCTTCACGGCGGTGACCACGTAGTCGGCCCCGCTGCTCGCCGAGGAGCTCGACATCCGCGAGAACCGCCGCGTCGGCGTCGCCCTCAAGACCGCCAGGCCGAACCCGCCGAAGACGCTCGAGAGCTTCGACTTCTCCTTCCAGCCGTCCCTCGACCGGGACCGCGTCCTGACGCTCGCCCAGCTCGACTTCGTCGACCGCGCCGAGGTGCTCCATCTGCTCGGCCCGCCCGGCACCGGCAAGAGCCATCTCGCCGTCGCGCTCGGCATCGCCGCCGTCAAGGCCCGAAAGAGCGTCTACCGCACCACCCTCGCGGAACTCGTCGAGGCCCTCGCCAAGGCCCGGCGCGAGGACCGCCTCGCCGACAAGCTCCGCTTCTTCACCCGCACCTCGCTGCTCATCGTCGACGAGATCGGCTACGTCACCATCGACGGCGGCGGCGCCAACCTGTTCTTCCAGCTCGTCAACGCCCGCTACGAGAAGGGCGCCATGATCCTCACCTCCAACCGCGGCTTCGCCGAGTGGGGCGAGTTGTTCGGCGACCCCGTGGTCGCCACCGCGCTACTCGACCGCCTGCTCCACCCGCCGTCGTCATCCACATCGAAGGCGCCAGCTACCGGCTGCGCGAACACACCGACCTCATCCCCGAACACGTCCGCGCCAACGCCCCCATCTCGCCGCCCCCTCCGCCCAGACGACGCGGTCGACCGCCCCGGAACAACCACCAGAACACCGATGTCCGACGGTGAACTCAACCACCGAACCGGGGAATTTTACTTCGGCACTTTTGGGGAATTTTCAATCGGCATTGACACCGTATCGCGCCCACCGATGCGACAGACCGTCGGAGTTTGACGGTAGCCGGGAGCGTACCGGCTAGCCTGTTGCGATCAGTCATGCCTGCGAGCCGGCATCCGACGGGCACAACACACTGTCCGAATTCGAGTCCACTTCTCAGGGCGGTGCAAGTCGGCGGTCAGGTCAGGGAAGCCTGTGGGAATTCGGTAACTGGCGTGAGATCTCGGACCGAGCCGCTGCAGCTGGAGGGGCTAAAGGACAATCAACTGGCCTATGTCATGCAAAGCGCCCAAGCTTATGGTAAGGGGCGCATCCAGCCTTTCTATAGGTTGGGGCGGGTAGCTGACGAATCGGTACTCGCTCTGGTACGCGAAACGAAACGTTTTGCTGAAGTGAACTCCTGGCGGGCGTGCTAATTCTCCGTCGGGCCCAAATGGTTGAAAGCGTTGCGCGTCGCGATTTGTTGACGCACCGTAGCCGATGTGCACGTTTGGCGGTCGCGGCTGTTCTGCGTAGGCCCCAAAAGGATCAACGTAGCGCACATGGCCATGCGCGAACACCTTCTTGCCCGCATGCGGGCGTAACGCGTCGCATATTCGAGCTTCGAATTGATCGCGGCACAGGATGACACACGCATCGGCATTGAAGTCCGAAAACAGTCGTGGTGTCACAAGATCGGACATGCAATACATCCAAGCATCAGGTCCATAAGACTCAATGCAACCAACTTCATCCCTTGCGGCATCTGGCGCGAGAAACATCGGCACAATACGGTGGCCGGTTGCTTGCAGGACGTCCGGATTGGCGTAAACATCGCGTGCCTTGAGGAAAGCTCCATCGGTGGCCACTACAGCGTAGTGGGACGAGCTAAGCTCTTGGTCGTAAATGGCCTGGTTGTGGTCAGGGTCACCATAAGCAGAAGCGGGCGTCAAATAAACCTCACCGTCGTCGTAAAGCCGCGTCATGTGGTCTGCTTGCCCGTATTTGACTAGATAGCGGCCTTCAGTAGGTACGCGCGCAAGAGCGTCGGCGGCTCGGGTGCACAGTTCTTTGTCGGGGAAGAGGATGGCCGGTGCAATTGAAGGCTCGAAGTTGTGGGGCACAGGAGGCTCGCCACGGATGAACATCTCGTCTACGACGTGCCTAAAAAGCCGGTGCCAGTGTTTCCCTTGCGTAAGATCCACTCGGCCCTCGTTAGTCAGAATTGTAATATTGGTCAAGAGATCTTGGTAACGCTGGCTCAGCCCGGCGCGACTTTCGAACCTAAGGTATCTGTTTGCCCTGTACTCGCGTTTCCAGTCGTTTGATTCGGGGAACTTGGTACGGAATACGGGCTCATTCATCGGTCCAGGTCCCGATAAGGATATGCGGTTTGAGACCTCACTCTTGTCGAGTTCGCGCACTTGGCGAGACTCGGTCAATTCGACCTCGAAGAGACCTCCCTTGACGAGGCGCCAACGCAGCAATCCGGTGAACTCGAATACCGCCATGTCTGGGCTTTCGATCAAGTCGGCGATCTTAGTGGCCAGGATTTGCCTCTCGAGGTCATCCTCCGGAGGACGGGGAACGCCCACAATGCCAGTCGCCACTACGTGTGGGCCCGGGCGGTCCGAATAGGAAATGGCTACCATAAGTTGGACGCCTAGGTCGGACGGCTTGCCGATCTGCGCGCTCCAAAGGATGTAGTCGTCTTCGGTTTTGTTGTCGGGTACGAGTAGCACTATTGTCAAGAGTCCTGTTGCCGCGGTGGTTTCGCCTCTGTGGCGCGAAGTACGTACTGCGCGGTGAGGTCCTTGGGTCACGACCGGCCATCGTCGTTCGGCCCTGCATCGTATCCACTGAACGGCGCGTTGTCTAACGGCGCGTTCAGTGTTTTCAGTGTTGGTGTTGAGGAGCTGTTTCGGTTGTAGCGCGAAAACTGCCGGTCCAGAGGGACGGCATAGCAGTGGTTGCGCTTCGATCCCGTTCATGAAAGGGACCAGACTGTGTGAAAAGTCGGCGACAGCCGGGCGGCAGTCAGTGAACTGGCTTCGGGCTCCCCATGGCGTTCGCCAAAATGCGTCATGGCACATATCACTCCTGCAGACCGTTCCGAGCTTCTGCTACTGCAGTAGAAGCGTGCTTCGGGTGAAGGGCCACACGGGACAAACGTCCTACGCCAAGATATGACAGCCTAGTCGTGGAGGAACGAAACGACGATGACGATGCCCGATGCGCCCGAACAGTTGGCGGATGCCTGGACCCGTCTGTATCGGGCAAAGGAGAACTATGATGTCCTCGCGGACGAGGTCAGGCATTTTCTCTACGAATATGTCAGGGAATGATCAAGGAACGGGATCGAGAAACCGGAAACTTCGTTCTCCAGTTTCGCGATGGCCGAGCGAGCATATTGACGGGACGGCCCCTTGCGCTGGTTGTGGACATCGTGGAGGATCTGAGAGCTGCGCTTGACTACATGGTCTTCGAGCTATCGGCCCTGAACACTCCGGACCTGAATGAGCGGGCACCTCAATTCGTGATTGCCGACGCTAAGGAGGAGTTCGACCTGCCGAGCGGAAGAAGGCTGCGCTATCTGACTGAAGAGCAGAAAACCAAATTCATCGAAGAGCTTCAACCATTCAACGGAAACCACATGTTGGCGACCTTGCGTGGCATATCGGGGCAAAGCAAACACAGGCGTCTACTGTCGGTGCGGGACAATTCTGGATGGGATATTCACATGGCAGAAGCCAGGAGCAGAGCGGAGTACAAAGACTGGTTCATGTATCCGATGGAAGAGGGCCAAGCATTCTTCGCAAGGCCCAAATCCTGCAGCATCATCTTGTTGGAGAAATACGATGTCATGAGAATACTGAAGTTCATGGCCGAGCATGTAGCGAAGATTTGCAGTTGTCTCACTGTTTTCCGAAGGGTGCCCGTTCGAGATGAAGGTTGTGCTATCCATCGGCCCTGGGTGGAAGATGATCGAAATTTTCCGATGCCGAGCACGCCAAATATTCGCAGACCAAACTCTAAAGGCGATATCGAAAGATGGATGCCGCACTAGGTCGTTCGACGCTCGTAGCCCAGCTGCATCCGATTGCAAATTTGAACCAATTTACGAACAGCGCGTTGGTGAAAACCGACATAGATAATGGTTCGAAGGACCTTTGGGATCGAGGTTCTACTCAACCACAACGGCTTACGCGACGTCCGCCTTCACGACATCAGCCCACACACGAATAACGCGGGCTCGCGGCCTGTCGGACTTAGCGCTTCGATTTCCTATAATTGCATTGGTGCCAGCGAACACCTAATCGAGATGCCGAAGTTTGTCGAGCGCGACGCCTCTCAGCGACATTTTCTTCCACCAGATCTTCGGGACTGGGTGGCGGAGGACGAACTGGCGCATTTTTTTGTTGGAGCCTGTGGAGCGCGTTCCGATGCGCGCATTCTAGGGTGAACGAGCGAGTCACGGGGTCGGCGCAATATCACCCGCGGATGATGCTGGCACTGGTGTTTTATTGCTACGCGAACGGGGAATCGGGGTCGCGCCGGATTGAACTGGCGACGTACCGGGTCATATCGAAGTGTGAAGTGCCGTGAAGCAAGTTGCTCAAAAGGAACTCACTGAATGCGCGAACAGGATGTAGGAGATTGTACGACGAACAACCGCAATTAGTCGTATCCGACAGGCATCGGGGCTGACGCTTCCGCAGATCATAGTAGTTGAAGTGACGTACCTGCAATTCCGTCACATACTCGAATTGATCGCTACCGCGTTACTAGTCGTCAACAAAGCAGCTGCAAATGCTTCAGATAATCAGAAGTGTGATGGCTTGTATGATCGTGAACTCGATTGGATATTCAAGGTGCCGCTGGATGAAACGGGGAGCGCCGCGCATTGGGCCGCGAGGGAGTGAAGTGCCAGTTGGGAGCTGGCTTGAAATAATCGGTGCAACCGACGTGCGGTACGTCGGCGAGGGCGAAGGACCGCCTGATAACCTTCTCCAATTCGGCGGTGACGAAGTGGCCCTCGAGGCAACGAGGATCCTGGATGACAAGGGATGGCCGGAGCATCATCGAAGAGCATTCGAGTCCGCCCTTGCGGCAGTGGTCAAAATGGTCGCCAAGGAAAAAGGAGCGCCATAGTGGCACTGAACCGTACCGGGATTCCCGGTGGCTCCGAACCTTGAGAAACTGGAGCCATGAAACAGAGAAACAGTTACTCCCCGGAGCTACGGGAAAGAGCGGTGCGGTTGGTCCTGGATCAGTAGGGCGAACACGATTCACAGTGGGCAGCGATCATTTCGGTGTCATCGAAGATTGGCTGTGCGCCGGAGACGCTGCGTAAATGGGTCCGTCAGGGCGAACGGGATCAGGGTCGGCGAGCCGGGTTGACGAGCAGCGAGCGTGATCGGCTCAAGGCGCTGGAGCGGGAGAATCGCGAGCTGCGCCGGGCGAACGAGATCCTGCGCAAGGCGTCGGCCTATTTTGCCTGTTAGGCGACACGTAAAACTGACCCTCAGGCGACACGAAAACTGACCCCCCTTAACAACGGGAAGAGGAGTCGGAACACATGAGGGAGTGCCACGATACGCCGCGGTCAGGAGGATCGCGGAGGCAAGGGATGTTGAAGCCGGAAGAGGTGGAGGCGATGCTCGGCCTCCACGAACTGGGTTGGGGCACCAGGCGGATCGCCAAGGAGTTCGGGTGCAGCCGGAACACGGTGAAGAGGTACGTGGAGACGCAAGGCTGGACGCGCTACGAGCGCCCGGGGCGCGGTGCCAAGCTTACCGGTCTGGACGATTGCCTCGAGAAGCGCTTGTTCCGGCACGGCGGCAACGCGGAGGTGGTGCGCCAGGATCTCGAGCGGGAGTTGTCGATCGACGCCAGCCTGCGGACGGTGGAGCGGGCGGTGGCCCCGTACCGGCGGCTGCTGGCGGCGGAGGCGAAGGCGACGGTGCGCTTCGAGACGCCGCCGGGGCGCCAGCTGCAGATCGACTTCGGGGTGGCGACGGTGCCGGTCGCCGACGAGCCGACGCGCGCGCACCTGTTCGTGGCGACGCTGGGCTACTCGCGGCGGACCTACGTGAAGGTGTTCGCCAACCAGCGCCAGTCGGCGTGGTTCGCGGGCATCGAGGGGGCGTTCCTGCACTTCGGCGGGGTGACCGGGGAGGTGCTGGTGGACAACCCGAAGCCGCTGCTGGTGCGC
>JAKZRQ010000296.1:0-4948 GCA_047518105.1 Pseudomonadales bacterium | reverse complement strand
GGGATTCGAGACTCGACCTCGCCGACGACGTGATTCGCAACGACACCGGCCTCGACGACCTGCACGCCGCCGTGGACCGGTTGCACAACCGCTACCTGGTGCTGTCCCGCAAGGCGTCGGAGGCTTGCAGCAGCGAGCGGGAAACTAGCGTCCTTGAGAAGCCGTCATCTTTGCAATTGAGCGATTGAGCCAAGTTTTTCGCCCCCCCGTAGAGAATGCGGCAGCATTCTCAAACGCGCCCGTCAGGGCGCGCGCTAGATTCCTTGAGCACGCCGGATGTTGACACTTGAGTTGCATTTCGAACGAAGCCGGGAGAATGCGCAAGCATTCTCAAACGCGCCCGTCAGGGCGCGCGCTAGCTACGGTACTCGGCGTTGATCCGCACGTACTCGTAGGAGAGATCGGTCGTCCACACGGTTTCCGATGCCGGGCCGCGGCCGAGCAGGACCCGTACCGTGAACTCGTCGCGGGCCATCACGGCGGCGCCGGCCTGTTCGGTGTAGTCGTCCACCACGAGGCCGCCACTCGCCACCCGGACATCGTCGAGATAGAGGCTGACCGTGCGCGGGTCGAGGCCTTCCACGCCGGCGTGGCCGATGGCCATGCAGAACCGGCCCCAGTTGGGATCTCCGGCGAACGCGGCGGTCTTCACCAACGGCGAATGCGCGATCGTGTACGCGACCCGCAGGCATTCGGCCGGGTTTGCGCCCTCCTCCACCCGGATGGTGACGAACTTGGTCGCGCCCTCGCCATCGCGCACGATCCGCTCGGCCAGGTCCACCGCGAGCGGCGTCAGGGCTTCCAGGAGTTCGTCGTAGGCATCGTCGGAGGCGTCGATGGGCTTGCCGCCGGCGCGGCCGGTCGCCATGACCACGAACGAGTCGTTCGTGGAGGTGTCGCCATCGATGGTCACGCGATTGAAGCTCCGCTCCGCCAGATCTCGGGCCAAGGTGTTCGCGACGGCTGCCGACAGGGCGGCATCGGTGCCGAGGAAGGCGAGCATGGTCGCCATGTCCGGCCGGATCATGCCGGCGCCCTTGACCATGCCGGTGGCTCGAATCGGGACGCCGTCCACGACAGCGCGCATGGAGGCCGCCTTGGGGGCGGTATCCGTGGTCATGATGGCGCGTGCCGCGTCCCCCCAGCCGTCCGGGCGCACGGCTTCCACCGCCAGATCGATGCCGCGGCGGATGGCTTGCATGTCGAGGAACTCGCCGATCACCCCCGTTGAGAACGGCAGGACCGCCTCTGGCGCGACACCGGCCCGGGCACCGAGGTAGGCACAGGTGGAGCGCGCGTCGGCCAAACCCCGATCGCCGGTCGCGGCGTTGGCATTGCCGCTGTTGATCACCAACGCCCGCGCCGCACCCAAACGCCGGCGCGCGACGACCACCGGCGCGGCGCAGAAGGCGTTGCCGGTGAACACCCCGCCCACGACGCTGCCGGGATCGAGCAGAACTACGGCCAGATCGAGCCTATCCCGATACCTGACGCCTGATTCCGCAGCACCGAGGACGATCCCGTCGATGGCCGACAGCTCGCCCATCGGCGGCAGGTTCACCGCCATCTCTTCATCTCTGGAAACGCGACGCGGTCAAGCCTTGCCGCAGCACTGCTTGTATTTCTTGCCCGAGCCGCACGGGCACGGCTCGTTCCGGCCCACCTTGCGTTCCGTGCGCACAAAGGTCTCGACCTGCGCCCTGGCCCGGCGACGGTCCGCCAGGCTTCCCGGCGGCGCCCCGGCCTGGGGCGGTGCGCCATTGCTTTGTTGGCCGTCGGCGTCCGCGTGGCTGTAGCTCATGCGGCGCGCCGCTTGCTGGCGCCGTTGGCGCTCCGCTTCCTCGATGTCCGACTCGCCCTGGAGCTGGATGCGCGACAACAGCCGAATCACGTCGCGGTTGATGTTGTCCCGCAGTTTCTGGAAGAGCTCGAAGGACTCGCGTTTGTACTCTTGTTTGGGCCTCTTCTGCGCATACGCGCGCAAATGAATCCCCTGGCGCAGGTCGTCCATCATCGCCAGGTGTTCCTTCCACTTCTGGTCGAGCACCTGAAGCATCAATTGCTTCTCCACCTGACGCATGGACACGCCCGCGCTGGTCCACTCCGCGTCCTTGGCAGCGTATTCGTCGGCGACGGCGACGGCGACACCGTCGCGCACGCCTTCGTCGGTGAGATCGTGATCCTCGTCGAGCCACGTTCGAACCGGCTGGTTGGTATTGAACTCCGCCGTCAGTGCCTGCTCGAGGCCTTCGACGTCCCACTGTTCCTCGATGCTCTGCGGCGGAATGTAACCGCTGACCAGATCGTCGATCACCTCCTCGCGCATGTCGCTGATCGCATCGGCGATGTCTTCCGCTTCCATCAGGTCGTTGCGCTGCTCGTAGATGTAGTGGCGCTGGTCGTTGGCCACATCGTCGTACTCCAGGAGTTCCTTGCGGGCGTCGAAGTTGCGCCCTTCGACCCGCCGTTGCGCCTTCTCGATGGAGTTGTTCACCATGCGGTGCTCGATGGCCTCGCCGGGCTCCAAACCCAGCGACTGCATGAAGCCGCGCAACCGGTCGGAGGCGAAGATGCGCATGAGATCGTCTGCCATGGACAGGAAGAAGCGCGACGAACCCGGATCGCCCTGGCGCCCCGCCCGTCCACGCAACTGGTTGTCGATCCGGCGCGATTCGTGCCGTTCGGTGCCGACGATGTGCAGCCCGCCGGCATCGAGGACCGCCTGATGCCGCTCCTCCCAGGCAGCTCTGATCCTCGCGACTTCCGCCGGGTCCGGCGAATCCCCAAGGGCGGCAATCTCCGCTTCCGGGTTGCCACCGAGCACGATGTCGGTACCCCGACCCGCCATGTTGGTGGCGATGGTGACCACCTGCGGACGGCCCGCCTCGGCGACGATTTCGGCCTCGCGCTCGTGTTGCTTCGCGTTCAGGACGCTGTGCTTGATCTTGCGCCGATTGAGTTCCTTGGACAGCCGTTCCGAGGATTCGATGGACGCGGTGCCCACCAGGACCGGCTGGCCGCCGGTGGTCGCCTCCTCGATCTCGCCCACGATCGCATCGTACTTCTCGTCGATGGTGAGGTAGACCAGATCGTTGCGGTCATCCCGGATCATCGGCACGTTGGTGGGAATGACGATGACCTCGAGGCCGTAGATCTGCTTGAACTCCAACGCCTCGGTATCCGCCGTCCCGGTCATGCCCGCCAGCTTGCCGTACAGGCGGAAGTAGTTCTGCAGGGTGGTCGATGCCACCGTCTGGTTCTCGCGCCGGATCTGCAGCCCTTCCTTGGCCTCGATGGCCTGATGGATGCCGTCCCGCCAAGTCCGTCCGGGCAGGGCGCGGCCGGTGTGTTCGTCGACGATCACCACGTCGCCGTTCTGCACCATGTAGTGAACGTCGCGCTGAAACAGGAAGTGCGCCTTGAGCGCGGCATGGACGTGGTGGAGGAGACCGAGGTTGGCGGCGGCGAAGAGGCTGTCGTTCTCGTCGAGGATGCCGAGCCGTTTGAGTTCGCTCTCGATCAGCTCGTGGCCGCGTTCGGTCAACTCCACCTGGCGGTTCTTCTCGTCGATGAAGAAGTCGCCGGTCTCTTCGGGTTCGGGTTCATTCCCGGCCAAGATCGCCGGAAGGTTTCTCTCGATTTTCTCTTGTCGTTTAAGTTTGGGCGCTAACTTATTGATCTTAAGGTATAGATCGGTGCTCTCTTCTGCGGGTCCGGAGATGATCAACGGTGTTCGCGCCTCGTCGATGAGAATCGAATCCACCTCGTCCACAATGGTGAAGTCGAGCGCACGCTGGGAACGGTCCTCTCGCGTGAACACCATGTTGTCGCGCAGGTAGTCGAAACCGAACTCGCTGTTGGTGCCGTAGGTGATGTCCGCCCGATAGGCCGCGTGCTTGCTGGCGCGGTCCTGATTGGATTGCAGCACGCCCACCGTCATCCCGAGCGCCTCGTAGATGGGACCCATCCACGCCGCATCCCGACGCGCGAGGTAGTCGTTGACGGTAACGATGTGCACCGCGCCACCGGTCACGGCGTTCAGGTAGGCCGGCAAGGTCGCCACCAGGGTCTTGCCTTCGCCGGTGCGCATCTCGGCGATCTTGCCCTCGTGCAGGGTAATGCCGCCGATCAGTTGGACATCGTAGGGACGTTCGCCGCGGCTACGCCGGGAAGCTTCCCGCACCGCAGCGAAGGCCTCCGGCAGAATGTCGTCCACGGACTCGGCTTCGAGCCGACTCTTGAACTCCGGCGTCTTGGCAGCGAGTTCCGCGTCGTCAAGCGCGCGCATGGATTCCTCAAGAGCGTTGATGCGCTCGACCATCCGGCGCATGCGCTTGAGTTCCCGTGCGTTGCGGCTGCCCAAAAATTTGCGAACGAGACTGGCGATCATCCTGGCGCGAACAAGCTCCTTTTCGTGACCGGGAGATTCTACTCCTTTCCGGTAGGACCCGCCCGCCAGGACCGCCTTCCCGCAGGACGAATTTGTACACCCGGGGAACCCGCGCGGAAAGAACGGGTTGACCCGAATGCTGGACATGCGCTCCGAATTAGGAGTACAAAAGCCGGCACGTTGACGAGGAGCGGACAACGGCGTGGAACTGGGCGAGGTCGCCGTCGAGCCGGTGGCGGCGAAGGACGAAGGACGCTACCAGCGCCTGATGGGGGCGCACCACTACCTGGGTGCGCTGCCGAAGATCGGCGAGACGCTGTGGTACGGCGCGCGTTGGCGCGGCGAGTGGGTGGCGCTGGCCGGCTTCTCGGCGCCGGCGCTGAAGTGCGGCGCTCGCGACCGCTGGATCGGCTGGGACTTCCGCACCCAGTACGGCCGCCAGCACCTGCTCGCCAACAACAGCCGCTTCCTGATCCTGCCGGGCCGGCGCGTGCCGAACCTGGGCTCGCGGGTGCTGGCGCTGTGCGGGCGCCGCCTGGCGGCGGACTGGCCGGCGCG
>JAKZRQ010000295.1:0-17521 GCA_047518105.1 Pseudomonadales bacterium | reverse complement strand
TGGGTTTCACTAGTTTGACCGCGATGTCGATGATCGTGCCGATGGCGGACTGCATTGGCCGCGCCCTCGCGGGTCTTTTGGCCCCGTGTACACACGGGCCGTGCGCGCACGTGCTCCCTCAACCGTAGGCCCCGCTATGCTTTCGGTCGCGAGCACGCGCACGTGCCCGTTGTGTACAACGGGGCCAAAATCCTCCGCGATCATCACGGCCCCTGGTGAGAAATGCGGGCTAGGACGTAGCCGCTCGCCGCGACGCGGTCCCGGACCAACACCCCGATCGTCCATGGAATTTACGGGCATAGCCTGCGGGCTTCGATGTAGTCGCGCAAGTGCGGTTCCCACGGCGGCGATGGGAGGCTAAAGGTTTCGCTGAGCTTGCTCGCGTCGAGGCGCGAGTTCGGTGGACGAGGTGCCTTCGCGGGCCACTCGCGGGATGTGATCGTCCTCAAGATCGGGGCGGACCTCAATAGGCCGACTTCCGTCCCGATGTCGACGATGGTTCGCGCGAAAGCGTACCAGGACAGGGAAGGTGTTGCCGAGAAGTGATAGGTTCCCCAGGCGTCGTCTTGCGCCGCAACGACTCCGGCAATCGAACGTAGGGTCTCGGCAATGGTGACCGCCGGCGACGGCGCACCGACTTGATCATCCACAACGGAGACTTCATCCCGTTCCGCAGCCAACCGCAGAATCGTGTCCACGAAGCTCCGCCCTATCCTGCCGAAGACCCAGCTCGCCCGCAGGATCAGGCATCGATCGGTGGTGCCGCGGAGCAACTCCTCCCCCGCAAGCTTGGACGCCCCGTAGACGCTCAAGGGATTCGGAACATCCTCCTCCGTGTAGGGGCCGTCCTTGGTGCCGTCGAAGACGTAGTCCGTGGATAGATGGACGATACCGATACTGCGCTTGGCGCAACTACGCCCCAAGAACTCCACCGCATCCGCATTGACCCGGTAGGCCGCGTCCGGTTGATCCTCGGCCCGGTCCACTGCCGTGTAGGCCGCACAGTTCACCAGTATGTCGGGGGCACACTCGTCCAGGCGCCGTTCGATTTCGTCGCGGTTCGCGATGTCGAGTTGGCTTCGACCGTATCCTTTGACCTGGAACTGCTCGTCGGAGAGCTGGACCATCTCAGAGCCGACCTGCCCCTCGGCGCCGGTGACGAAAACCTTCACCTTTTCAGGTACTCCTCAAGCGTCGGGTTGCAGCGGTCGGCGACCGACACGATGGGGTCTGCCACCGGCCATGGGATGGCGATGGCGGGGTCGTTCCACAACACGCCCTTGCCATCTCCGGGTCGGTAGTGCGACGTACATTTGTATTCGAAGTCAGCAGTGTCGGATAGGACACAGAAACCGTGGGCGTACCCCGGCGGAATGAACAACTGCACGTGTTCGACATCGTCGAGAATCACGCTGACGTGCTGGCGGAATGTGGGCGACGCCGGGTCGATGTCCACCGCCACGTCGAATACACGTCCCCGGGAGACGCGAACGAGTTTCCCCTGCGGCTCTCGCTCCTGGAAATGCAGGCCGCGGAGGACTCCACGCCGGGAGCGCGAATGGTTGTCCTGCACGAAGTCGTAGCCGAACGCTTCGGCGACGTCGTAGCGTTTCTTGCTGTAGGTCTCCAGCAGGAATCCCCGGTCGTCGCAGTAGACGTCGGGATGAACGATCACGACGCCCGACAACGTCGTTTCTTCAATGCGCAAGGTCGTCCCCTGCAGCGCCGCCGGCAGCCTCCTTGACGATATTGAGCAGGTAGCTGCCATATCCTCGAGCGCCCAACGCCGCCGCCAAGGCAGCCAACTCCCCATCCGAGATCCAGCCCATCCGCCAAGCGACTTCCTCCGGGCAGGCGATCTTCAGCCCCTGTCGATGTTCGATGGTCTGCACGAACAGGCTCGCCTCCAGCAGCGACTCCGGCGTTCCGGTATCAAGCCACGCCATGCCCCGTCCGAACTGCACTACGTCCAGGCGATTCCGCTCCAGGTAGACGCGGTTGAGGTCGGTAATCTCCAACTCGCCGCGGTCGGAAGGTCGCAAGGACGACGCGATCTCGACAACTTCGTTGTCGTAGACGTAGAGCCCGGTGACAGCCATGTTCGACCTAGGTACCGCCGGCTTCTCCTCGAGTCCTACCGGTCGACCGTCCCCGTCTACCTCCAGCACCCCGAAACGACTGGCATCGTTGACGGGATAGGTGAACACGGTGGCGCCGCGATTGTCGCGGATCGCCCGTCGCGTCTTCTGTGCCAGTTCACTGCCGAAAAAGATATTGTCGCCGAGCACCAGCGTGACGGCTTCGTCCCCGATGAAATGACGTCCTACGATGAACGCATGCGCGAGACCCTGGGGTTCGTCCTGGACCGCGTAGGACAGGGACATGCCCCACTGCGATCCATCACCGAGGAGTTCCCGCAGCCGGGGCGTGTCCTTCGGCGTGGAAATCACCAGTATTTCCCGCACCCCGCCAAGCATGAGCGTCGTCAACGGGTAGTAGACCATGGGCTTGTCGTACACCGGCAGAAGCTGCTTGCAGACGGCGATCGTCACCGGGTGCAACCTCAGGTTTCGACCACCGGCGAGCACGATGCCCTTCGATGTGGCACTACTCATTCGAACTGCATCCAACGCTCATACTACGTCGATCTTCGTACTGACGAACGTAATGTTCTTGCCGCGCAGCGGATGTCCCTCGTGCAGGAAGACATGCTTCGTTTCAAAGCCCACCTCCGCCAACCTTTCCAACATGTCCGCCCCAAAATCGTTGTAGACGAGGGACTTACCGCCATCTCCCGCAATGTGATACCTGGGTTCCAGCAAGAACACGTCCTGGTCTCCAGCCGTGTCTACCCGGCACACTGTCTTCGTCGGCATCGGGTTCTGCACCGGAACAGTGAAGATGTGCTTGCCCCCCGCCTTGAGCACCCTATGGAGTTCCTGGAACGCCACGTACGGCCTACGCACATGCTCGAACACGTCAGCCGAAACGACCAGATCGAAGGACTCCGAGGGAAGCCTGAGGTCCTGCAGGTCCTGATTCGAAATACCGTCTTTCACCTCCCCAAAGGGAATGTCTTCCCAGTAGTAGCTTTGCAGGTACTCCGGTACATCCTGCAGGTACTTTCGAAACGGTCCTGCGATACCCGGTTCGTAGATCGCCAATGTCCTGAAGCCCGCGTCTTGGCTGAGGACGCTCAGGGACTCCTCGCCGCTGCCGAACTCCTCGATGATCGCACTCGCTTGACCACGATGTCGCAGCGACGCCCTGCAATGTCTGCATCGGTAAGACTCTCTAACGGACCCACCCCTGTGAACGTAGACCGACTCCGCACCGCAGACAGTACAGACATCGATGTACCTGTCCACTATCGCGTTGGCAGATTCGCGTGGAATCCGCTCACCAATCTGGGCGCTGTTTACCAAAAAGTAGCCTCCGGTGGATTCGCGGTTGCTCGCTACATTCACCGCATTTCGCAGAAATTCCGTATCGCTAACGCAGACCTCTCGACCCCCCAGCTTTCCCTCCAACAAGACACCGACTTTCCGGCTATCCGAAATCGACGTCTCGTCCACGAAGACGCTCTCTGCATTGGACACCATGATTCCGATATCGTTGTTTCTGACCACACTTCTCCGAATGAGCACGTTGCGCAGTCCGTTGTGATGGTCCCCCGACAAGGAGATCCCTCTTTGGCAGTGGGTACAGACTGCCTTCACCGTGGACTTGTCCAGTGAGGAGAATATCGAACCCAACATGACGCCATCGCCCGAACACCTTTGATCACACACTCGACATACGATCCGGAACCGCCGTCGAGGTGGATCGCGGAATGCATCGATTCGAGTCCGGCGTTGGTGATTCTCGTGTTCTTGACCACGAAGTCATCCGTACCAGATGTGCTGACGCCGCTCCACCCGAGGTCGGTGCAATCCAGTCCTGAGATTTCGATTCCGTCGCAGTGGGTGAAGTGAAATGCCGTTTGGCGGCAATCCCGGGCACTGATGTCAACGAACTTCGCGTCCGATGCGCGATGAAAGTAGCCCATGTCGCAGTAGCTGACTCGCTGATCGTCTTCGCGTTTCTTCTGGTTGGCCGCATTGCCTTCCAGATGCATGTTCTCTATGCGGATATTGTGGTTTCCGTGTTGGTGATCCATGTTGGTGAACATGTGGTCATTGGTATCGTCGGCCAGGCAGAGGGTGGTCTGGCGGTTCCCGGTCCCCCTGATGGCGCAGTCGGTAGGCAGCCGGATCGTGCGGCTGATCGTGAAGCGCCCCGTAGGAAGAACGATGCACTGCCAATCGCCGATCCGTTCGTCGATGCGTCGCTGCAGGACATCGGTGATGTCGGAGTCCTGGTATTCGGACGGGTCGAACAGCACCGATGGACGGTTAGCGCTTGACGCGTCGGGCGGGCGCGGAATCAGCTTTCGGAGTTGCCGTTTCAGGCGTGATTTCAGCGACATGAGTCGGGTCCGGCGACGGGGTGATACAACCTAGCCGAGTAGCGGCTGCGAGTACAGGGCAAGTTCGAACGCGCAGTCGCCGCCTAGCCCGCATTTCTCACCAGGGGCCGTGATGATCGCGGAGGATTTTGGCCCCGTGTACACGGGGCCCAAAGACCCGCGAGGGCCTCCGCGCGAAGCGCGGGCGGGCGCGGCCAGCTCAGTCCGCCATCGGCACGATCATCGACATCGCGGTCAAACTAGTGAAACCCAAGAGCTTTTTGACGCCGACAAGCGGCCTGGTGAGAAATGCGGGCTAGCCTACTCACTCCTCCCTGATCAAGCGCAGGCAGCAAACACAGCCGCGTTTCGAATGTCGTGCTGCAGTGTTGTATCGGCCGAACTGGCCGCAATCGAAGACGCTCTGGCGCTGGCAAGTGCTGGTCATCTCGGTGAATTGGCCGACGCCATAGCGGCCCGTTTCGTTCATTTGGACAACCCGGTCGCCGGGGGCGAAGCATCGGCGAGCGAGCGTTCGGCGCGGGGGCGTCGATCACGGACGATCTGCCCTTCAGGCAGGCCTACGCCGACCATGGGTTGTCCATGGCGCGGGATCTGCTCTCGCCACCCTCACCTGCGGACCTCGCAAACCGGGCGGAGTCATTCTCCTTTGTCCTGGACGGCTCGTCAGATGACCACATGGACTGGTCGTTTTGGGGTAAGAGGGGAGCGCGCCGGTTCCAGGGCGGCGACGATGGGAGTGTCCGCGGTTCGCTTGACGCCGTTCAGATCGGTGTGGACGCGCGACGGGGCGACTGGCTCGCCGGGATCGCCATTGCCAACAGCTTCGCGGAAATGGATTACCGATTCGCACGATCCGTGGATGCCTGCGGGAATGCAGGCACCGATGAAGGCATCCTGGACATGGAAATCCTCAGCATCAATCCCTACGCGGGTCGGACCGCAGGCGCCGGGTGGGTTTGGGCGACGACGGGATTCGGGACCGGCTCGGCCACCGTCGAGCGGTGCGAGTCGGGCGAACGCCGCGTCGCGGATATCCGGTTGCGGCTAGGCGCCGCTGGCGGCCAGCACGAACTGGGCAGCAACGACCGATGGCGATTGTTGCTCGTTGAGGATGTCGGCCTTGGCGCGCCTTGAGACCGACGCGGGCGGAACGGTCATTTCGGGTAGAACAGCGTCGGCGGGGCGGGCACGCCTGGGCGTCCAGACAACGGGGCAGCCCATGCCGGTTTGCGAGGCCCTGACGACGTTCGGCCGCGCCAGCGCGCGGGGAGACTGGGGCGACGCAGGCACTGGCGCGGGGCTGGAACTGGCGGCGGGCGCTACCTACGCCAACCGTGCTCGCCGCCTACACGCGTCCATTGGAATACGATCACTGGCAACGCACTCAATTTCAGGCTACGAGGAGTATGGGGGGGACGTTTCGTTCTCCTTCCTGCGTAGACCGGACGGCACCGGGCTACAGGTGGCCTTGTCGAGCAAGCACGGAGAAACCGCTGCGGGCGGGGGCAACTCGGGTTGGTTGCGGGACTTCGACTGGCACGACGGCGGACGGCGACCCCCCGCGTGGCGGACCAAGGCGAGGCTCGGCTACGGTTCGAGTGCATTCGGCGGTGTCGCGCAGCCCTTCATGGAGCGGAACACGGGGCGAACGGTCGCGACACTCGGATCGGTCTGCACTTCAAGCGCGCCGCCGTCGCGGGACGACGGATTGATGCGGAAATTACCGTCGGGTACGGAAGCCTGTTCGGAAACTACCTGGGTTTGAGCTGCAACGCAGTCTTCTGATCGACCGGGCGATGTCCGATTGGCCAGCCGCATGTGTGGTCCAAGGCACCCAAGTGCCGGGACTGGACCGCAGCGGAAGAAACGTCGTCCGCCAAATTGCGTTTGAACTCGCACGACCCGATTCGCGCCGAACAGCCAACTGCACGCTGCCGCTCGGCTTACGCCAATATTAGCCCACCGGCACCGGCGGCAATGGAATGGCAGACCGAACCCCGGCCCAAACGCCGCCCGAGGTGACCACTGAGCAGGGGACGATGCCCGACACGCCCAAGACCACGGCCACCATGACCCCCGCCAGGGTGCGCTTCGACGGCCCGCGCCCGGTGTCGCAGGACTTCGACGACATCTACGCCGATGCCGACGGGGCCGCCGAGGCGGCGCGGGTGTTCCTGGAACCCGCAGCCATCGCCGAACGAACGCGACACCCCGGGACAACCTTCACGGTAGGCGAATTCGGCTTCGGTACCGGTCTCAACTTCGTGGTCACGGCCGAAGCCACCCGATGCCGGCTGCACTTCATCTCGTTCGAACGCCATCCCCTGGCCTACGCCGACCTCCACCGTGCGCTCCGCCCCTGGCAAGCCGATCACACCCTGGTGCGGCCGCTGCTCGACGCCTACCCGCCGCTCATTCCCGGCTGGCACCGACGGTTGTTCGATGCCGGCCGTGTGCAGCTTTCGGTCTTCTTCGGCGACATCGAGGAGGGGCTTGCCGACCTGGCACGGCAACAGCGGAGGGGTGTGGACGCCTGGTTCCTGGACGGCTTCGCGCCGCGCAAGAATCCCGCCATGTGGCGGGGCGAGCTGTTGTGCGCCATGGCCGGGCTGTCGGCGCCCCGCGCGAGCGTCACCACGTTTACCGCAGCCGGTCAGGTGAGACGCGATTTGGCCGCCGCAGGTTTCGAGGTCCGCCGCGTGGACCAACGGCCGCGCAAGCGGCACAGCACAGCGGCGGTGTTCACCGGCAAAGGCCGCACGTTCACGCCGCCGGCGCAGGTCGCCGTCGTCGGCGCGGGTCTCGCCGGCGCCGCCACCGCCCGGGCGTTGGCCGACAAGGGCATCGCCGCCAATCTTGTTCATCGCGGCGAGGGAATCGCCTGCGGCGCATCCGGCATTCCGGCCGCGGTACTGCGCCCACGTCTGTCGCCCGTTCCCACCGCCGAAGCGCGCCTGCGCACCCACGCCTTCGCCTTCGCCGTCCATCGTTGCCGAGGTCGCGACGGTGCGGCGGCGAACGGCGTTCTTCAGTTGGGCACGGCCTGGAATGATGCACAACGCCTGCGCGAGATGGCCCAGGCCGTGCCTGGCGAGGTCGCGGTGCTGGTGAGCGCGGCCTCGGCGACGGACCTCGCGGGCATACCGGTCACGACGCCCGGACTGTTCTTCCCCAGCGGCTTGACCATCGCCGGAGCGGTGCTCGCCACCGATCTTGCGACGCACCCGAGCATCCACCTATCGGCCCTGGCCGCCGAACGAAGCGAGGCGGCAGTGCGTGCCACCGGGGCCGACTTGGACGGGTTCGAGACACTGGAAGTCACCCGCCTCGCCGGTCAATTGGACCGGTTCCCCTGCGCCGTCCCGCCCCGGCTGCCCATCGTCGGCGACGGCACCATCGTGCCGGCGCGCGATGGCGTCTGGGCCGGTGCCACGTACGAGTACCGCCCTTGGGATCCGGAACGCGCCACGCAAGCGAACGCCGCCCGCTTCGAGCGTGTAATCGGCGAAACCCCGGGTGCCGCGCTTGCACGGTTTCGGGGTGTGCGCGCCATCACGTCGGACCACCTGCCAGTGGTGGGATGCGAAGGCAGCGTCTGGTTCAATCTCGGCCACGGTTCCCACGGCACCTCGACCGCGATCTTCGCCGCCGAGATCATCGCCAGCGCCCTCAATGGCGAGGTCGCCCCGGCGAGTGTCGAGTTGCTTGCCTTGCTCCACCCCGGCCGGTTCCGGGAGCGGCAGAAGCGACGGCCGAATCCGTTCGGAGGTGGCCACTCCTGACGGGTCGCAGCCGCCAAGGACGCGGCCGCCAAGAACGCGGGCCGCCAAGTCATCCCGTGTGCGCAGGCGTTTCCCTAGAGCAGGCGCAACGGGGCGGCGTAGAGTCCGCCGCCAAAGCTCACGCATGTTTCTCCCTCGTACAACACGGCGCCGCCGGCAAAGCGACTGCCCGCCGCCCGGGACAACTTGCGCAAGCCGCGAAAGTCCGAGTCTCTTACCGTCGCCGACGCCTTGACCTCAACACCCGCAACAGACCGCGCCCCCCGTTCGATGACCAGATCGACTTCCACGCCATCCTTGTCCCGGTAGTGATAGAAGGCAAAGGGAGTCGAACGCCAGCTCGCCTGCCGGCGCAATTCCTGGAAGACGAAGGTCTCCAGGAGGTGACCCCGCAACGGAGGATCGTTGGCAACTGCCTCCATCCCGAGCAACGCGCATGCAAGACCGGTATCGGTCACGTGCAGCTTGGGCGTCTTGACCAGACGACTCAGGCGGTTGGTGTGCCACGGCGGGAGCCGCTCCAAGAGGAATAGGCGTTCGAGCAACGTATTCGTTGATCGTCGGTCTTGTGAAGCTATGTGGCGTCCAATTGAAGATTCTCATGTCGGCTAATTGAAGAAATACTATCGTCTGATTGAAACTCCAAGGGTCGGCCAATCGAAAGCCAAACCGGGCGACCGATGGTTGTTCAACCTTCCAACGGGTCGAACACGCGGACGCTCATTACCTCGTCGATCTCGCCGATCCCGTCGATCAACTCCTGGCCGGCGGGCGTATCGAGGTCGATGAGGTTGTAGGCCACCTCGCCGCGGCTCTTGTTGATCATGTCGATGACGTTGATCTTCGCGTCGGCGAGAGCCGACATGATCTGACCGAGGATGCCGGCGACATTGGCGTTGGTGACGCCGACCCGGTAACCGCCTGCGGGATCCAGGGAGACTGGGGGGAAATTGACCGAGTTTTCCACATTGCCGTAGAGCAGGAACGCGCGCAGTTGGTCCGCCGCCATCACCGCGCAATTCTCTTCAGCCTCCGCCGTACTGGCGCCCAAGTGCGGGGTGGTGTGGGCGTTGGCTTCGCCCGCGAGGATCGTGCTTGGGAAGTCCGCGAAGTAGGCCGCCAACCGGCCGCTGCCGAGAGCGGCCTTGACCGCGTTTTCGTCGACGATCTCCTGCCGGGCGAAGTTGAGCAGCACCGACTTGGGCTGCAAGTTCGCGAGCATGCCCGCATCGACCAGCCCCATGTTCTCGCGCAGCGCCGGGATGTGCAGCGTGACGTAGTCGGAACGGGAGAACAGCGCGGTCAGGTTCTCCATGCGCTTGACCTCGCTCGGCAACCGCCAGGCCGCGTCCACGGAGAGCACCGGGTCGTGGCCCAGCACTTCCATGCCGAGATTGAGAGCCGCGCGCGCGACACGTGAACCGATCGCACCGAGGCCGACGATGCCCAGGGTGCGGCCAGCGACCTCGTGGCCCTTGAAGCGCGACTTTTCGTTCTCCACCAGGCGGTGCAGTTCCGCATCGTCGGTGACCGCTTCTAGGGACCGCACGTAGTCGAAACCGCCGAGGACGTCGCGGGAGGTGAGGAGCAGCGCCGCCAGCACCAGTTCCTTGACCGAGTTGGCATTGGCACCCGGGGTGTTGAACACGACGATGCCGCGCTCGGTGCACAGGTCGACAGGAACGTTGTTGACGCCCGTTCCGGCGCGGGCGACCGCTGCCACGTGCGGGTGCAGTTCGTCGTCCGACAACCGGTGGCTGCGCAGCAGGATGGCTTGGGGGTCCCGAACGCCCGGTCCGACTTCGAAGCCGTGGTCCGGAAATCGTTCGAGGCCCTTGGCGGCGATCTTGTTGAAGGTTTGGACTCGGTACATGCCTGATTGTCTGCCTTGATTGCTTGTGGTCGTGCTGGTCGTCAACCCGGTTTCCGCGCGGCACGCACCAACTCGTCGACGATCAAGTCAACGCTAGCGCGCGCATCGAACGCTTGCAGCCGGCGGCGAATGTCGCCCGAGCGTGCGGCGAGCCGGGCGATGGCGGAAATCAATGTCGTCGCGCTCAGCTCATGTTCCGGCAGGACGAGGCTCCACCCCTGGCGCTCGGCGAAGGCCGCATTCTCGATCTGATCGCCACGGCTCGCAGTCCTTGGCAACGGCACCAGGAGGTGCGGCTTGGAAAGAGCGAGCCACTCGCACAAGGCGTTGGCGCCGGCCCGGGAGACCACCAGATCAGCCGCCGCAATGATGTCGCCCCAGCCGTCGTCCACGTATTCGCGCTGCACGTAGCCCGGCTTGTTCAACCCGGGTTCGAGCTTGCCCGCGCCGCAGATGTGGACAACGGCATGGTGCTCGAGCAATTCCTCGAGGGCGGCGCGGACAGTCTCGTTCAGCTTGGCCGCGCCGAGGCTGCCGCCCACCACCAGCAGCACCGGCCGGTCGGCTGCGACGCCCAACAGCGACCGACCGCGTTCGGCATCGCCTTCGAGCAGCGTACGGCGAATGGGGGTTCCGGTCGCCACCAACCTGCGAACGCGGGCTGCGGTCTGGGCGAAGTTCACGCACAGCGACTGAACGAACGGCTGCGCCAAGCGGTTGGCCAGACCTGGCGTCAAGTCGGATTCGTGCGCGACAACGGGGATGCGGTTCAGCCAAGCGCCCAAGACCACGGGGAACGAGACGAAGCCGCCCTTGGAGAACACGACCTCGGGCCGCAGCCGTCGCACCAGCCGCCACGCCTGCCAAACGCCGAGCGGGATGCGCAAGGCATCGAGGAGGTTCGCGAATGAGAAGTAGCGCCGGAGCTTTCCCGTCGCGATGGCGTGGTAAACCACGCCGATGGGCGCCACCAAGCGTTCTTCGAGCCCGGATGTGCTGCCCACGAAGTGTACTTCCGAGCCCAGCTCCAGCAGTCTCTCGATCACCGGCAGGGCCGGCACCACATGACCCGCGCTGCCGCCTCCGGTGACGACCACGCGCCCGGGAAACATCGTGCCGCCACCTTCGGCGCACGACCCGTCCCGTGGCATGCCGCGCGTCGGCGTAGGCGGGCGCGGCGATGTCAAAGGCCGAGTGCCTTCTTGACGAAGGGAATGGTCACTCGCCGCCCTTCCGCCAGCGATGCTTCGTCAAGTCGGTCGAAGGCGCGAAGAAGCTCGCGCTGGTCCCGGCTGATCCGGGCGAGGAGGAACTGGGCGACATCCTCCGGCAACTCCAGACCGCGCTCGGCGGCGACGGTGGCGAGCAACCGCAGCTTGTGGGCGTCGTCCAGAGGCGCCACCCGGTAGCAGGCACCGGCACGCAGGCGCGAAGCCAGGTCAGGCACCACGAAGGCCACGTCCCTGGGTGATCGGTCCGCCGTCATGACCAGGCAGCCGTTCTTGCCGGCGAGGGCGTTGTACAAGGCCATCAGGGCACGTTCCGCCCCCCGGTCGCCGGTCCATGCCGTGACGTCGTCCACCGCCACCGTGTCGAGTTTCTCGTACCCTTCGAGTGCGGCTTCGACGACGGTCAACTCGCCGGCGGGAATGTACGCGGAACTCACCCGCCGATGGCAGACGGCCTGTAGCAAGTGGGTCTTGCCGGTTCCCGGGTCGCCGAACAACCACAGGCACTCGAACTCGGCGCCGCGCTGTTCGAGACGGTCGATCAACTCGGAATTCGACCCGGCCATGAAGCGTTCGAACGTGCCGTGCTGGTGCAAGGTCAGCGGCAGGATCGCCTGGCGGCTCACGACGGCTCGCGTCCTGTTTCGGCGGGCTGCGGGTCGCGGACATTCACCAGTGCGCGGTGGCCCCAAAGCACGAAGTAGTGGAGCCCGGACACCACGCCCAAGGCGCCGACGACAGCGAAACCCCAAGGATCGACGATGCCGCTCGCATAGGTCGCCACCGGATGCTCCACGCCGAGCAAGCCGACGAGCACAAGGAGGAGCATGACGATCTGCAAGCCGGTATTGACCTTGCTCAGCGTCGTTGGCTCCATTTCGTACTTCCCGACCAGGATCCGATACGCCAGCGCACCGGAGACGATCACGAGTTCGCGACCGACGACGACTCCCAAGAGCCACGCCGGCAGATGGCCCTGCAGACCGAGCACGATGAAAACCACGAGCACCAGAAGCTTGTCCGCCGCCGGATCGGCGATGGCGCCGAACGCCGTACGCCAGTTGAACCGGCGCGCCAGTTCGCCGTCGATGAAGTCCGACGCGCCGGCGATGGCGATCAAGACCAACGCATCCGCAACCGCTTCGTTCCACAACAGCCAGCCCGCCGGGATCACGAGGATGACGCGCAAGATGGTAAACACGTTCGGCAGGTGGCGAGCCGGACCGGTCTCGGCCCCTGCCGTTGGGGGCTGATCGTCCGCAGCGGTCGGGTCCGGGCCTGGCGGTGCCGGGGAAATGCTCATCGCGGACCTGTCCAAGTCAGATCGAACTCGGCCCGAGGCAGGGTGGACCGCTCGCCGCCAGCGCCCGACGGCGCCAACGAGCCCCCCATCAACAACAGCTCGAGGAGCTGGTCGCGGCTTGATCGGGAGTGCAGGCGCAACTCCAAGATGTCGGGTTCGACGCCGCTCACATCGACGCGGTCGATATATTCCCGGGACTGAAGATGCTGGAGCAGGGACGCGTAGCCGCGCACCGTCTGGGCACCACGCACGATCAGCCGGATGGCACCGAGGTCGCCGCCGCGCACGGCATATCGCTCGGCCAAGGTGTCTGCCAGACGGTGCACGGCCTCGCCCGCGGCCGAGGCGGCCGTGGCGGCGGCGTGCTCAAACTCCGCGGCGGGTCCTGGGTTTGCGACGACGGAAGGCCGCAGTTGCCAATCGCTAACCCAGCGGCCATCGTCGCCCGCGACCATCCGGCCGACGAGCACGAGATCGGGCCCGTACCGGAAGGACGCCGCGTCAACGGCCTGCCAGAACCGGCCGAGCAGATCCGCAGGCAAGACCCGGCGGTCCTCGAGGTCCATCAAGGGCAGCGAGAGCTGGATGCCGCGCCGCCGCGCTTCGTCGCCCAATGCCGCCGCGATCCGGCCCAGCGATCCGGGGGCGGTCGCCGAGACGATCTCGCGCCTGCCGCCGTCCGCCACCACCACCCAGGCCAAGACCCTCGGTCGGTCGGCACTCCAGATGGGCAGGCCGGCGCTGCGCAGCAACCTCAGCAACGCGTCCGGCTCGAACCGAATCTCGAAGCGAGTCTCCAAGACCGGCTCGTCACTTGGTTCGTGTCCATCGACGTGCCGGCTCGTGAACCCGTAGCGAACATAGTAGCGTTCCGGCTGTTCGAACGCGGCGTCGATGCGCGGATTCATCGGAACTTCCCGCATCCCCGTCAGCCGGGTGAGGATCTCGCCCAACGCGGCCCCCGCGGCACGCCGCCGGTCCCCATCCGTCTGAGACGACACCTTCATATCCGCGTCGTAGAGCCAGGGCACCACCTCGGCGCGCGCCGTCGCAGCGCCAACGGCGAGTGCGCAAATCGCCACCAGGCGAACGCCCCGGCCACCGCCGACCGCAATGGAGGAACGGACTTGTCCTAGAGAAGCAAATGTCAGCACGACTGCGAATCCGACCGTCGCCGTATGAGGTGGCTCGGTAAGTGTAATGGCTACGGGTGACAGGTGACAAAGGTTGGCTCAACTGTAAGTATGCGGGTTCGCAAGAACGCTAGGGATTCCGTTGCCCCGCCTGACCTACCGTGACGCGGGCGTCGACACCGATGCCGGCAACGAGCTAGTCCAGCGCATCGCGCCCCATGTGGAACGCACGCGCCGGCCGGAGCTGTTGTCCGGCCTCGGCGGTTTCGCCGCGCTGTGTTCATTGCCGGATCGCTACCGCGACCCAGTCCTGGTCGCCGGTACCGACGGCGTCGGCACCAAGCTCCGGCTCGCCATCGACCACGACCGCCACGACGACGTCGGCCAGGACCTGGTGGCGATGTGCGCCAACGACGTGCTGGTGGCCGGCGCCGAGCCGCTGCTGTTTCTGGACTACTACGCCACGGGCAGTCTCGATGTGGCGGTGGCCGAACGGGTGATTGCCGGGATTGCCAAGGGCTGCGAGCTCGCCGGCTGCGCCCTGGCCGGCGGCGAGACCGCCGAGATGCCGGGCTTCTATCCGCGCGGAGACTACGACCTTGCGGGTTTCTGCGTCGGCGTCGTCGAGCGCGGGTCGATCGTGACCGGCGATGGCGTCGAAGCCGGAGACGTGCTCATCGGCCTCGAGTCGAGCGGCCCGCACGCCAACGGCTACTCCCTGATTCGACGCATCCTCGACCAGCAAGGCGGCCCCGTGGCGGACGACCTGCTCGGTCGGCTGCTGGCGCCGACGCGCATCTACGTCCGTCTCGTTAGCCCGGAGCTGTCGAACGCCCGGGGCCTTTGCCACATCACCGGCGGCGGACTCGTCGACAACCTGCCGCGCATGTTCGGTGCCGGCTTGGCCGCCGCCATCGACCTCGACGCCTGGGCCCGGCCGGTCGTGTTCGACTTCCTGCAGCAGGCTGGCAACGTCGACGAGATGGAGATGCTGCGCACGTTCAATCTGGGTATCGGATTCGTGCTGTGCGTGGCCGAAGCGGACGCAACGGGCGTGCTCGAGCGGTTGCAGGCGGCAGGCGAACGGGCGATCGTGATCGGCCGGATAGTGACCAGGAACACCCCGCCGGCAACTGGTCAGCTCGTGGTATCGGCCCAACGGGCGACGCTCGCATAGCGCACTCGGTGTGGCTGGGCCGGAGGCGGCGCGCCGCACGCGGCGCGGTCGGCGTACAGCGCAAGCGAAACGCCGGGCCGGCTTCGGGGCGCCTTCAAGCGGCCCTCACGCCCTGGGCAGCGTGACCCCTCGCTGTCCCTGGTACTTGCCGCCGCGATCCTTGTAGGTGACCTCGCAGGGTTCGTCGCTTTGGAAGAAGAGCAACTGCGCGACCCCCTCGTTGGCGTAGATCTTGGCGGGCAGGTTGGTGGTGTTCGAGAACTCCAGGGTGACGTGGCCTTCCCACTCCGGCTCCAAGGGGGTGACATTGACGATGATGCCGCAGCGGGCGTAGGTGGACTTGCCGACGCACAGCGTCAACACGTCCCGGGGAATCCGAAAGTACTCGACGGTGCTCGCCAGCGCGAAGGCGTTGGGCGGAACGATGCAACTTTCTCCTGCCACGTCGACGAAGCTGCGTTCGTCGAACGCCTTGGGGTCCACGGTGGCCGAGAAGATATTGGTAAATACCTTGAACGCCGGCGCGCAACGGACGTCGTAGCCGTAGCTGGAGGTGCCGTAGGAGATCACCCGCCGGTCGCCGACGGTGCGCACCTGCGCGGCCTCGAAGGGTTCGATCATGCCGGTGCGGGCCATGCTCCGGATCCAGCGGTCGGATTTGATGGTCATTGGTCGTCCATGGTGATCGACGGCGGCGGTGCGGCGCCGGGCGACTGGCGCCAAATCTGGCCAGCGACGCGGCGGGCGCATTCGACGTACAACGCGGCCATGCCGCCGGACGGGTCCGCGACCACCGTCGGCAAACCGGCATCGGTCGACTCGCGAATGGCGGGGTCGAGCGGGAAGGCGCCGAGCAGGTCGACGCCGTACTCCGCCGCCACGCGGGCACCGCCGCCTTCGCCGAACAGGTGGTGGACCTCGCCGCAGCCACCACACTCGAACCAGCTCATGTTCTCGACGATCCCGAGGATCGGGATGTCCACCTTCCGGAACATCTCGATGCCCTTGCGGGCGTCGAGCAGGGCGATTTCCTGGGGTGTGGTGACGATGACCACGCCGCTGACCGCTGCCTGCTGCGACAGGGTCAACTGGATGTCGCCGGTGCCCGGGGGCATGTCCACGATCAGGTAGTCGAGACCGGCCCACGCGGTCTGCTCGAGTAGCTGCCGAAGGGCGCCCGACGCCATGGGACCGCGCCATACCACGGGGGTGCGCTCCTCCACCAGCATGCTCATGGACATGGCCTCGATGCCGTGGGCGCGAATGGGCACGAAGATGCGCTGATCGCGGACCTCGGGGCGTTTGCCTTCCGGCACGCCGAGCATCATGCCCTGGCTCGGGCCGTAGATGTCGGCGTCCAGGATGCCCGTCTTGGCTCCGGCCCGGTCAAGCGCCAACGCCAGGTTCACCGCCGTGGTCGACTTGCCGACGCCGCCCTTGCCGGACGCTACCGCGATCAGGTGTCCCGCGCCTGTGGTGCCACGGGCGGGTGGCGGCGCGAAGGCGAGATCGAGAACCACGGCTTCGCCCAGTGCCTCGGACAACGCCCGCTCGAACCGTTCCGAGAGGCCTGCCACCGGATAGCCGAGTACCGCGTCCACATGCCAGCGCCCATCCAGGCGCGCCGCCCGGCGCACCGCGCCGAGTTCGCCCCAGGGGACGCCCAGCACGGGGTCGGGGAAGCTGTCGAGGGGATTCGCCATGCCGAAGTTCGATCCCGTAGATCCCGTAGATCCCGTAGTATAGCGAGCCTAAACGCAGGTTTGGTCCGTCCGGCGACCAAGCGTGGGGATGTTGCCGCAGGAACCCCAATGGTGGATCGAAACCCCGTCAAAGGCAACGCTTTGTACCCGCTTGTCTGTTAGAAATACGCGTTAGTGGACCCTTGGAAGGTCCACCCTGCGCCGGTCGCGCGACCGGCGCAGGGGCGGTGGCGGGCCGTTATCGGCTAGGCCGTTGGGGCCGCTATTGAGTTTGGTCGCCACCGTCTTTCCAGCACGTCCTGAATGGATACATGGGCATCGAGGCCCGCATGACAAGCACAGGAGCAGGGAAAGCATGAACGATCATTCTCCCGATACGGTCGGCGTCGACATCTCGAAGGCGCATCTGGACGTCCACCGGCGCGCGAGCGGCGATTCGGCGCGGTTCGCCAACGACGCGGCCGGGTTCGAGGCGCTGGCGTCGTGGCTGGGAGACACGGCGGCCTGGGTGGTCTACGAGTCCACGGGACCGTGGCACCGCGCCTTCGAGGAGGCGCTGGCCGGGCGGCTGCGTCTGGCTTGCGTGAACGCGATGCGCGCCCGGCGCTTCGCGCAGGCGATGGGCCAGGAGGCCAAAACGGACGCGGTGGACGCGCGCGTGCTGACCACGATGGGGGCCGCGGTGGAACTGCGGCGCGTCTAGGTGCTGCCGCAGGCGCGGCGGGATCTCGACGAACTGCAGACGGCGCGGGACGGCCTGGTGAAGGACCGCACGGCGGCGCTGAACCGGCAGAAGCACGCGCGCCACCGCCTGCCGAGGCGTCAGATCAAGAACCGGCTGGACCAGATC
>JAKZRQ010000294.1:0-4907 GCA_047518105.1 Pseudomonadales bacterium | reverse complement strand
GCTTGATGGCGTCGGTTACCCAGATGATGTTGTCGCCGAGGACTTCCAGGGTCGTCGCAAAGGCAACCGGTACCCGCCAGCGAACCGCGACGGTCGTTTGTCCCTCTGTTTGGTCGATGACTGCCGCGCCGTCTCCCGGGGGTCGGATGGCAAGCGTGGCGAGCATGCCGGTCAGGAACGCGCCGATGACGGCGATCAGGGCGGTCTTGTTGGTAATACGCGTTCCTGTCGTTCACGAGCCGTGCGAACGACCATCATACGGCACGGCGAACGGCGTTTGGTCCGACGAGAGCCCTGATCTCGGCAGCGACCGCGAAGTCGGCCTCCCCATAGCCGAACACGCCCGCATGGGATGGGTCATCCTCGCGCGGCAGATGGTTGATGTGCAGCGCTCGGTCAAGATGACGCTTGACGGCCACCTTCGCGACGCCGACGTTGAGCACCGCGAATCTGCCGCCGTGGCGCAGTTGGCATGCCTTCCCAACGAGCGTTTCCCGAACCCGGTAGACGCCCACGTCGCGCTGGGAGTCGAAGTACTCAAGCCAATTCACCGACGGGTGGGCCTCGCCGGAGCGCATCGCGAACGCGCTCGTCATCGGACGACCGCTTTCGTCGACACTCGACGGTTTGCAGTACCGGGCGACGTGATCCGAGTCCGACAACGGAGTCATCGAACCGTGACCCCGGTCGTGAACAGGCGTACCGCATCCATTGCCTCGGTCGCGGACAACGTACCGTGAACGTTGAGACGGTCGACGCCGGGCGAATAGGGGGCGGACAAGGCCGCGAAACGGATCAGCCCCGACGGGAGAAACTCCATGGCGAGCAAACCGCTACCCGTGCGATCCCGGGAGATGTCCGGCAACGTCCACTCGACTTGGGCCGATCCGTTGGGAGAACTGCCGACCTCCGGATCCGACAGTTGGCGATTGTCGAGGAGAAAGAACGCCATATGTCGAAGCGACTCCAAGTCGATCGGTTGTTCCTCGGGATCCTCTTCGGCAAGCTGGTCGAGGTAGCGGATGCGATCCGCCGCGAGGCGCCGTCCCCGCGACCGTAGGATTTCCATGATCGTCACGGCCTTGGGCGCTTGCACAAGTTCGTTGGGCCAGGACTCGTCCGTCTCGCCCTCGGCGAACACGCCCAACAGCGCAGGCTCGCCATCCCGGACCTCTACCGCGCCTTGAGGGCTCGACCCGATGTATCGATAGAATCCCGACCGAACATCGTTCGAACAGCGGTCCGCTCAGTACTCGCTTCAATGGCACGACGACTTGCTGCGGAGTCGTCGTCGCGCTACCCCGAGTTCGATGAACCTGCTTCGCAGCGCGTCGACGATCTCGCGACGTCGGTAGACGGCGTCGGGCTCGAGCAATCCCGTCTTCAGGAGCTCATCGAGGGCGGCGATGGACTGTGCGAGTGGATGGATGCCGAACTGCCGGACGAGGTGTTCGGACCTCGTCCTTGAGCCGACTACGTCTCGGGCCGTGACCCGGCATCGAATCGCGGGTGACGCCCCAGATGCTTCGAGAGTGTTGTTGACCGCGAAATATCCGTCGCGAGGCCGTTCCGGTGGCGTTTGCGGTGTAATCCGCCACCGCTTTCCATTACCCTAGCGCGCCGTCATCAGATGGTGTTCTCTTACGGATGCGTATCGCCGTGCCAAGGGAGACGTGGCCCGGTGAACTGCGCGCCGCGTTGGCCCCGAGTAGCGTCAAGAAGCTCGTTGGTCTCGGTTTCGACGTCATGGTCGAAACCGGGCTCGGCGTCGCGTCGGGGTTGCCGGATCAATACTACGAAACCGCAGGCGCGGACGTGGTCAAGGACATCGCCTCGGCGCAGGTGTCGTCCGAGGTCGTGCTGCGAGTCCGCAGGCCCTGCGAGGAAGACCTGGAATTCCTCGCTGAGGACACCCTGCACATCAGCTTTCTCGATCCCTTCAACGAGAAACCGCTCATCGAGAAACTGGCCGCGCGCGGCGTGACGGCGGTGTCGATGGAGATGGTGCCGCGGACGACGCGGGCGCAGAAGATGGATGCGCTGTCGTCCCAGGCCAACTTGGCGGGATACGTCACGGTGATCCTGGCGGCGGCGCACACGCCGAAGATCTTTCCCATGATGATGACGCCGGCCGGCACGATCCCACCGGCGCGGGTATTCGTCATCGGCGCGGGGGTTGCAGGATTGCAGGCCATCGCGACGGCGAAGCGCTTGGGCGCGCGGGTGGAAGCTTTCGACACCCGCCCGGTCGTGGCGGAGCAGGTGCAGTCCCTAGGAGCCCGGTTCGTCGAGATCGACATCGGCGAAATCGGCCAGACCGAGCAGGGCTACGCCCGGGCACTCACCGAAGAGCAACTCGAGATGCAGCGCCAGGGCATGAAGAGGGTGATCGGCTACTCCGACGTGGTGATCACCACGGCCCAGGTATTCGGTCGCCCCGCGCCGCGAATCGTCACCCGCGACATGGTGGAAGCCATGCGTCCGGGTAGCGTTGTCGTCGACATGGCGGTCGAGTCCGGAGGCAACGTGGAAGGCTCGGCGTTCGACAAGATCGTGGACGTGGGCGGCGTCAAGGTGATCGGTCTTGGCAACCTGCCTTCCGAGGTCGCTCAGAACGCCAGCGAGATGTATTCATCCAACGTCACCAATTTCATTGACGAGTTCTACGACCCCGAGAACAAGTGCTTCGACCTAGACCCCGCCGACGAGATCGTTGCGGGCTGCGTGATGACGCGCGGCGGCGAGATCGTCAACGAAACGGCGAAGGGTCGGTAGTCGCTCGGCAGACACTCAACGTTCTTGATCGCGCTGTTGCTAGTGCGTCTCGCTGCGCGAGTGTGCCTCGGAATACGAGGCGACCAAGATGGCTGCCCACCGGTGTACGAATGCAACCTAAGTGTCCACATCGGGCGTGCTCAAGGATTCTAGGCGACGCGCTTAGTCTTCGAGCCGAAGCGCCCGTTGCGCCAAGGCCAGACCCTTGTCTCTGCCGTAGAGGTGCTGGAACATTCGGGTGATCGTCGCGCGCAGATCAACCGGGCTTACTGAACGGCTTCGCTTGTCGTTGTTGGCAATCGTGACCATGCGGCCTTGAGGAGCCAGCGCAGCAACTAGCAACTGGTATTGGGACTCGCCGAGGACAGCAGGCTTCTCCACCACGATCTCCGTGATCTGTTCGTTCGCGAGGAGTTCCGCCAGCTTCGGCAACCGGTCGACCCATGGTGTTGCGATCTCCCTTGCGACCAGATGCACGCGCCGACGCCGGGAAGCGGCCCACTCGGCGATCCATCGGTGCAGGCCCGGCTCGATGACAGCGGAACGGAATGGAGCGTCGTCGGCAGCAGCGCCGAAACCTCCCCTGGCGCATCCGGCGATGCCCCCAACCCGACTCGGGGCGACTACCAGAAGATGCGGTCCGCCGAGAGCGGCCATGTCCGCAGAAGTGGTTCCACGTCACCGAGCGACATGCCCCCCGCCGCGTTGGATGTATCGGCCGCGCGCCGGGTGCCGGACGACTTCGATTGCATGGAGATCCACGCCGAACTGGACAGGGAGTACTACAAGCACCGCGACGCCTCGAACTGGCACGCGTTGGAGGCCTACGGCGTCGTCAACGACTTGCGCGACGACCTGAGAATCGTGGTCGCCGACCTTGGCGGCAACATCGGCGATGGCGATATCGAGCGACTCTACGCGGAACTCCAGCGGCTACGGACCAAGGCCGTTCTGGATGGGAACGTGGTGCGAACCCGGAAAATAGACAGGTTCCTCGATTGGTACCACCTGAAGGTGTACGACACCTCAACGGATCTAGCGCGCCGAGCCGACGAGTTCAACGGTGCGTTGACCGGTGTCGGTGGGACGCAATTGCTGGATCCGGACATCGACAAGGCGAAACTGCAACAGTGGCTTGCGGAGCAACGAGACACCGCTTTGGCGAAGCTGAACCAAGTGGCTGCCCTTGACGACAGCCAGATGGAGACGTTGGGCCGGGAGTTCCCCTACTACCACCAGTTGTGGCTCGCACTCGAGGAAGGCAGGGATCCGATCATCGAACCGTTGGACGAGATCGCGTACCTGCGGTCAGTCAACAAGGTGGAACAGGTCGACGAGTACATGCTGTACCACAACCGAGTGCTCGCCATGCTTTCGGATTCGGCGTTCGGCACCACGAGTGTCGACGTGGCGGACCAACTCGCCTCGGTGCATACGGAACTGGGCCAGATTGGGACGGTAGACGAAACGGCAACGTCGCTCGGGGGAGGCTTTCAGACCAATGTGATGAACGCCCAGGCGGATGGCGCCCCGGCTGCATCATTCGTCGCCGGGATGGGCGAGGTGGCGACGGCCGACTATGGTGCAAACCGTCGGATCATCAACGACTTGGTCGGCGCGGGCGACTACGCGACCGCACCGGGCTCGAGGCCCCATTGGATGGACGGCATCCATTTCGGACGGGTTGTGTTCCCCACCGGCGACCCGGGATTCGAACACCTCTTCGAAGGGTCTTTCGCGGCGGGAAACATCCACGGGATAGTCGAAGGCACGCACGCCGCCGAGGAGCACGAAGCGGATGCCCGGTACCTGGATCAGAATCGTCATCTACCCGCTGCGACTAGGCAATGGGACACGGGTGTCGCTGGACACCGACCGATTCGCTTTGGCGACATCCGACGGACGGCGCATATGCCCGGCCCTCGGCGCGCCCGAAGCGAAGGTGGCTCGGTGGATCTCTTGGGAATGGATGCCGAAGGGTACGACGGTTTCCCGGGAGAGATGTCACCACGGGGTAGGTACGCGACGGGCGTGTTGCCTGCGTCGCGCCTTCCGCGGTTCCGCGGCAGGTCGAATCGGGCCAACAAGATCCTGTTCAGCGGACGGGAAAGGATGATCGTCGACCTCTTGGC
>JAKZRQ010000293.1:0-7503 GCA_047518105.1 Pseudomonadales bacterium | reverse complement strand
TGCCCGCGGCGCGGACCTGTCGCTACGCGACAACGTCTACGATGGCACGGCAGCGGGTTGGGCCTACGCGGGCGAACATGAAGCCTTGGGCAAAGCTCTGTCCGACAGGTTGGCCGCTGCCGAGCCGCGTCCGCCATGAGTCCCTAGCCCGCATTTCTCACCAGGCCGCTTGTCGGCGTCAAAAAGCTCTTGGGTTTCACTAGTTTGACCGCGATGTCGATGATCGTGTCGATGGCGGATTGCGCTGGCCGCGCCCTCGCGGGTCTGTTGGCCCCGTGCGCGACACGTGTTCCCTCAACCGTAGTCCCCGCTATGCTTTCGGTCGCGAGCACGCGCACGTGCCCGTGTGTACACAGAGCCAAAATCCGCCGCGATCATCACGGCCCCTGGTGAGAAATGCGGGCTAGGCCATCGACTCGCGCCACCAGATGTTCTGCCGTCCTGCGAGCGAGGTCGAGCATGTCTTTCCGCGTCATCCGCAGCCCGTCGCGGGTCTGCCCGCGCGGCCCGCCATCCTCGGTGCTAGCCGCATCGCCCACGACTCTCGGGGATGCCTTGGTCATCCGGTCGTCTCCGCCCATCCTTCCTTCGGGCAAACGTCGGACGCACCTAGTCGTTCGAGATGCCAGGACCTTGACTGGGATGCCACGGTTCGACCTCGAACAACGGGGTCCAACACAAACTGATCATTGCCGACAGTTCCGGACGATACCGCCCTGGGCTTCGGTTCATTCCGACAACCTGCTACGACCCGAGAGATTCCAGTGCGACCGTTCGGGACGCATGGATCGTGATGATCTTGTCGAAGCCACTGATCTGAAAGACTTCTCGGATGGGGTCGGAAAGTGAGCAGAGGACAAACTTGACGGCCCGCCTATTGAGATCCTTGGCGATCCGCAGGATGGCGCGAAGACCCGCGCTGCTGATGTAGGACAGCCCTTCGCAGTCGAGAACGACGGCATCATCGTTGCCGCAGGCCGCGGTCTTCATCGCGTCTTCAAAGTCGCCCGCGTTGGTGCCGTCTATTCGGCCCCCGGCTTTGGCGATCAGCGTGCCGTTATCGCTCTCAGTCGTAACTTCCATAAACCCCTAGTACCCCCATCGCTTGGAACGACAACCGTCCAGCGAGCAACCTTACCATAGCCATCGGCGATCTGAACCACGACCGGATCGACCGCAGCCCGCTTGGCCCCGGCTCGGGTAGCGAAATCCTTGTAGTCGAGCACCCCAAGGCCGGCCCAACCGATCGGATATGGATTGGAGGCTGGAGTCGGAATCGAACCGGCGTAAACGGAGTTGCAGTCCGCTGCATGACCACTCTGCCATCCAGCCCACGACGATCACCGGCTCGCGGCATCGACCACATCTGCACGGCGTCTGGCGGCACGGATACTACCACAGCCACCCCGCGCGTCGTTCAGACGCCGGGACCCTTGAGGCCGTCCTTGAGTGTCGGCCAAGCGGCTCGACCGTAGATCACCATCGACCAGATGGTAAGCAGGGCAGCAACATAGAGCAGCACCAGGCCAAGGATTGCCCACGGGCGCATCATTGGCGGGTTGGCGAGCAGAATACCGATGGCAACCATCTGCAATGTCGTCTTGAGCCGCCCAACCCAGGACACCGCGACGAGGCCGCGACGGTTCATTTCCGCCATCCATTCGCGCAGCGCCGAGATGACGATCTCCCGGCCCACGATGACCACGGCTGGCAACGTCAACCACAGGTTGGCATGGTTGCCAACCAGCAATACGAGTGCGGTGACCACGATCAGCTTGTCCGCAACGGGATCGAGGAACGCCCCGAACGGAGTCGTCTGGTCCAACCGCCTCGCCAGGTAGCCGTCGAGCCAGTCCGTGAACGCCGCTGCGGCAAACAGCAGTGCCGCCAGCCAATAGAAGCTGTCCGTTGCGACGTACGTCACTGCGAACACGGGCACCAGGGCGATTCGCGTGATGGTCAGAATGTTGGGCAAGTTCAGGCTCACAAGCGATCAACCATGTAACGATCCGTGAATTTCCGCTGCCAGTTTACGGCTAACGCCGGGAACCTTCGAGATTTCTTCGGAACTTGCGCCCTTGATGGAAGCTACGGAACCGAAGTGGGCGAGCAACTCGCGCTTTCTACGTGGTCCGATCCCCGGGATGTCGTCAAGTACCGAACGCCGCCTCTGCTTCTGACGTCGTCCCCGGTGACCCGCGATGGCAAAACGGTGGGCTTCGTCGCGCACGTGTTGGAGCAGATGCAAGGCGGGGCCGTTCGCGGCTAGCGTCAACGGAACGCCACCCGCCTGGACGACAGTCTCCAGCCCGGGCTTGCGGGTTGGTCCCTTGGCGATACCGAGCACGGGGATGTCGTCGACCTGCAACTCCCCGAGAACATCGGTAGCACGATTCACCTGGCCGACACCGCCGTCGATCACGAGCACGTCCGGCAGCACGCCCTCGCCCCGGGCGAGGCGCGTATAACGGCGGCGGATCGCCTGTTCGATGGCACCGTAGTCGTCGCCGCTCGGCACGCCTTCGACATTGAAACGCCGATAGTCGGACTTCAGGGGACCTTCCGTGTCGAACACCACGCAGGACGCCACCGTGGCTTCGCCGCCTGCATGGCTGATGTCGAAGCACTCGAGTCGTCGCGGCACGTCCTCCAAACCCAGTGCCGCCTGCAGTTCGACAAACCGTGATAGGAGTTGCTTGCGGTCCGCCGCCATCGCGTTCAGCGAGAGTTCGGCGTTGTCGGCCGCCATCCGCGCCCATCGGGCACGCCGACCCCGGACGTTGCAGGCCACCTCGATCCGATGACCCGCTCGGTCCGAAAGGGCACCCGCCAAGAGGTCCCGATCATCCATCGGCGACGACGCGATCACCGATTTCGGGATTTCCCGATCCCGGCCTGCGAGGTAGTACTGCGACAGGAACGCAGACAGCATCTCGCCCTCGGCCAGGGCAAGCTCGTTCTTCGGGAACCAGGTGCGGTGACCCAGCATCCGACCATCTCGAACGAACAGTCCTTGAATGCAAACCTGCGCCATGGACAGCGCGATGCCGAAGATATCCACGTCGCCGCGGGCGCCATGCACGTACTGGTTCTCCTGGATCCGTCGCAGGTGGTCGATCTGGTCGCGCAACCGCGCCGCCCGCTCGAACTCCAGGGCCAGCGCGGCGGCTTCCATCTTGGTCTTGAACTCGGCGAGGATGTCCTGGCTCTTGCCCTCCAGGAACATCACTGCCAAACGCACATCGTCGGCGTATCGTTCGCGGTCGATCAGCCCGACGCAGGGTGCGCTACAACGACCGATCTGGTGCTGCAGGCACGGGCGCGAGCGATTCTTGAAGAAGCCCTCCTCGCAGGGCCGGATGCCGAACAGCTTCTGCAGGATGTTGAGACTGTCGCGCACGGCAGCGGCACTGGGAAAGGGGCCGAAGTACCGGCCCTCTCGACGCGCGCCGCGATGGAACGCCAAGCGAGGGTAGGGATGATCGGTAAGGTGGATGTACGGGTAGGATTTGTCGTCGCGCAGCACCACGTTGTAGGGCGGACGGTCAGCCTTGATCAGGCTTTGTTCCAATAGCAGCGCTTCCGTCTCGCTGGTGGTGACCGTGACTTGGATGTCGCGCACCTTGGCGACAAGCGCCATGGTCTTCGCGGTGAGCCCGGAGGCGCGAAAGTAGGCGGTCACGCGCGCCTTCAGGTTGCGCGCCTTGCCGACGTAGAGCACCGTGCCGCCATCGCCCACCATGCGGTACACGCCGGGTCTGGTGGTCAACTTGGCGAGAAACGGTTCCGCGTCGAAGGCCGCCATGGGCAAACTAGGATTCGCGAGCAACCGTCGTTCTCAACACGACGGACTCGTCATTGGACTGGTCGATGCTGCGTTCGATCCGCTTCTTGAGTTCGTCCGAGGAAGCGACACGGTCGCCGCAATGCACTGTGGCATGCCGGGGGTCCGAGTCAGGATCGGGCACGAAACGGGATGATGTTGTCGTCGCACTTGACGTAGATTTCGCGTTGGCGACCCGGACCGTCGATGCCGATCCTGCCCACACTGAACAAGCGTAGCTCGTATTGCGCCGCGCGGCCCCCTTCGGGTTCCAAGGTGAGCGTTGCGCCGGTCAGTCGCCAAGTTCCTCGGTAAGTGGTATCGCCGTCCTTTGCCACGTACGGACCCGAAAGCGGACCCCCGGACAACGTCAGCGACCGCGCTTCGCCCGTCGAACCATCAGCCGACCCAGCGGTCCCGTCAAGATCCCACTGGCCGATCAGATCGAGGGCGGACACCCAATCCCAACGCGCGCGTTGGGCCGACCGGAACCATAGGAAAACGACTACCGCCACGATGGCGACGACGAGATAGACACTCACGTGGCAAACACCTCTCGATCAACGTCCACGAGCGTTGCATCAACCGACCGCACCACCCACCGCTCGACTTCCGCGAGGGACTGTTCGACCACCCGAGCATCGCCAGCGACGGCGACCACGGACCAACGAGCACGTTTGTGGGAGTCCTGATAGTCGCTCTCGCACACCGCCAAGTTGGCCACGTGCCCGAACTTGCCCCGCAGTCGCGCCAAGCGGTGCCGCTTCTCCTTCAACGAACTGCAGCCCGCGAGATGAAAATCGAGAGCAAGAAGTCCAATGTGCATCTGTCAACCGGAATCGCGGTGCTCGCAGCGCGAGCGTGACACTCCAGAACGCTCGCGAGCTCGGCTCGTTCGGGCAATCCCCAGCGGCCCCGCCGCTTGGCCAGAGGACGGCAGGTCGGACGCCCGGAACTCGTCCGCGGTCATGGCGTAGTAGACCGTGTCCAATCCATGGCGTTCCCGGCGCTTCTCGAAGAACAGTCCCAACCGCTGCAATACCTGCACCGAGCGCTGATTCGGCGTGTCGGTAGTCGCTACCACTCGGCACAAGCCGCACTGCTCGAACCCGAATCTCAGTACTTCTCGTCCCGCTTCCGTGGCGTAGCCCCGCCCCCACTGCGGCAGCGCGATGGCGAACAGCAATTCAACCACCCCCGCTTCGTCGTAGGGTCGGAATCCCGAAAAGCCAATCAACTCCGCAGGCGATTGCCGGCGACGAACGGAAAAGAACCCGTAGCCGAGCGCTTCGAAACCATCAATGCTGCCATCGACGATCTCCACCGCCCGCTGCCTGGCGGGCACCGCACCGTCGAAGAGATAGCGGCGGACCTCCCGATCCGCCCACAGCGTGTGCAGGGCATCCACGTCGTCCGGCAGGAATGGACGCAGAACCAGCCGCTCGGTAGACAGTTCGACCATGTTCTCTCACGGGCACGTTCATCGGGGAGTTTGCCACACCCGGGTTCGGGACTGCACCACGAATCGACTTCCCCGCCGTACCCTGGAGAACCACGTCGCCGCCCATGACGGATCCGGCGAGAACAATGCGCCACTCGTACGCCAGGCCAGGGCCGAAGGACTGCCCGGCAGGTACACGTAAAACAGAACCGGCGGGGAGTGGACTCAGCACCTCGGAGGACGCGGATATCACAGACAGGCGGCCCGGAACTCAAGCCCCTTCGTCTGGGTGGGACGACGACCACGCGTCCTGCGCGGACGTCGCCTCGGGGAAGTCACCCCGCGGCCACGGACGTTCTCATCTCCTCGAAGCCTGTTCTCGCCACATCGTTGGGGATGAGCGAGTAGCGGATACCGGCCCACTTCTGGGTGACGCGGATGACTTGGCAGGCGTAGCCGAATTCGTTGTCGTAGTAGGCGTAGAGGATTACGCGGTTGCCGGCAACGATGGTGGCGCCGCCATCGATACTGCAGGCGTGCCGGTTGCCGATGTAGTCGCTGGAGACGCGTTCCTTGGACGAGGTGTAGTCGATCTGTCGTTGCAGCGAGGAGTCCAGGGCGACATCGCGCAGATAGCCGTTCACCTCGTCGAGCGTGCTATCGCGTCGAAGCGTCAGGATCAGGATCGCCAACGAAACGTTGGGCGTCGGCACCCGGATGGCGTTGCCGGTGAGCTTGCCTTCGAGTTCCGGCAGCAACTTGGCAACGGCATTCGAGGCCCCCGTCTCCGTGATGACCATGTTCAGCGGCGCGGACCGTCCGCGACGATCGCTGGCATGGTAGTTGTCGTGGAGATTCTGGTCCGGCGTGTAGGCGTGCACGGTCTCGATGTGCCCGTGCACGATGCCCCATTTGTCGTTCACCGTCTTCAACACCGGCACAATCGCATTGGTGGTGCAGGACGCGCAGGACAGGATTCGGTCGTCGTCGTTGACGCGGTGGGAGTTCACGCCCGATACGATGTTCTTGATGCTGCCCTTGCCCGGTGCCGTTAGCAGCACCCGGGCGATGCCCTTCGACTTGAGGTGCTCACTCAACCCGCCCTCATCGCGCCAGGTGCCCGAGTTGTCGATCAATACAGCGTTGTCGACACCGTACTTGGTGTAGTCGATGTTGGCCCTGTCGGCGGCATAGATCATGCGGATGACGTTGCCGTTGGCGATCAGGCTCTGGTTGGTCTCGTCGACGCGGATCGTGCCGTTGAAGGCGCCGTGGACGGAGTCCCGTCGCAGGAGCGCGGCGCGTTTCTGTATGTCGTCGGGTCGTCCCGGTCGGAGGACGATGGCGCGCAGCACCAACTGGTCGCCGCCACCGGTCTTTTCGATCAGCAGTCGGGCCAGCAGCCGACCAATGCGACCAAAACCGAAGAGCACGACATCCTGGGGTCTCTCAAGCGGCTTGATCTGCCGACCGATGACGTGCCCGCTCTCTTCGCGAACGTACTCCAACGGCGCGATGGGGTCGCCGGCTTCGTTGCGCTCCATCAACCGCACCGCCAGCTTGCCCAGGTCGACGTGGCACGGGCCGAGATCAAGCTCCGCCAACGCTTCCACGATCGGGTAGCTCTCGAACTCGGATAGCTCGTTCTCGGCCACCTGGCGCACGAAGCGGTGGGTCTTCATGATGTCGGTCACGCTGCGGTTGTGCAATGCACGCCCGTAGCAGTAGACGACGACGTTCTTGCGGTAGAGCTGCCCGATGATGGGGATCATCGCTTCGGCCAGCGCCTCGCGCTTCTTCCAATCCGGGAAATAGTCTTCGAGATTCTCGAGAGCCACGGCGCATCCATCGCGTGGAGAGGATGGCGCGTATTATCGTCAACGGCGCGGCAGTGTGTAAACGAAAAGTTACACCGCAGGCATGTTCGGACCGAGTGGCGTCTAGGCGCGCCGCATGTGCAGCGTGATCGAGAATGCTTGCGCATTCTCAAACGCGCCCGTAGGGCGCGCATTCTCCCGGCCTCGTTCGCAATGCAAGCGTCAACATTCGGAGCGCTCAAGGAAACTAGGCGCGCCGCATGTGGCGCCGCCTAGCCCGCATTTCTCACCAGGGGCCGTGATGATCGCGGAGGATTTTGGCCCCGTGTGTACACGGGGCCAAAAGACCCGCGAGGGCGCGGCCAGCGCAGTCCGCCATCGGCACGATCATCGACATCGCGGTCAAACTAGTGAAACCCAAG